>JALVTT010000171.1 GCA_027024025.1 Sedimenticola sp.
CTGACCGCGACCCTGCAGCAGGCCGGTTGCGAGGTAATCGATCTGGGACAGGTCGAGGACACCTTCGAGGCCACCCGCGCGGCCCTGCTGGAGGCCGCCAGCCAGGCCGACCTGATCGTCACCAGCGGCGGCGTCTCGGTGGGCGAGGAGGATCACATCAAGGCCGCGGTACAGGCAGAGGGCGCGCTCGACCTGTGGCGGGTGCGCATGAAGCCGGGCAAGCCCCTGGCCTACGGCCGGGTGCGCGAGACGCCCTTCATCGGCCTGCCGGGCAACCCGGTCTCGGCCTTCGTCACCCTGTGCCTGTTCGGCATGGCCTATATCCGCGTGGCCCAGGGGCGGCACAGCCCCTTCCCGTCGCCGCGCCGGGTGCGCCTGCCCCGGGCGGTGGAAAAACCGCTCAAGCGGCGCGAGTTCGCGCGCGTGCGCCTGCGGCACCCGGCCGACGGCCTGCCGGTGGCCGAGCTGTTCCCGCGCCAGGGCTCGGACGTGCTCACCAGCACCGTCTGGGCCGACGGCCTGCTCGAGATTCCCGAGGGTCTGGCGCTGCCCGCCGACAGCGCGCTCAATTTCTGGTCATTCGAGGAGTTGCTGGCATGATCCGGGTCATGTACTTCGCCCGCCTGCGCGACCAGCTCGGCAGTCCCGGCGAGCAGATCGAGGCGCCGCCCGCCACCCTGGGCGCCCTGGTGGACCAACTGGCCGCGCGCGGCGACGACTGGGCCGAGGCCTTCTCCGGCAGCGTGCTGATGGCGGTCAACCAGGAGATGGCCGACCGCGACACCCCGCTGGCCGAGGGTGACGAGGTGGCCTTCTTCCCTCCGGTGACAGGCGGATGAGGGTCCACATCGCCGTCCAGACCGATCCCTTCGACAGCGGCGCCGAGATCGCGCGCCTGGCCGCCTCCAATCACGCGATCGGCGGCATCGCCAGCTTCATCGGCGTGGTGCGCGGGCACAACCGGGTCGGCGGGCGGGAGGCCGAGATCAGCACCCTGACCCTGGAGCACTACCCGGGCATGACCGAAAAGGCCCTGGCGCGCATCGTGGACTCGGCCTGCGAACGCTGGCCGCTGCAGGGCGTGACCGTGATCCACCGGGTCGGCGAGCTGCAACTGGGCGAGCCCATCGTACTGGTGCTGACCGCCTCCGCCCACCGCCAGGCCGCCTTCGAGGCCTGCGAGTACATCATGGACATCCTCAAGACCGAGGCCCCGTTCTGGAAGAAGGAACGCCTGCCCGACGGCAGCGAGCGCTGGGTGGACGCGCGCGAGACCGACAGCGAGGCCGCGGCGCGCTGGCTGCGTTGAACGGAGGGGGTGGGCGGTGCGGTTTCTTCGTCACCGCATCCCGGCAGGCTGAGGCATTGTCCGGGGAGATGAACAAGACCCATACCGGGAGCAAAGTGCCCCGCTCTTGCTGGGAGCGCCGGCGTCTCGCCGGCATTCCGAGGCGCCTCATCCCAGTCATCGCCGCCTGGCTTGCCCAAAGGTGAAGTAGGCAAAACAGCAATGCCGCATGCCGGGGAGAATCCGGGTCAGCAGAAATCCCGCGAGCGGATCTGAAGCGGGCCCAGCAGCTCGCTGTGGTCCTCCAGGCGGTGCACGATCAGATGCTGCACGCCCTCGGCGCGCTGCAGGCGCGCGTTCACGCCCAGCAGGCGCGCGCCCAGCAGGATGCGCCGCTGGCGCTCGGCCAGGCGGCTCCAGACCAGCAGGTTGAGCTGGCCGGTCTCGTCCTCGAGGGTGATGAACACCGCCTTGCCCTGGCCGGGACGCTGGCGCACCAGGACCAGCCCGGCGGCGCGCACACCCTCGCCATCGGCGCGCCCGCCGACCTCGGCGGCGCTGAGAAAGCCACGCGCGCGCAGGGCCTCGCGCAGCAGCGCCAGCGGGTGCTGGCGCAGGCTGAGACCGGTATGGGCGTAGTCGGCCAGTACCTGTTCGGCCTCCGAGGGCGGGAACAGCTGCGGCTGGCGCTCGGCGAAGCGGGGCGCCCGCATCAGGTCCGCGCCGTGCTCGATGCCGGCCACCGCCCAGGCGGCCAGGTGGCGGTGCCCGGCCAGGCCGGACAGGGCGTCCGCCGCGGCCAGGGCCTGCAGCGCGCGGCGTTCCAGACCGCTGCGCGCGGCCAGGTCGTCGAGATCCCGGAACGGCGCCTGGCGGCGCGCCCGCAGCAGTCGCTCCGCCGCCTCGCGGCCCAGGCCGGCGACCATGCGCAGGCCCAGGCGCAGCCGCGGCGCCTCGCCTTCCAGGGTGCAGTCCCAGTCGCTGTGGCGCACATCCACCGGACATACGTCCACCCCGTGCCGGCGCGCGTCGTCCAGCAGCTGCGCGGGCTGGTAGAAGCCCATCGGCTGGCTGTTGAGCAGGGCCGCGCAGAAGGCGGCCGGGTGGTGGCATTTGAGCCAAGCCGAGGCATAGGCCAGCAGGGCGAAGCTGGCGGCGTGCGATTCGGGAAAACCGTAGTCGCCAAAGCCCAGGATCTGGCGGTAGATGCGTTCGGCGAAGTCGCGGCTGTAGCCACGCTCATGCATGCCCCGCAGCAGACGCTCGCGGTAGGGGCTGAGCCCGCCGCGCCGCTTCCAGGCGGCCATGGCGCGGCGCAGCTGGTCGGCCTCGCCGGGCGAGAAGCCGGCCGCCACCATGGCCAGCTTGATGACCTGCTCCTGAAAGATCGGCACCCCCAGGGTGCGTTCCAGCACCGCGCGCACCTCGGGCGAGGGGTAGTCCACGGGCTCGCGGCCCTGCTTGCGCCGCAGGTAGGGGTGCACCATGTCGCCCTGGATGGGGCCGGGGCGGACGATGGCGATCTCGATCACCAGCTCGTAGAAATGGCGCGGGCGCAGGCGCGGCAGCATGGCCATCTGGGCGCGCGATTCGATCTGGAACACCCCCATGGTGTCGGCCCGCTGCAGCATGGCGTACACCGCCGGGTCCTCGGCCGGGATGTCCTGCAGGCGCAGCGCCTGTCCCCTCTGGCGCCCGACCAGGTCCAGACAGCGGCGCAGGGCCGAGAGCATGCCCAGGCTGAGGATATCCACCTTGAGCAGGCCGAGCGCCTCCAGGTCGTCCTTCTCCCACTGGATCACGGTGCGTCCCGGCATGGCGGCGTTCTCCACCGGCACCAGGACGTCGAGGCGCTCGCGGCTGATGACGAAGCCGCCCACATGCTGCGACAGGTGGCGCGGAAAGCCGCGCAGGGCGTTGGCCAGGTAGCACAGGCGCTGCATCAGCGGGCTGTCGGGGTCGAAACCGGCCTCGCGCAGGGCCTCGGCGTCGATCCCGCCGTGGCGCCGCCAGCTGGACAGGGCCTGGCCCAGGGCCTCGATGCGGGTCGCGTCCAGGCCCAGGGCGCGCGCGCAGTCGCGCAGGGCGCTGCGCGCGCGATAGGTGATGACCGTGGCCGTCAGGGCCGCGCGCTCGCGCCCGTACTTTTCGTAGATGTACTGGATGACCTCCTCGCGCCGCTGGTGTTCGAAGTCCACGTCGATGTCCGGCGGCTCGTTGCGCTCGCGCGAGATGAAGCGTTCGAACAGGAGATTGGCGCGGGCCGGGTCGACCTCGGTGATGCCCAGGCAGTAGCAGACCGCCGAGTTGGCGGCCGAGCCGCGTCCCTGGCACAGGATGCCCCGCGCCCGGGCGTGGCGCACGATGTCCCAGATGGTCAGGAAATAGGCCTCGTAGCCCAGCTCGGCGATCAGGCGCAGCTCGTGCTCGATCTGGGCGCGCACCCGCTCGTCGCAGCCCCCGGGCCAGCGCCGCCGGACGCCCTGTTCCACCAGCTGGCGCAGATAGGCGTGACGCTGCATGCCCGGGGGCGTGACATCGTCCGGGTAGGCGTAGCGCAGGCTGTCCAGCGAGAAGCGGCAGCGCCGCGCCAGCTCCACGCTGCGCGCCAGCCACTCGGCGGGGTAGATCCGGGCCAGATCCTCGCGCCGGCGCAGATGCTGCTCGCCATTGCCCGCGGCCTGCTGTCCGAGACGGTCCAGCGGGACGCCGAGGCGGATCGCGCTCAGGGTGTCGAGCAGCACCCGCCGGCCGCGCGCGTGCATGCGGACCTGGCCCACGGCCACGCAGCCCAGGCCGTGCGTGCGTGTGGCCTGGCGGGCGCGCGCCAGCAGGGCCGGATCCCGGCCGTCGCGCAGCAGGCTGACGCCGATCCAGGCCGAGTCGCCGAAGGCGCGGCGGAACCAGGCCAGGTCGGCGTCCGGCGTGTCCGGGGCCAGATGCAGCAGCACCAGGCAGCCGGGCAGGCCGTCCTCCAGATCCTCGCGCGTGAGCCGGTATTCGCCCTTGGGGGCCCGGCGCCGGGCCTGGCTGATCAGGCGGCACAGGCGGCGGTAGCCGGCGGGCGTCTGCGCCAGGCACACCAGGGTGGGCGTGTCGGGCAGCCGGAAATGGGCGCCGATCAGCAGCCTCAGGCCGGCCTCGCGCGCGGCCTGGTGGGCCCGCACCACCCCCGAGAGCGAGCACTCGTCGGTGAGGGCGAGGGCCTGGTAGCCGAGCTGCGCGGCGCGCCCGACCAGTTCCTCGGGGTGCGAGGCGGCCTGCAGAAAGCTGTAGTTGCTCAGGCAGAACAGCTCGGCGTAGGCGGGCGGCGCCTCAGTCGAGGTAGCCATGCACATGCCAGTGTCCGCTGCGCCGGTCGAGATAGATCCACAGCCTGGTCCCGTCGCGGGTCCGGGCCACGAAGTAGTCGCGCGCCACGTCCTGACCGTCCCACCAGCCGGCCTCGATGCGCTGCGGGCCCTGCAGCAGTTGCAGACCGCGTTCGCGCAGGGGGCGCGGCCGGGGCAGCAGCCACAGCGGCTGCGCGCCCGGGCGTGGGGGCTGGGCCTCGCTCCGGCCGGGCGGGCACCACTGCCAGGCCTGTTCCGGTCGGTGGTCGGGGCGGCTGCGCAGGCCGCGGATGCAGGTCTCGCCCAGGCGGTTGTACAGGCGCTCCAGCCAGTGCAGATCGGGACGGGAGGGCGCGGGGAACAGCCCCCCGGACGGGGTGTCGGCGGGCTGGATGTCGCTCACCCGCAGGCCCAGGGCGGTGACCGGCGCGGGCAGGCACAGGCGCTCGCAGCGCTCGCGCAGACCCCGCAGCAGGCGCTCGGGCTCGCGGTCCGGCGCCAGCAGGCCGGTGTCGAAGCTGGTCGGCGGCCGGGCGCGGTGGTGCAGGCGCCAGTGCAGGCGGTCGGTGGCGCCGTCGCGCGCGCGCAGCCAGCGCGCCAGACGTTCCACCAGGCGCTGCGCGGGGAACAGCAGCGCCGGGGCGTGTTCGATCTCGTCGCACAGCGGCAGGGTCTGTTCGAACCGTGTCGGCGGCCGCCAGGCGGGGCGCGGGTCCGGCGCCAGGCCCAGCACCTGGTCGATGTGCCGCAGCAGCTCCGGGCCGGTGCGCCGCGCCAGGCCCTCGCGCGGCAGCGCCAGGCATTCGCCCAGGGTGCGCAGGCCGATGTCTTGCATCAGGCGGCGCGCCCGCGGGTCGCGGCTGAGCCGGGCCAGGGGGATGTCGGCGAGCGCTTCGCGGATCGCCTCGCGCCTCAGGACCCGCGTCCCGGGCCGGCAGCGCGCCAGCAGGGAGGCCGCGCCCGGGGTGGGGGCGACGGCGTGGCGGGCCCGTTCCCCTGGCTCGCACAGGGCCGCGAGCACGGTCTGCAGCAGGGGTTCCAGACCGCCCATGAGGCGCAGGCTGGCGCCGATCTCGATCAGCAGGCACAGCGGGTCGAAGGCGATCCGGCTGCTGAAGCGGTAGGCCTGCTGCGCCCGGTCCCGCAGCAGGGCCTGCTCGGCCCGGCGGTCGCGCGGCCGCACCCGCAGCCCGCCGCACAGGGCCAGGGCCGAGGCCAGGGGCATGCCGGGATACAGGCCCTGCTCGCGCGCGCGGCGGTTGCAGCGGGTGATGCGCTCGCGCCCGTCGATACGCTCACTCAGGGCAAAGGGCTGCCGGCCCGGGTCGTGAAAGACCCGCAGGGGCAGTCCCGGAAAATACACGGCCAGCCACAGCATGGGGGCGGCTCACAGGCGGATGTGGCAGTGCCGGCCGCCCCGGCCGCCGCGCCGCTTGAGGATCTCGATGTCCAGCCCGGCCGGGGCGCCCTCCGGCGACGGGCCCGGGGGCGTGACCCGCAGTCGCAGGGCGGCGGGCGAGCGCTGCCGGGCATCGCGCAGCGGACGGAACAGCACGCCGATGCTGTCGCCCTGCTCGGCGGCCAGTTGCAGACGCCGCAACTGGACCTTGTCGACCCCTTCCGGCCACAGCAGTACCATGGCGCAGGCGCCCGAGCGCAGGGCCTGCTCGGCGGTCCACAGGCGGGCGCGCGCGTCCAGCTCGCGGGCCACCAGCAGGCGCTGCAGGCAGATGCCGCGCGCCTCCAGCCCGGGGGCGTAGGGGATGTGGGGCGGGGCGATCCAGGCCAGCCAGCGCTCACCCCGGCTGAGCCGGGCCAGGGCCGGCAGCAGCAGCGACAGGCCCTGGGCGCGGGCGCTGAGGATCTCGCTCAGCGCCCCCTGCGGCCAGCCGCCCCCGCAGGCCTGGTCGAGCGCGGGCCAGCCGCTGGACAGCGTCCCGGGGACGCGCTCGCGGCCATGCCCCCGCCACAGCCGGCCGCTGGCGAGGATGGCGTCGAGTCGGGCTTCGGGTGCGTTCATGGGCAGGGTGTCCGTGATGGATGGAGAACAAATATAGAACAAACTGGCCGGCAGGTGAAGATCTCGGAGAGGGGACAGCGATGACGGAAAAGGTGGCGGGACTGGTGTTGGCCGGCGGGCTGAGCCGGCGCTTCAACGGCGAGGACAAGGGCTGGCAGCAGTACCGCGGTCGGCCCCTGGTGAGGCACGCCCTGGATCTGCTCGATGGCCTGGACGAGATCCTGATCAGCGCCAACCGGCACCGCGAGCGCTATGCCGCGCTGGGCCACCGGGTGCTGGCGGACCGGCGCGAGGGCTTTCTGGGGCCGTTGAGCGGGATCGAGACCGCCCTCCGGGAGACCGACGCCGATGCGCTGCTGGTGGTGCCCTGCGACGTGGTGGGCGCGCCACGCGACTGGATGCGGCAGGTGCTGCGTCACGCCCGCGGGCAGGACAGCCCCTGGGTGGGCACCCTGGACGGCGAGCGCCTGCAGCCCCTGCTGGGCTACTGGTCGGCGGCGCTGCTGCCGGTCCTGAGCGAGGCCCTGGACACCGGTCGCCTGCGCGTGATGCAGCTGATCCGGCCCTGGCAGGCGGCGGCCCTGGCGCTGCCCCCGGACCGGCATCTGCGCAATCTGAACACACCGGAGGCCCTGGCCCGCGGCCAGGCGTCCGGATCTTCCTGAGAATGCGCGGCCTCAGTCCTTTCTGAACAAGTCCGACAGGGCGTCCTTCTCCTCCGTGCTCACCCCGGTATCCGGCTCGATCTCCTCGATGTCGCGGTGGCAGACCCGGTTGCGGCCGCTCTGCTTGGCCTGGTAGAGCAGCCGGTCGGCGGCCTCGATCAGGGCCTCGGGGTCGATGTCGTCCTGCGGGCGGTGGATTTCCACGCCCATGCTGGCGGTCAGGCGGAGGCTGCCGTCGGGGTGTTCCACCGGGGTCTCGGCGATGGCCTGGCGGATGCGTTCGGCGATGCGCACCGCGGCGCGCAGGCCGGTGTCGGGGAGGATGACCACGAATTCCTCGCCGCCGTAGCGGCATACCGTGTCCACGATGCGCACCTGGGCGCTGAGGATGCGCGCGGTCTGGCGCAGGGCGATGTTGCCCACCTCGTGTCCCCAGGTGTCGTTGACCTGTTTGAAATGGTCCAGGTCGAGCATGATCAGGCACAGCGGCCGGTGGGTGCGGCGGGTGCGCTCCAGCATCGCCGGCAGGACCTCGTGCAGGTGACGCACGTTGTACAGCCCGGTCAGCGGGTCACGCGCGACCAGTTCCTCGAGCTGTTCGACACGCCGGCGCAGCGCCCGGACCTCGTCCAGCCAGGGGCAGGCGGATTCGCCCAGGGGGCATTCGGGTTGCTCGGGGGTGGCGTCCATGGCCCCAAGGGTATCTGATCGGGGAGGGGGTTTCAGCCCGCGTTTTCGCAGGCCGGGCGGATCAGATCCTGCAGCTCGTCCAGGTTTTTGCAGTTGTGCAGCGAGCGCGCGTCCACGCACAGGCTGATGCGGTCCTTGCGCTGCAGAAAGACCGCGGGCAGCGGGGTGTCGACCTGGGGGAATTCCCGCCGGAACTCGTCGCGGTGCAGAAAGCGCGTCTCCAGCGGGAGCTGTTCCACGAAGGCCCGCCAGGGCTCGCGCTCGCGCAGCACGCCGTGGGTGAGCATGCACAGATCGCAGGGGTAGGTCTCCGGCGAGAACAGCTTGTGGCCGATGTCGGCCAGGGTGTTGAACAGGCCGCTGTCGGCGTTGTAGACGAAGATCAGAACGGGCATCTGGGTTATGGTGTCATGATTGGGACGGCGGGGAAACTCCGGGATGGGTCCCCTGTTCACTGGCAGAGACCGGCGCGTGCTTGAAAAGCTTTCGTCCGCCCCGATCATTCGTACGTTGATATTGACTGAGCGGACAACGATTCGATGGAATTCAAAGACTATTACGAGGTGATGGGCGTCTCCCGCGATGCCAGCCAGGACGAGATCAAGCGCGCCTATCGCAAGCTGGCGCGCAAGTACCATCCTGACGTGAGCAAGGAGCCGGACGCCGAGCAGCGCTTCAAGGAGATCGGCGAGGCCTACGAGGTGCTCAAGGATCCGGAGAAACGCGCCGCCTACGATCAGCTCGGGGCCAACTGGAAGAACGGGCAGGACTTCCGCCCGCCGCCGGACTGGGACCAGGGCTTCGAGTTCCACGGCGGCGGCTACACCGGGGCCGATGCCGAGCAGTTCAGCGACTTCTTCGAGAGCCTGTTCGGGCGCGCGCGCGGCGGGCGCCGCAGCTACACCTACACCACCGGCGGCGGGCATGGCTTCGACATGCGCGGCGAGGACACCTACGCCAGGGTGGTGATCGATCTGCAGGACGCCTATCAGGGCGCGACCCGGGCCCTGACCCTGAAGCACTCCGAGCTGGGGCCGGACGGGCGTCCGCAGCTCAAGGAGCGCACCCTCAACGTGCGCATTCCCAAGGGCGTGCGCCAGGGGCAGCACATCCGCCTGGCGAAGCAGGGCAGCCCCGGCATCGGTCGCGGCGAGCCGGGCGATCTCTACCTGGAGGTCGAGTTCCGTCCCCATCCCTTCTACCGGGTCGAGGGGAAGGACGTCTACCTCGACCTGCCGGTGGCCCCCTGGGAGGCCGCGCTCGGTGCCAGGGTCAAGGTGCCGACGCCGGCCGGTCCGGTGGACATGAAGATCCCGGCGGGTTCCGCTTCCGGGCGCAAACTGCGGCTCAAGGGCAAGGGCATCCCGTCCCGCGAGCCGGGTGATTTCTATGTGGTCCTGCAGGTGGTGACCCCGCCCGCGGACGATGAACAGGCGCGCGAGGCCTATGCGGCCTTCAGCAAGGCCTTCGCCGACTTCAAGCCGCGCGCGGCCCTGGGGGTGTGAGCAGCCATGGAAAAGACGATGATGAATCTGTTGAACGGTGATGTCCTGGAGGAGCAGGACGGCATCACCCTGGGCGAGTTGTGCCGCGTCTGCCGGGTGCCCGCCGAGGTGGTGATCGAGATGGTCGAGCACGGTCTGATCGAACCGGCGGGGCGTGACCCGGCGCGCTGGCGCTTCACCGGGGTCAGCGTGCAGCGGGTGCGCTGTGCCCAGCGCCTGCGCCGGGATCTGGGCGTCAACCTGGCCGGGGCGGCCCTGGCGGTGGACCTGCTCGATGAGCTGGAGCGCCTGCGGGCGCGGCTGCGGCGTCTGGAGCTGGGGTGAGCATCGACCGCGTCACCTGGCTGGAGAACGCCTGGCGCAACCGTCTGCAATCGCTGTTGCTGCTGGCCGTGATGGGCGCCTTCCTGGCGGCCCTGGGCTGGTTGCTGTGGGGCGGTCAGGGCCTGTGGATGCTGCTCGGCATGGGCGCGGTGGCGGTGGCCTTCAACCCCAGCATCTCGCCGGCCCTGGTGATGCGCCTGTACGGGGCCCGTCCCATCCCCGAACACGAGCTGCCGGAGCTGCACCGGCTGGTGGCGCAGCTGGCCGGGCGGGCCGGGCTGGCGCGCCCGCCCTCGCTGTACCTGGTACCCAGCGGCATGCTCAACGCCTTTGCCGTGGGCACCCCCGAGGAGGCCAGCCTGGGGCTCACCGACGGCCTGCTGCGCCAGCTCAATCTGCGCGAGCTGGCCGGGGTGCTGGCGCATGAGATCAGCCATGTGCGCAACCGCGATCTGTGGGTCATGGGGCTGGCCGATCTGTTCAGCCGCGCCACTTCCATGCTGTCCTGGTTCGGCCAGTTCCTGCTGCTGCTCAATCTGCCGCTGCTGATGATGGGCGGGGTGACCATCAGCTGGTCGGCCATTCTGCTGCTGGTGTTCGCGCCCACCCTGAGCGCCCTGGCCCAGCTGGCCCTGTCGCGCACCCGCGAGTTCGACGCCGATCTCAACGGCGCGCGCCTGACCGGCGACCCGGACGGCCTGGCCAGCGCCCTGCTCAAGATCGAGCGGGTCCAGGGCAGCTGGCTGGAGCGGGTCTTCCTGCCCGGCCGCCGGATCCCCGAGCCCTCGCTGCTGCGCACCCATCCCGAGACCTCCGAGCGCGTGGCGCGGCTGATGGCGCTCAAGGCGGACCTGGGTCAGGGCGCCGGGCTGTATCCCGAGGACCGGGTGCCACAGCGCCTGGCGGTCTCCGGCGCCCCGGTCACCCGCCGCCCGGGCTGGCATCTGAGCGGCCTGTGGCATTAGTCAAATCCTATCGACACAGTAGTAACAAACAATTTCACTAATTGTTAGTTCTTCGCAATAATCAACCTGTCATCGATAGCAATCGACTAAGACAGGAGAGACATCATGCAAAACCGCGAAGGACAGAAAGTGCCCAGCGTCGTGTTCCGCACCCGCGAGAACGGCGACTGGAAGGACATCCACAGCGACGACATCTTCAAGGGCCGCACCGTGGTGCTGTTCGCCCTCCCGGGGGCCTTCACCCCCACCTGCTCGTCCACCCACCTGCCGCGCTACAACGAGCTGGCCCCGGTGTTCCGCGAGAACGGGGTGGACGAGATCGTCTGCCTCTCGGTCAACGACGCCTTCGTCATGGAGGCCTGGAAGGAAGACCAGGAAGCGGAGAACGTGACCCTGATCCCCGACGGCAACGGCGAGTTCACCGAGGGCATGGGCATGCTGGTGGACAAGTCGGACCTCGGCTTCGGCAGGCGCAGCTGGCGCTATTCCATGCTGGTGCGCGACGGGGTGATCGAGAAGATGTTCATCGAACCGGACCTGCCGGGCGATCCCTTCGAGGTCTCCGACGCCGACACCATGCTCGAGTACATCAACCCCCGGGCGCGCAAGCCGCGCCCGGTGAGCCTGATCACCAAGCCGGGCTGTCCCTTCTGCGCCCGCGCCAAGGCGCTGCTGCGCGAACACGGCATGCCCTACGAGGAGATCGTGCTGGGGCATGACGCGAGCATCCGCAGCCTGCGCGCCATCACCGGCAAAGAGACCGTGCCCCAGGTGTTCATCGACGGCGAACACATCGGCGGCTCCGAAGAACTGGAGGCCTGGTTCGCCGGGCACGACCAGCGCGCCGCCTGAGGTTGTTTCTCCCCCCTCCCAACCTCCCCCCGCAGGCGGGGGGAGGGGCGTTACGATTATCCATTTTCCCCGGACGACTGTTCCGCACGCGGGGAGAGGGATCCACGGGCAAAGCGCCCCCGCCCGGCCGGGAGCGCCGGCGTCTCGCCGGCATGCCGGGGCGTCTCGCCGAGGCCGGCGCCAAGCGGGCCGGTGCCGGCGGGCCCGAGATGCTCTATGCTTGATCCCCCGGCCTCCGCCCCCATCTGTGCGCGGTAGCCGGCGAGGGGACCGGTCAACTTCGGGGAAATCTTCATGGCCAAGAGTGAGTTTCACAGCGGCACCAACAAGCCGCGCATCGAGATCAACAAGACGAGCAAGACGCCGTTCTGGCAGTCGCCGCAGTTCAACCTGATCCTGTATCTGGTGTTCATCCTGCTGTCCTTCCAGTGGTGGGCGCAGCTGAGCCATGAGCGGCGCATCGAGATCCCGTACAGCGAGTTTCTGCAGCACGTGGAGAAGCACGAGGTGGCCGAGGCGGTGGTGACCAACAAGGCCATCGTCGGCACCCTCAAGGAGACCGATCCCCGGACCGGCCGGCCGCGCCAGTTCAGCACGGTGCCGCTGATCTGGAACCAGGAACTGGCCGACAAGCTGGCGAAGAACGGGGTCAAGTACCGGGTCCGCTACGACAACAACTGGCTGAGCAATTTCTTCTTCAACTGGATACTGCCGTTCGGCATCCTGTTTCTGGTCTGGGGCTGGATCGCCAGCAGGATGGGGCCCATGAACAAGGGCTTTCTCAATATCGGCAACCATGTCCATGTGCATGCCGACGACGGTCCCAAGGTGACCTTCGACGACGTGGCCGGTTATGACGAGGTCAAGCAGGAGTTGCAGGAGACGGTGGCGTTTCTGAAAGACCCCAGCCGCATCCGGGCGCTGGGGGCGCGCGCGCCTAAGGGCGTGCTGCTGGTGGGCCCGCCCGGCACCGGCAAGACCCTGTTCGCGCGCGCCGTGGCCGGCGAGGCGGGGGTGCCGTTTTTCAACATCAGCGGCTCGGAGTTCATCGAGATGTTCGTGGGCGTGGGCGCGGCGCGGGTGCGCGAGATGTTCGAGGAGGCGCGCAAGAAGGCCCCCTGCATCATCTTCATCGACGAGATCGACGCCATCGGCCGCTCGCGCGGCGCGGGCCCGGTGATGGGCGGGCACGACGAGCGCGAGCAGACCCTGAACCAGCTGCTCACCGAGATGGACGGCTTCGATCCCTCCACCGGGGTGGTGGTGATGGCCGCCACCAACCGGCCCGAGATCCTGGACCAGGCGCTGCTGCGTTCGGGCCGCTTCGACCGGCGCATCGTGGTGGACAAGCCGGACCTGAGCGCGCGCGAGGGCATCCTTCGGCTGTACGCGGGCAGGATGCAGCTGGAGCCCGATGTGGACCTGCACGTGGTGGCGCAGCGCACCCCCGGCTTCGTCGGCGCCGATCTGGAGAACATCTGCAACGAGGCCGCCATCCAGGCCCTGCGCGAGAACCGCGAGCGGGTCGGGATGCGTGATTTCGAGGCCGCCATCGACCGCGTCATCGCCGGGCCGGAGGCCAGGCACAAGGCGCTCAGCCCCGAGGAGAAACACCGGGTCGCGGTGCACGAGTCGGGCCACACCCTGGTGGCGCTGGCGGTGCCCACCGGCGAGCCGGTACACCGCGTGACCATCATCCCGCGCGCCATCGGCGCCCTGGGCTTCACCCTGCAACTGCCGGTGGAGGAGCGCCTGCTCTCCACCACCGAGGAGATGAAGGACCAGATCGCCATCCTGCTCGGCGGGCGCATGGCCGAGGACATCGTGCTCGGCAGCATCTCATCGGGCGCCTCCAACGATCTGGAGAAGGCCACCCAGATCGCGCACACCATGGTCGCGCGCCTGGGCATGAGCGAGAAGCTGGGGCCGGTGGTCTGGGGCAGGGAGCAGCAGCTGCAGTATCTCAACAGCGCCCAGACCATGGAGGAACGCAACTTCAGCGAGGCCACCGCCCAGGCCATCGACGCCGAGATCCGGGCCCTGGTGGAGGAGGGCCGCGAGCGCGCCAGGGAGATCCTCACCCGCTGCCGTTCGGTACTGGACGCCCTGGCCGCCGAGCTGGAGGAGAAGGAGACCCTCGACGGCGAGGACGTGATGCGCATCGCCGGCGCCTGCGCGCATCCCGGCGCGAGGGCGGGCTGATGGCGCAGCAGACCGATCCCCTGCTGGCGCGCCTGCGCTGGCTGACCTGGACCCTGGTGCTGCTGGCCCTGCTGTGGCAGTTGCTGCCGGTGCTGGAGCATTACCTGATCGGGATGACCGCGCAGCCGCGCCCGGTCACCGCGCGCGGCAGCCTGGCCGAGGACGAGCAGAACACCATCCAGATCTTCAAGCGGGCCAGCCCCTCGGTGGTCTATATCAGCACCCGGCAGCGGGTGATCGACCCCTGGACCCGCGATGTGTTCAGCGTGCCGCGTGGCACCGGCTCCGGCTTCGTTTGGGACGACCTGGGCCACATCGTGACCAACAACCACGTCATCGAAGGCGCCTCCGAGGCCACGGTGCGGCTCAACGACGGGCGCAGCTATCATGCGGTCCTGGTCGGCGCCAGCCCGTCGCACGACCTGGCGGTGCTGCGCATCAACGTGGCCTTCGACCGTCCGCCGCCGGTGCCCGTCGGTCGCAGCTCGGACCTGCAGGTGGGGCAGAAGGTGTTCGCCATCGGCAACCCCTTCGGCCTGGACTACACCCTGACCAGCGGCATCGTCTCGGCGCTCAACCGTTCGCTGTCGGAGGAGAACGGCGTGCGCATCGAACACCTGATCCAGACCGACGCCGCGATCAACCCCGGCAACTCCGGCGGGCCGCTGCTCGACTCGGCGGGCCGTTTGATCGGCATCAACACCGCCATCTACAGTCCCTCTGGCGCCTATGCCGGGATCGGCTTCTCGGTGCCGGTGGACACGGTCAACCGCGTGGTGCCGCAACTGATCGCCGAGGGCCGCTATGTGCGTCCGGGCCTGGGCGTGACGGTGGACGCCGACATCAACCGCGAGATCACCCGTCAGCTGGAAGTCCCCGGGGTGCTGGTGCTCAAGGTCGCGCCGGGCTCGTCGGCCGAACGGGCCGGGCTGCGGGGCACCCGGGTCGGGGTGCATGGCGAGGTCATCCCCGGCGACATCATCCAGGCCATCGACGGCAAGCCGGTCAAGAGCGTCGCGGAGCTGATGAGCCGGCTCGACGACTACCGGATCGGCGACCGGGTCACGCTGCGGCTGTGGCGTGATGGGAATCTCGTGCGCACGCAGGTGGTGCTGCAGGGCGGCAGCTGAGTCGGGCCTCAGCGTCCGTGCGGCGAGGGGTTCTGGCCCTTCAGCCTGACCTCGATATCCAGATCCTCGTCGTGGCCGATGAGGTGCTTGCGGTGCACGCGCAGGCGCACGCGGTCGCCGGCGCGCTTGTCCAGCATGGCCAGTTTGAACTGGGCGAAGTCGCTGACCGTCTGTCCGTCCACCCCGATGATGCGGTCGCCTTTCTCCAGGCCGGCGGCCCGGCCGGCGCTGCCCGGGGTGAAGGACTTGATCATCACGCGCCCGCCGGCGATGTCGAGCAGGGCTCCGATCAGGCCGCGCGGCGGCAGCGGGTCGTCGTCGTTGAGCACCAGGTAGTCCGCCTGGCCGCGCACCGGCAGGCCGGGGTCATAGCTGCTGATAATGGTGCCGCGGATGCCGCTGCGCCGGGTGGCGCGGCGCGGGATGCCGTGCCGGCCCGCCACATGGCCGCGTCCGGCCAGGACCAGCATGCGGCGTTGCGGGTGCGCCTTCAGGTATTCGGCGATGTGCTGGGCCATGGTCTCGTCCCAGGTCAGCTGCACCTCGCGGAAGCGTTCGAAGGCGGCGTCCTCGCGGCGATGCTGTTCGAAGATCCGGCGCAGGATGCGGTCATAGGCCCGGTCGCTGTAGTCATAGTGGTCGGGCAGGGCCTTTTTCATCTCCGCGCTCAGGCCGGCGATGCCGGAGGCGTGGATGGCGTCGGTCAGCTCGCGGCTGGCGTTGAGCGCGATGATCGGGATATGGTGCGCGCGCGCGTAGCGGATGATGGGGCGGTACAGGCGGTAGTCGAAGCGCCAGCGCTCGAAGTAGCCGGTGCGGCGCAGCATCCCGGCCTCGTCGATACGGCCGGCGATGAAGTCGTCCAGCGCCGGCTGGAAGCGCGCCTGGAACCATTCGACGCCCAGCGCGGTCCGTTCGGGCGGCAGGGCGCGCAGCACCGCCAGCTGCAGCTGGTGGTCGGCGTTGCGGGTGTGGGTCTCGGGCACATAGATCAGGCGCTCGCCCTCGAGACGGGGCAGAATGCCGCTCAGCGAGGGGGCCTGCGCGGTGTCCAGCACCAGGCCGTTGTCCGCCGGGGCCGGGTCGGGCCGGGTGGCCGAGACGCAGGCGCCCTGCAGGGCGGTCAGAAGAACGAGGAGGAATCGGGTGAAACGGCTTTTCATGGTGTTGTTGTGCCTGTTGCCAGTCCAGGTATGGGCCGACAGCCTAACCCATACGCTGGATGTCGTGTTGCGACCCGCTACCGGGTCTTTGATCGTGCAGGACCGGATTGGTTTCTCCAGACCCCGGCGCGAGTTGCTGTTTCGTCTCAACCGGGGGCTGGCGGTCGAGACTGGGAGCGGGCGCCTGCAGCGCCTGGACGCCGACGCGCAACAGGTCTTGTACCGGCTGCGCGCGGAGCGCCCGGTGCGCGATGTGGTGCTGCGCTATCACGGGCGGCCGGTCTTTTCGGGGCGGCGTGGGCTGGGCGGCATGCCGCAGGGCGACCTCTCCCCCGGCGGGGTCTATCTGGACGACGCCTCGGCCTGGTATCCGCTCACCGATCAGACCATCAGCGGCGCGCGCGTGGACGTGCGGGCCCCGGACGGCTGGCAGGTGCTGAGCCAGGGGCGGCGCAGCGAGTCGGAGGGCCGTCAGCGATGGCAGAGCGAGCAGCCGGCCCAGGCCCTGTACCTGGTCGGCGGGCCCTATCACCGGCACGCGCGCAGACACGGCGACATCACCCTGGCGGTCTGGCTGCTGCACGACGATCCGGCCCTGGCAAAGCGCTACCTGGACCTGATGGGCGGCTACATCGACCACTACAGCGCCCTGATCGGGCCCTATCCCTATGCCCGTTTCACCGTGCTGGAGAACCGCTGGCCCACCGGCCTGGGCATGCCGTCCTTCACCCTGCTGGGCGGTCAGGTGATGCGCCTGCCCTTCATCCCCTATACCTCGCTGCCGCACGAGATCCTGCACAACTGGTGGGGCAACGGGGTCTGGGTCGATTACCGCAAGGGCAACTGGAGCGAGGGCCTGACCGCCTACCTGGCCGACCACTGGATGAAGACGCGCCGGGGCAAGGGGGCCGAGTACCGGCTGCGCGCTCTGCAGCGCTACAGCAACTACGCGGCGCGGGGCAGGGACATGCCGCTGCTCGACTTCGTCAGCCGCCACGACGAGGCCAGCCAGTCGGTCGGCTACAGCAAGTCGCTCATGTTCTTTCACATGCTGCGCCGCGCCTTGGGCGATGCCGGCTTCGAGGCCGGTCTGCGGCGGCTGTGGCAACGCCACCGCTACCAGGCCATCGGCTTCGAGCAGGCCCTGCGCGTGATCACCGGCGACGACCCGGCCCTCATGCGGCGCTTTCTGCCCTGGCTGCGGCGCAAGGGCGCGCCGCGCCTGGCGCTGTCGGAGGTGAGACTGCAGACGGCCGGCAAGGGCGTGCGGCTGTCATTCCGCCTGAGCCGGCGCGGCCCCGAGGACGCGGTGCTGGATGTGCCGGTGGAGATCACCCTGGCCGACGGCAGCCGAAGGCGCGAACAGGTGCGTCTGGACGCCAGGGCGCGCCAGGTCCGCCTGCGCCTGCCCGGCCCGCCGGCGGTGCTGCGCATCGACCCCGACTACGACGTGCTGCGCTATCTCGACCCCCGCGAGCAGCCGCCCGCGCTCAGCCTGCTGCTCGGCGGGCATACCTGGCTGGTCCTGCCCGCCCAGGCCCCGGCGGAACAGCGCGCGGCCTGGCAGGCCCTGGCCGAGGCCTGGCGTCAACGTTACCCGGATCTGAAAGTGACCGACGACGGCCACACCGCCGCCATCCCGCCTGGCGACAACCGCCTCATCCTGGGCTGGGACAACCGCGCCCTGGAGACCGGACCCCTGTCCGACGAGGGGTTCGTGTTGAGCGCCGACCGGCTGCGGGTGGCCGGCGAGGGCAAGCAGGAGGCCCGCGCCTTTCCGCGCGGGCGCTTCGCGGTGGTGCGGGTCAACACCCGGCCCGATGGCGTGGCCTTCGGCTTCATCGGCGCCACCACGCCGCAGACGATACGTGCGCTGGCGCGCAAACTGCCCCACTACGGGGCCTACGGCGTGCTGGCCTTCGACGAGCAAGGGGCGCAGAACCGTTTCAAGGCCACGCCGGCGAATCCGCATTCGCCGTTGGTATATCGTTGGTCGCGGTGAGTTGGGGGTGGGGTCAGAGCTGCCCATGCTAGGCGGCAACTGACTCTCTCCCTGAATCCGTGATTCCAGACCCCAGGAAACCGCATTGTGCCACGCCGATCGGGTAGCGGCCGTTATCAGCGGCATACGATCGGGTTTTTATGTGGGAAGGTGGGGAAATCTGTGCTGTAGAAGTA
>JALVTT010000172.1 GCA_027024025.1 Sedimenticola sp.
GTGGCCCGCCTGCGCCGTCACCCCCGGGCCCTGCAGCGCATGCTGGCGCGCGCGCGGCCCTATCTGCATTACATCGTCAGCCGGGTCGAGGCCAGGGACCTGCCCGGCGAGCTGGCCCTGCTGCCGGCGGTGGAGAGCGGTTTTCAGCCCCATGTCTATTCCTCCAACGGCGCGGCCGGGCTGTGGCAGTTCATGCCGGCCACCGCGCACATGCTGGGACTGAAACAAAACCGCCACTACGACGGCCGCCGCGACATCGTGCGCGCCACCGAGGCCGCCCTGGGCTATCTGCAACAGCTGCACGACCGGCTGGATGACGATTGGCTGCATGCCCTGGCCGCCTACAACTGCGGTATCGGCACCGTGAAGAATGCCATCCGCAGGGCCGAACGGGCCGGCCACGACACCGACTACTGGCAGCTGGACCTGCCGGGCGAGACCGACGACTACATCCCGCGCCTGCTGGCGGTGGCGCGCATCATCGACAAGCCAGAATCACTGAGCCTGCCCGACATCCCCAATCGCGCACACTTCCAGACAGTGGCGCTCGAAGGGCCGCTGGACCTGGAGATGGCCGCGGAACTGGCCGGCATGCCCCTGGAGCGGCTGCTACAGCTCAACCCCGCCTTCCGCCAGGGCATCGTACCCAAGGGCAAGTACCAGCTGCTGCTGCCGACCGGGCGCGCCGACGATTTCACAACCGCCCTGGCCGGGCAGCCCGGAGACAAGCGCCTGCGCTGGGCCGATCACCGCATCCGCAAGGGCGAATCACTGCTGGCCATCGCCCACCACTACCATGTGAGCGTGGCCGCCATCCGCGAGGCCAACGGCCTGCATGGCAACCTGATCCGGGCCGGCCGGCGCCTGCGCATCCCCCTCTCCGGCCGGGCCAGCGACAGCGCGCGCCACATCGCCCGGGCGCGCACCCGGGTCCACTACCGGGTGCGCAAGGGCGACTCGCTGTACACCATCGCCCAGCGCTTCTCGGTGACCATCGCCGACCTGCGCCGCTGGAACCAGGTCGGCCGCTACCTGCACCCCGGCCAGCGTTTGACCGTGTACATCCGGGGTTAGACCCTCAGGGCGCCAGGCGTTGGATGCGCCAGCCCTCGCCCTCGCGCAGGTATTCGAAGCGGTCGTGCAGGCGGTTCTCGCGTCCCTGCCAGAACTCGATGCGGATGGGGCTGAGCCGGTAGCCGCCCCAGAACTCGGGCAGCGGGATCTCGCCCTCGCCGAAACGGCGCTTCATGGATTCAAAGGCCTGTTCCAGCAACTGGCGCGACCCGACCGGGCTGCTCTGTTGCGAGCACCAGGCCCCGATCTGGCTGCCACGCGGGCGCGAGGCGAAGTAGCGCAGCGACTCGGCCACCCCGACCCGCGAGACCGTGCCCTGGATCTTGACCTGACGGTCGAACTCCAGCCAGTGGAACAGCATCGCCGCGCGCGGGTTGGCCTCGATCTCGCGCGCCTTGCGGCTGGCGTAGTTGGTGTAGAACACGAAGCCCTTGTGATCGAAGGCCTTGAGCAGCACGGTGCGCAGCGAGGGCATGCCGTCGGGAGTGGCGGTGGCCAGGCTCAGGGCATTGGGTGTGTGCAGCGGGGCCTCGGTGGCATCCTTGAACCAGCGCTCGAACTGCACGATGGGATCCTCGTGCAGGTCGGCCCGGGACAGACCGGCATACATGTATTCGCGGCGGAGATCGGCAATGTCCATGGCGGGATCACAGGGGAAGGTGTGGCCTCATTCTAACGGCTATAATGCGCTTGTGGCACATGTAATCATCGATCCCGAATCCCGGTCCCTGGAAGAGCGCTGCGCGCTGATCAAGACCCCGCGCAAGAACCGCAAGCGCTATCCCGAGGCCTGTGTGCAGATCCTGCCCTCGCCCGCCGAGGCCATCGAGGTCGCCGATCCGGCGCGCAATCTGCACCCCGCCATCGTGTACGGGCCCTCGGTTTCCTCGGAGAGCCAGCGGATCTATTACCTGGTGCGCTGGCTGTAGAACTTTTTCCTTCCGCCGCGGACGAAAGGGCAAATCCACGAGGAAAGATCCATGAACCGTTCCCGTATCCTGTTGCTGCTGCTTCTGTGCTGGATGCCGCTGGCGGGCGCCGCGCTGCCGGTGGCGGTCGACGGACAGCCCCTGCCCAGCCTGGCGCCCATGCTCGAGCGGGTCACCGGCGCGGTGGTCAACATCGCCACCACCACCCACCAGCGTCTGCGCCGCCACCCGCTGCTCGACGACCCCTTCTTCCGCTGGTTCTTCCAGGGCGTGCCGCTGGAACGCCGCCCCGAGGCGCAGAGCCTGGGCTCGGGCATCATCGTGGACGCCGCCAAGGGCTATGTGCTGACCAACCACCATGTGATCGAGGGCGCGGACGAGATCAAGGTCACCCTCAAGGACGGGCGCAGTTTCCGCGCCCGCGTGCTGGGCAAGGATCCGGAGATGGACATCGCGGTGCTCAAGATACCGGCCGAGCACCTGACCGCCCTGCCCTGGGCGGATTCGGACCAGCTGCGGGTGGGTGACTTCGTGGTCGCCATCGGCAGCCCCTTCGGCCTCAACCAGACCGTGACCTCGGGCATCGTGAGCGCGCTGGGACGCAGCGGCCTGGGGATCGAGGGCTATGAGAACTTCATCCAGACCGACGCCTCCATCAACCCCGGCAACTCCGGCGGGCCGCTGGTCAATCTGCGTGGCGAGCTGGTCGGCATCAACACCGCCATCCTGGCCCCCAATGGCGGCAATGTGGGCATCGGCTTTGCCATCCCCTCGAATATCGCGCACACCATCATGCGCCAGATCGTGTCCTACGGCAGCGTGCAGCGCGGCACCTTCGGCGCCACCTTCCAGGACCTGAGCGCCGACCTGGCGCAGGCCCTGGGGATGGCGCGCCCGGAAGGCGCGGTGGTGACCGAGGTCGAGCCGGGCTCGGCCGCCGACAAGGCCGGCCTGCGGGTGGGCGATGTGATCGTGCGCATCGGACGCCACCGCGTGGCCGGCGCCGGCGATCTGCATACCCAGCTCGGCCTGGCGCGCATCGGCGAGTCGCTGAAACTGGACATCCTGCGCGACCACCGGCCCCTGAGCCTGCAGGCCGTGGTCGCCGATCCCTACGCCGATTATGTGCCCGGCAAGTCCATCCACCCCATGCTCGCCGGAGCCCTACTGGGCGAGGTGGTGGATGTCTCGGGTCTGGGCGAGAACCCCGGCATCGCGGTGGGCCGCATCCGCCAGGATTCACCAGCCTGGCGCATCGGCCTGCGCAAGGACGATGTGATCTTCAAGATCAATGGCCACCGCGCCGCCACCCTGCAACAACTGGGACGCATCCTGGCGCGCTCGGACGGCATCTGGCAGCTGCAGCTACGACGCGGAGACAGCCTGCTGACCCTGACCACGCGCTAATCGAACATGGTGTAGCTTCGAAGCCCGTGGCCTCCATTACTCCTTGTCGATATTAATCCAGCATGATTGAACTCTGAGCAGACTGGCAGCGACAGAAAACCGGAGCCAGTTCCAGCTGGCCACCCAAGGCAATATCACCCATCAGACAAGGAGGCAAACGATGAAAGCTCATAATAGACTGAAAGTCTGTGCCGCCGCTGTACTACTCACCATCGCTGGCATCTCTCAGGCGCAACCCCAAGCCAACCGCCCCATCACAATCCCTCGCGATATCGGAATTCATATACCGTTGCCCCAACCTAGGCCACACGCCTTTCGCGGCGACGTGGCAATCCACGATTTTTACGTCAACCCAGATCAATGCACCGGCGAGAACGAATTCCGCGCTGTCAAGCTGGACGGCATCATTGTAAGTGGGCCGGTAACCGTCGAAGTCGGTTTTAACAGCGCAGACCGTTGGGCACATCCGGTAAGAGCCCAGGTCTCCTTGACCTATCTAGATCGTTACTTCGGTAAGCGCCGCGTCGTCAAAAAGCAAGTCACCTTAAACCCAAGGTATCATTCTGGGGTTGTTACCGTGAGATTCAACCCACCCCGAGTAATCAGCTTCCGGAGCGGTATCACGGCAAGAATCCGCGTACTCGACACCACCTTCACGGACACCAACCCAGGTAACAATTCGATGACTCAGGCGGGACGCCGCTATTGCAAAGTCCCGCTCTATTGATATCGGAAGATAGGCGGCATAGCAGGCCCCGACATCCCTGTCGGGGCCTTTATCGCAGCGGCCTACCCAAGAAGATTCATGAAATATCCCAATCAAGAAACAGATCTTCACTCGAAGGGATGACGCAGCACCATGGTCTCGTCGCGATCGGGGCCGGTGGAGATGATGTCGATGGGGGTCTCGCACAGCGCCTCGACCTTCTTGAGATAGTCGCGCGCGGCCGCGGGCAGGTCGTCATAGGACTTGATGCCCACGGTGGATTCCTGCCAGCCCGGCATCTCGATGAACACCGGCTCGCACTCGGCGAAACGGTCGGCGCCCACCGGCGGGGTATCCACCTCGCGGCCATCCAGCTTGTAGGCCACGCAGATCTTGACCTTGTCCAGTCCGTCGAGCACGTCCAGCTTGGTGATGCACATGCCGCTGACGCTGTTGATCTTGAGCGAACGGCGCAGGGCCACGGTGTCCAGCCAGCCGCAGCGGCGCTGGCGACCGGTGGTGGCGCCGAACTCGTGTCCCTTCTGGCCCAGGTATTTGCCGATCTCGTCGCCCTGGTCGCTGGCCAGGTCGTACACCAGCTCGGTCGGGAACGGGCCGGCGCCAACCCGGGTGGTGTAGGCCTTGACGATGCCCAGCACATAATCGAGATCGCGCGGGCCCACGCCGCTGCCGCTGGCGGCGCCGCCGGCGGTGGTGGTCGAGGAGGTGACGTAGGGATAGGTGCCGTGATCGATGTCCAGCAGCGCGCCCTGGGCGCCCTCGAACATCACGCTGCGGCCCTCGGCGCGCATCCGGTGCAGGGTGCCGGGCACGTCCTCGATCAGCGGCCGGATCTGCTCGGCCTGCGCCAGGGCCTCGTCCAGCACCGCCTGGTAATCGACGGTCTCGAACTTGAAATAGTGCTTCAGGGCATGGTTGTGATAGTCCATGACCTCGCGCAGACGCTCGGCGAAGTGCTTCTCATCCAGCATCTCGCCCAGACGGATGCCGCGACGCGACACCTTGTCCTCGTAGCAGGGGCCGATGCCGCGCCCGGTGGTGCCGATGGCCTTCTTGCCCCGGGCGGCCTCGCGCGCCTGGTCCAGGGCGATGTGATAGGGCAGGATCACCGGGCAGGACTCGCTCACGCCCAGGCGGCCGCGGGCATCCACCCCGGCCTTCTCCAGGGTCTCCAGCTCCTCCAACATGGCCGAGGGCGAGAGCACCACGCCGTTGCCGATCAGGCAGCGCACGCCCTCGCGCAGGATGCCCGAGGGAATCAGGTGCAACACCGTCGTCTCGCCGTCGATCACCAGGGTGTGCCCGGCATTGTGGCCGCCCTGGAAACGCACCACGGCGTCCGCCCGGTCGGTCAGCAGATCGACGATCTTACCCTTACCTTCGTCACCCCACTGGGTGCCGATGACAACGACATTCTTGCCCATTGGATTTCCTACCTATTCAAGTATGGTTGCTTGCATGCTGCAGCCGCGGCGCGGCTACACCGGGACCAGGACCCAGCCCCGGTCGGTTTTTTCCAGTCGTTCGCTGATGCCCGCCTCGGCGGCCTGCACGGGCCGCCCGGGCAGCTCGCGGATCACCACCCGGCCCCCGGCGCGCAGCGCGGCTACCTCGCGATCCAGGTCCGCGTCCTCCACCGCCGGGGCCAGCACCGCCGGCGGGAGGGCCTCCCGGTCCTGGCCGCCCAGCTGCATCAGCATCTTGAGATCGGCGCTGAAGCCGGTGGCCGGCCGCGCGCGGCCGAACTTCTCGCCGATCTGGTCGTAGCGCCCGCCCCGCGCCACCTCGTTGCCCTGCCCCGGCACGAAGGCCGCGAACACCACCCCGGTCTGGTAGTGGTAGGCGCGCAGCTCCGCCAGGTCGTAGTGCACCGGCACATCCGGCAGACACCCGGCCAGGCGCGCGCCCAGGGCCCCGAGGTAATCGATGGCCCGCATCACCCGCTCCGGCGCGCCCCGCAGCGCCTCGCGCGCGAGCGGCAGCACCTCGGGCCCGCCGTTCAGCTCGGCCAGGGCCTTCAGGTGCCGCGCCGGGTCGCCCTCCAGGCCGAAGTCGCGCAGCAGCTCGGCGATCTCCGGCCCGGCCTTGCGCTGCAGGGCCTCGAACAGGGCCGACTCCTGGGCGCGGTCCAGGCCGGCCTGGTCGGCCAGGGCGCGATAGATGTCGACATGCCCCAGATCCAGGAACAGCTGCTCCAGACCGGCGATGCGCAGGGTCTCCATCATCAGGCACAAGACCTCGATATCCGACTCCAGGCCGCTGTGGCCGTACAGCTCGGCGCCGATCTGCAGCGGACTGCGCGAGGCCGAGAAGCCATCCGGCCGGGTGCGCAGCACGCTGCCGATGTAGCACAGCCGGGTCGGGCCCTCCTGCTGCAGCTGGTGGGCGTCGATGCGCGCGGCCTGCGGCGTGATATCGGCGCGGATGCCGAGCTGGCGTCCGCTGAGCTGGTCGGTGAGTTGGAAGGTCTGGTGCTCCAGATCCCGGCCGGTGCCGGTGAGCAGCGAATCCAGATATTCGATGAAGGGCGGGATCACCAGCTGGTAGCCCCAGGTCCGGTAGGTGTCGAGCAGACGGCGGCGCAGCGACTCCAGGGCCGCGGCCTGTTGCGGCAGCAGTTCGTCGATCCCGTCGGGTAACAACCAGCTTTTGCTCTGCATCGTTCTCTCTATCTCACCAGGTACAGCATCAGGGCACCCAGGATCATGGCGACCAGACCCAGGCGGCGCAGCGTGCTGTCATCCAGACCGGCCGCGGTGGTCAGGGTACGGCGAAAGCCCGCCGGGTTCAGGAAGGGCAGGATGCCCTCGATCACAAACACCAGCGCCAGGGCTGAAAGAAAGTCCCGCATCGTCGTGACCAGGCGTTATCCACAAAAAAACCGGGAATCCCCGGCAAGCCAAACAGACCCGAACCCAATAACCGGGGAATTTTCGCAAATCGGTGGGTGAAAGTCGAGAACCGGGGGCGTTCCCCCGCCCCGCCGCCGGGGCGGGCCGGGCCGTGCTCAGGGCTTGGCGTGCTCCGACTTGAAGTAGCGGAAGAACTCCGAATCCGGATCGAGCACCATCAGGCTGTTGCCGTCGCGGAAGATGTCGCGATAGGCCTTGAGGCTGCGCCAGAAGGCATAGAACTCGCGGTCCTGGTCGAAGGCCTGGGCATAGATCTCGGCGGCCCTGGCATCACCCTCGCCGCGCAGCTTCTCGGCGTCGCGGTAGGCATTGGCCAGGATCTCGGTGCGCTGGCGGTCGGCGTCGGCCTGGATGCGCTCGGCGGCCTCGGCGCCTTCGGCGCGCAGCTCGGCCGCCACACGGTGCCGTTCGGTGCGCATGCGCTCGTAGATGTTCTCGCTGATGGCGTCCTCGAAGTCGATCTGCTTGACCCGAACATCGACGATCTCCACGCCGAGGTCGGCGGCCGACTCGTCCGCCTTGCGCGCCAGCTTGCGCATGATCTCGGAGCGCTCGCCCGAGACCACCTCCTTGATGGTGCGCTTGCCGAACTCGTCACGCAGGGCGGCATTGATCCGCGCCGACAGCAGGCGCTGGGTCTGGGCGCGGCTGCCGCGGGTGGAGCGGAAATACTGGGCCACGTCGGAGATGCGCCATTTGGCGAAGGAGTCGACCACCACGAATTTCTTTTCCACCGTGAGGAAGCGCTCGGGCTCCAGGTCCAGGGTCTGGATGCGGCGGTCGAAGATCTGGATGCTCTGCACCAGCGGCAGCTTGAAATGCAGGCCCGGCTCGTAGTTGGAGTCCACGATCTCGCCGAGCTGCAGGCGCAGGCCCATCTCGTTCTCGCGGACGGTGAAGAAGGAGGCATTCACCAGCAGCGCGACGACTACCAGTGCAATGATCAGGAACATGGATTTACCGGAATTCATCAGCGACGCCCTCTCTCGCGCGTGAGACCGGAACGGCGGCCGCGCGTGTCTCTGCTACTGGGTAATTCGACCCGCTTGGGATCGCTCTGCTGCGGACGCAGGACCACGTCCGGGTCGATGCCGGTGGTGGCGCTGCCCGGACGGATCAGGCGGTCCAGCGGCAGATAGGTCAGATTGTTGCCTTTCTTGATGTCCAGCAGCACCTTGCCGGTGCCGTGCAGCACATCCTGCATGCTGTCCAGGTAGAGCCGGCGGCGGGTGACCTCGGGGGCCTTCTTGTACTCGGCCAGCAGGGCCAGGAAGCGTTTGGACTCACCCTCGGCCTCGGCCACCACCTTGGCCTTGTAGGCCTTGGCGTCCTCCAGCTGGCGGGCGGCCGCGCCGCGCGCCCGCGGCACCACGTCGTTGGCATAGGCCTGGGCCTGGTTCTGCACGCGCTCGCGGTCCTCGCGCGCCTTGATGGCGTCGGCGAAGGCGTCCTGCACCGCCTCGGGCGGCTTGGCGTCCTGGATATTGATGTTGATGACCTTCAGGCCGGTGCGGTACAGGTCCACCAGCTTCTGGGTCTCCTTCTGCACCGACAGGGCGATGCCGCTGCGGTTCTCGGTGATGATCTCGTCCAGGTTGCTCTTGCCGATCACCTCGCGCAGCGCCGACTCCATGCTGTTCTGCAGGGTGCGCGGCGGGTTGGCGTCCTGGAACAGGTAGTCCGCCGGATCCTGGATGCGGTACTGCACCTCGACGGTGACATCCACGATGTTCTCGTCCTTGGTCAGCATCTGCGCGCGGTGCACGAACTTGTCGATCTGGTCCACATTGACCGCCTGGTAGCTGTCGATCAGCGGCAGCTTGAGATGCGGCCCCGGGCCGACCACTTCGTGGTAGGCGCCGAAGCGCAGCACCACACCGCGCTCGGCCGGCTGGATGATGTAGAAGCTGTCGATCGCCGCGGCGATCAGCAGCGCGATCAGCAGCGCCGCCACGATCAGGCCGGAACCACCGCCAGCGCCCTTGCCCGCGCCGCCGGAACCGCCGCCGCGGCGCCCGCCGAACAGACCGCCGACCTTGTCCTGCAGCTTGCGCACCACCTCGTCCAGGTCGGGCGGCCCCTGATTGCCGCCCTTGTTGTTCCAGGGGTCCTGATTACCGTTACCCGGTTCGTTCCAGGCCATGCCTTGCTCCGACTGACTGTAGGGTTGACTGGGCGAAGTCTATCAAGACTGTCTCCCGGTGTCCGGTGCCATTCACTCGTGTCCGAAGGGGTTGCCCTCCGGCTCCGGCCATTGCGCCGCCAGCACCGGCTCGTGCTTGCGCAGGCGCCGGTAGTCGCGCGGCGCCAGCTCCAGATCCAGGCAGCTGCCACCGGCCTCGTCCGGCGACTCCTGCAGGATGCGCGCCTCGCGAAACAGCAGCGCCCGCAGGCGTCCGTCGCCCGGCCCCAGGCAGACCCGGCAGCGCACCGCCTGCTCAGCGAACCATGCCTCCAGCGCCTGCAGCAGCAGATCGCAGCCGCTGCCGTCGCGGGCCGAGAGCCAGACCGCGAGCGGACGCCCGGTCTCGTCGCGCTCGATGCGCGGCGGCACATCCTCCAGCAGGTCGATCTTGTTGTACACGTTCAGACAGGGCACCTGGTCCGCGCCGATCTGCGCCAGCACATCCCGCACCTCGGCGATATTGGCGGCGCGCGAGGGGCTGGCGGCATCGATCACATGCAACAGCAGATCGGCCTCCACCGTCTCCTGCAGAGTGCTGCGGAAGGCCGCCACCAGATCGTGCGGCAGACGCGAGACGAAGCCCACGGTATCGGCCAGCACCACCGCCCCGGAACGCCCCAGCGACAGCCGCCTCAGGGTCGGGTCCAGGGTGGCGAACAGCTGGTCGCGGGCATAGACCCGGGCCTGGGTGAGACGGTTGAACAGGGTCGATTTTCCGGCGTTGGTATAGCCGACCAGGGACACGGTCGGCGTCTCGGCGCGGCGGCGCGCGCGCCGGCCCTGGTGGCGCTGGCTGTCCACCCGCTCCAGACGCCGGCGGATCTGGTCGATGCGCTGGCCGAGCAGGCGCCGGTCGGTCTCCAGCTGGGTCTCGCCCGGACCGCGCAGCCCGATACCGCCCTTCTGACGTTCCAGGTGGGTCCAGCCGCGCACCAGCCGGGTGGACAGATGGCGCAGCTGGGCCAGCTCGACCTGCAGCTTGCCCTCGTGGGAACGGGCGCGCTGGGCGAAGATGTCGAGGATCAAGCCGGTCCGGTCCAGCACCCGGCATTCGAAATGCTTTTCCAGATTGCGCTCCTGGCTGGGGCTGAGATCGTGATCGAAGATCACCAGCTCGGCCTGGTGCAGGGCGACCAGGCCGGCGATCTCGTCGGCCTTGCCGCTGCCCACGAACAGACGCCGGTCCGGCGCCTGGCGCTGCCCGGTCACCAGGGCCAGCGGCTCGGCCCCGGCGGAACGGGCCAGCTCCTGGAACTCCTGCAGGGCCTCCGGCTCCGGCGCCCCGTGGAAGCCGATATGCACCAGGATGGCCCGCTCACCGATCTGCGGACGCTCAAACATCCGGCCTCCGTAAAACAGAAACCGGCCGGCCCCGCGCAGGGATCGCGGGACCGGCCGGGCGATAGCGGTTCGGGCGTTCAGAGATTGCCGTTGTCGACCTCGTCACCCCCACCCTGCGCATGCTGGATGCGCACATTGCGCGCCGGCACCACGGTCGAGATGGCATGCTTGTACACCATCTGGCTGACGCTGTTCTTGAGCAGCACCACGAACTGATCGAAGGACTCTATGGTCCCCTGCAGCTTGATGCCGTTGACCAGAAAGACTGACACGGGAATGCGCTCCTTGCGCAGGGTATTCAGGAAAGGATCCTGAAGGCTTTGTCCTTTCGACATTTGTTATGTCTCCTTATGTTTTTGAATCGACAGGGCTTCCCCTGGGCCACACCGGATCACGAAAAGGATTCTGACCAAAAAAGACGGTGTAACTCGTTGATCAATATAGCACATGCCAGGCCGTATGCCTGCCCCGCATGCGCAGGGCCACGTCACCAAACCAGCGTGGCGGCCCCTCAATCCCCGAGCGCCCGTTCCACCAGCGCCCGGGCCTGTCCCGGCAGATCGCCCGAGGCCTCGTCCAGCCAGTGGGTTCCGGTCTCGCCGCGCAGCCAGGTCATCTGGCGCTTGGCCAGCTGCCGGGTGGCCGCGATGCCGCGCCGGATCATCTCCTCGCGGTCGTACTCTCCGCGCAGCCAGGCCCACACCTGCCGGTATCCGACCGAGCGCATGGAGGGAAGTTCCGGATGCAGATCGCCGCGCGCCACCAGGCCGCGCACCTCGTCCTCGAAGCCGGCCGCGAGCATGGCGTGAAAGCGTTGTTCGATGCGCGCGTGCAGCACCGAGCGCTCGGCCGGGGCGCGCACCAGCTTGAGCGCCCGCCAGGGCATGGCCCGCCCCCGGGCGTGGGCCTGCAGCTCGCTGAGCGGCCGTCCGCTGATCTCCCAGACCTCCAGGGCGCGCAGGGTGCGCTGGGTGTCGTTGCGGTGGATGCGCCGCGCCGCGTCCGGATCGACCTCGGCCAGGCGGGCGTGCAATCGCGCCAGGCCATGCTCGGCCAGTTCCGTCTCCAGCCGCGCGCGCACCGCGGGGTCGGAGGCCGGCAGCGGTGACAGCCCATACTGCAGGGCCCGGTAGTAGAGCATGGTGCCGCCGACCAGCAGCGGGATGCGCCCGGCGGCGCGGATCTCGTCCATCGCGCTCAGGGCGTCACGCCGAAAGCGCTCCGCGGAATAGGCCTCGGCCGGGTCGCAGATATCGATCAGACGGTGCGGATAACGCGCCAGCTCCTCGGGACTGGGCTTGGCGGTGCCGATATCCATGCCCCGGTAGACCAGGGCCGAGTCCACGCTGACCAGCTCCACCGGCAGACGGTCCGCCAGGGCCATGGCCAGCTCGGTCTTGCCCGAGGCGGTCGGGCCCATGACGAAGATAGCCAGGGGCAGTCGCTCGCTCATTGGCCGCGCAGAAACAGCCGGTCCAGTTCCTGCATGCTCAGGCGGGTCCAGGTCGGCCGCCCGTGATTGCACTGGCCGCTGCGCTCGGTGCGCTCGATGTCGCGCAACAGGGCGTTCATCTCCTCCAGAGTGAGGCGGCGGTTGGCGCGCACCGAGCCGTGACAGGCCAGGGTCGCCAATACCTCGTTGACCGACTCCAGCACACGCTGGCTGCTGCCGAACATCGCCAGGTCGGACAGCACGTCCCGCAGCAGCCGCTCGGCGTCGGCGCCGCGCAGCAGCGCCGGCAGGGCCCGCACCACCAGGGTCTGCTCGCCCATGCGGTCGACCTGCATGCCCAGGGCGGTGAAGGCCTCCGCATGGGTCTCGGCCAGGTCGGCCTCGCGCGGGCTGACCTTGACCGTGACCGGTACCAGCAGCGGCTGGGCGCGGATGCCCTCGCCTTCACGCGCGGCCTTGAAGCGTTCATAGGTGATGCGCTCGTGCGCCGCGTGCATGTCCACCAGGACCAGTCCCTCGGCGTTCTGCGCCAGCACATAGACGCCGTGCAACTGCGCCAGGGCAAAGCCCAGGGGCGGGATCTCGCCGGCCTCGACCGGCGCCGCCTGCGGGGGCGCGGCCGGGGCCTGCCAGTCGCGCGCCGCGCGATAGGCCGCGGGCCGCTCGGCCACCGCCAGGCCCAGACCGGGCTGGCGCGGCGGGGGCTGCGGCCCGGGCGGCGGCGTGACGCCGGCCTGATCCGCCGCCACGGTCTCCTCGGCGGCCGCCGGGGCCGTGGCCTCCGGCCGCTCCTCGGCCAGCACCTGGTGCAGGGTGCGGAAGATGAAGTCATGCACCAGCCGGCCCTCGCGGAAGCGCACCTCGTGCTTGGTTGGATGCACATTGACGTCCACGAGCACCGGGTCGAGCTCCAGGAACAGCACATAGGCGGGGTGGCGTCCGTGAAACAGCACGTCCTGAAAGGCCTGCCGCACCGCGTGGGTCACCAGCTTGTCGCGCACCATGCGGCCATTGACATAAAAGTGCTGCATGTCGGCCTGGCTGCGCGAGAAGGTCGGGCGCGCCACCCAGCCCCACAGGCGCAGACCGGCGGCGGACTGTTCGAAACACAGGGCGTTCTCGATGAAGGCCTCGCCCAACAGGGCCGCCAGACGCCGCTCGCGCGCCCCGGCGTCGCCGGCCGGCGGCGCGTCGAACACCTGGCGCCCATTGTGGCTGAGCCGGAAACCGACCCCGGGATGGCCCAGGGCCAGGCGGCGCAGGGTCTGATCGATATGACCGAACTCGGTCTTTTCGGTCTTGAGAAACTTGCGCCGCGCCGGGGTGTTGTAGAACAGATCGCGCACCTCCACGGTGGTGCCCACCGGATGCGCCGCGGGCTGCGGCGCGTCCTCGCCCGGCTCCAGGCGCCAGGCATGTTCCGCCGACTGTTCACGCGAGATCAGGCTGAGACGCGAGACCGAGGCGATGCTGGGCAGGGCCTCGCCACGGAACCCCATGCTGCCGATGCGCTCCAGATCCTCCAGCGAACGCACCTTGCTGGTGGCGTGGCGCGACAGCGCCAGCGGCATGTCCTCGGGATACAGGCCGTGGCCGTCGTCCACGACCCGGATCAGCTTGACCCCGCCCTGCTGGATATCGACCGACACCCGCCCGGCGCCCGCATCCAGGCTGTTCTCGACCAGCTCCTTGACCACCGAGGCCGGACGCTCGACCACCTCGCCGGCGGCGATCTGGTTGATCAGTTGCGAGGGCAGCGCTGCGATACGGTGTGGCATGGGGCTATTCTGCCACGCCGCCGAAAAAAAAACCGGCGCCCCGGGGCGCCGGTTCCATGCCGTTCGGCCAGGCTCAGGGCCGGATATAGGTCCAGCCCTCCTCCTGGCGCTGGATCAGGTGAATGACCCCCGAGGGCACGATCTCGACACCGGGCAGCAGCGGCACGGTCTTTCCGGTCTTTTTCTTCATCTTGGCCATGGTGTTGGCGCAGGCGCGGAAGCCGATGTTGTCGTAGTTCTGCCCGAAGGAAATGATCCGCCCCTTCACCGGCGACTTCTTGGCGTGCAGCATCATCAGGCCGGGGCCGTAGGCCACGATCTCGATCTGCGCCTCCTCGCCCTTGTCCTGGTAATACTTGTTGACGTTGGCGGCGTTGTTCAGCACCAGATTCATGCGCTTGGGATCGTTCTCGTCGACATGCAGGACGATGCGGTGGACATCCGCCGCGATACCGGCCGCCGAGACCAGCAGGGCCGCCATGAACAGCAATATTCTCATACCTCTCTCCTTTTGATTTCCGGGTGGTTCGGGCGTCCGGCCGATGCAGGACACCCGGCGGACGCGTGAAAGCGACAACTTTCACGCACCGCTGCAGGGTAGATGCCCGGGAGAGGGGTTTATTCCGAATCGCGGCCCGATCAGGTCCGGGGGATGCGCAGCACCTGCCCAACCCGGATGCGGCGGTCGTTGCGGATGCGGTTGACCTGGCGCAGGCGCGCCAGGCTGACCCGGTAACGCTGCGCGATCACCGAAAGGGTCTCGCCGCGCGCGATCACATGCTCCTGCGGCCGGCGGTCGCGTTCCAGCTTGGCCAGCAGGGTGCCCGGCGGCGGGGCCTCCCGGAAATAGCGCTCCACGCCATCGGCGATGGCCCGCGCCAACCGTTCCTGGTAGGCCGGATTGCTGAGATTGGCCTCCTCGGTGGGATTTGAGATGAAGCCGGTCTCGATCAGCATCGAGGGGATGTCGGGCGACTTGAGCACCACGAAGGCGGCACGCTGGATGCGTCGCGCATGCACCTTGCCCAGACGGCCGAGGTTGCGATAGACCTTCTGCGCCGCGGCCAGGCTGGCCTCCTGCGCCGCCGACTGCGAGAGGTCGAGCAGCACCGAGGCGAGCATATCGTCCTTGTCGTCCAGGCTCACGCCACCGACCAGGTCGGCCGCGTTCTCGCGCGCCGCCAGCCAGCGCGCCGCCTCGCTGGAGGCCCCGTGGCGCGACAGCACGAACACCGAGGCGCCGCGCGCGCGCTGGTCGCGGAAGGCGTCGGCGTGGATCGAGATGAACAGGTCGGCCTTGTCGCGCCGCGCCAGCTGCATGCGCTTGCGCAGGCCGACATAATAGTCCCCCTTGCGCGTAAGCACCGCCCGCATGCCCGGCCGGGCGTCGATCAGACGCTTGAGCCGACGCGCGATCTGCAGGGTGACGACCTTCTCCTTGGTGTGGCGCACCCGTCCCTGTGCGCCCGGATCCTCGCCGCCGTGACCGGCGTCCACCGCGACCACCACGTCGCGCCATTTGCGGATGTTGCGCGCGCTCTTGGCCACCTTGGGACGGCCGCCGGCCTGCTTCTCGTACAGGTCGATCACCAGGCGGTGGCCGTAGCCGCCACCGGGGCGCAACAGAAAACTCTTGGGATTGACCGGCTGTTTGAGATCCAGCACCACGCGCAGGGTGCCATCCTTGCGCTCGGCATAGCGCATGCCGCTGATGTGCCGGTCGTGCATCTGCGCGGTGTCGAGCTTCCTGCCGGCGTGCGCCTTGGACAGATCGATCACCAGACGCTCCGGTCCGGACAGGGAAAACACCCGATGCTCGATCGCCTGATCGACATCGAACACCACCCGGGTATGGTCGGGGGCCGTCCACAAACGCACCCCCTGGATCTGGGCCGCAAACGCCGACAGGGGCAGCAGCACCAGCCACAGAATCAGGCTTTGTTGCAGGCGTTTCATGACGCTCCTGGTCTCCGTTTTCCCGCTCGACACCCCGAAAACTAGCACACGGTTTTTCGAAATTCCAGAAAAAACATTCAGATAACGACTTTTCCTCATAAAGAGATCGAGTATTCAGTCAGAAAGCATTGAAACAATTTCCTCTCCCAGGGCCGTGCCGGCCTCCAGGCGCGCCTCGCGCGCCGCGCCCCCCGCCCTGTAGGCCAGATGCACGACCAGATCCGGGGCAGGCAGCCAGCCCGCGCCGCGCCGCGGCCATTCCACCAGCAGCACCGCCTGTTCCTGCAGCATCTCGCGCAGTCCCAGGTATTCCAGCTCCTCAGGGTCGCCCAGGCGGTACAGATCCAGGTGATAACAGGGACCGGAGGCCAGCGCATAGGGCTCGATCAGGGTGTAGGTCGGGCTCTTGACCGCCCCCTGGTGACCACGCGCCTGCAGAAAACCGCGCACCAGGGTGGTCTTGCCCGCGCCCAGATCGCCCTCCAGGAACACCAGGGCGCGCGGCCCCACCGCGCGTCCCAGGCGCTGGCCGAATGCCACCTGGGCGGGCTCGCCCTCCAGGACGAAAGCCGTCATGCCGGATTGCCCAGGCGGCGCAGATGGGGCATCAGATCCAGGGCCAGCATGCCGCGCTCGCCCTCGACCCGGGCGGCGCTGTCCGCCGCCGCCGCGTGCAGACAGACCCCCAGCTCCGCGGCCTCGCCCGCCGCCCAGCCCTGCGCCAGCAGACCGCCGATCACGCCGGCGAGCACATCGCCCATGCCGCCACTGGCCATGCCGGGATTGCCGTCGGAACAGACCGCCGGGGGCCGGGTGCCGGGACCGGCCACCAGGGTGCCCGGCCCCTTCAGCACCACCCAGCCGCCATAACGCCGCTGCAGGGCCTCGGCCGCGGCGAAGCGATCGGCCTGCACCTCGGCCACGCAAGTCCCCAACAACCGCGCCGCCTCGCCGGGATGCGGGGTCAGCACCCAGTCGTCGCGGCGCTCCGGCGCGCCCTCCGCCAGCAGGCCGAGCCCGTCGGCGTCCAGCACCAGGGGCCGCTCCGCGGCCAGGGCCCGGGCGAACAGATCCCGGCCCCAGGGCCCCTTCCCCAGGCCCGGGCCCAGCACCAGCACGCTGGCCCATTGCAGCAGTTCCTCCAGGGCCTCCGGCCGGTCCAGACCGTGCGCCATCAGCTCCGGTCGGGCCGCCAGCAGGGCCGGCACATGCCGGTCGCGGGTGCCGACCGCCACCAGCCCGGCCCCGCTGCGCAGCGCCGCCTCGCCGGCCAGGCGCGCCGCGCCACCCATGCCGTGCTCGCCGCCGAGCACCAGGACCCGTCCGAAATGCCCCTTGTGCGCCGAACGGCGGCGCGGCCGCACCCGGGTGGACTGTTGCGCCCAGTCCACCCGGCGCGCGCTCAGGATCTGACTGGCATAGACCGCGGCCGGCACCTCCAGGGCATCGAAAAACAGCGCGCCACAGCAGTCCACCCCGTCCGCGGTGAACAGGCCGCGCTTGAGCCCGATGAAACTGATGGTGGCGTCCGCCCGCACCGCGGCCCCCAGGGCCACGCCGCGGTCGGCGTCCAGCCCGGTGGGGATGTCGATCGCCAGCACCGGCGCGGGATGGGCGTTGACCGCCTCCACCGCCTGGCGGTACGGCCCGCGCAGGGCGTCGCGTAGCCCGGTACCGAGCATGGCGTCCACGATCAACCCGATCTCGCGCGGCAGCCCCCCTTCGAAGGGCGCCCAGGCCCCGCCGGCCTGCGCCCAGGCATCGGCGTAGCGCCGGGCGTCCCCGCCGATGCGTTCACGCTCGCCCAGCTGCAGCACCTGCACCTCCAGGCCCGCCTCCCGCGCCAGCCCCGCCAGCACGAAACCGTCGCCCCCGTTGTTGCCGGTGCCGGTCAGCACACAGATCCGCGCCGCCTCCGGCCAGCGCGCCCGCAGCAGGCCGAAGGCCGCGGCCCCGGCGCGCCGCATCAGCTCGGCGCCGGGGATGCCGAAGCGTTCGATGGCCTGGCGGTCGAGTTCACGCACCTGCTGCGCGGTGTACAGGGCGCCGGGCAGGCCATCGGTTTTGGGCATTGGGCGAAGATTCATTAGCAGGCCGTTGAAAATAACCCGACTGAAGGGGCCCTTCTGGCGGCCAGCAGCGGATGAAGCACGGCGGCTCCTACCCTCTGGCCGGAAATTGGCCAATTTCGTCCGATTTGTCCGTTTCCAGG
>JALVTT010000173.1 GCA_027024025.1 Sedimenticola sp.
CCCGCCCGCCCGCCTCGCGCAGGCGGCGCGCGCCCTCGGCGCCGTCCGAGCCCATGCCGGTGAGCACCACGCCCAGGCCCTCAGCGCCCAGGGCGCGCGCCACCGAGCTGAAGGTCACGTCCACGCTGGGGTGATAGAGCTGATCCGGCCGGCCCTCGCTGAGCCGCACATACAGCCCCCTGGCGCCGCGCTCGACCTCGGCCTGATAACCGCCGGGCGCGACCAGGACCCGGCCCGGCCGCAGGGCGTCGCCATCGGCGGCCTCGGCCACTTCCAGGGCGCACACCGCGTTCAGGCGCAGGGCATAGGTGGAGGTGAAGCTGCCGGGCATGTGGATCACCACCAGCACCGGCAGCGGATAGTCCGCGGGCAGCCCGGCCAGCACCCGCTGCACCGCCATGGGGCCGCCGGTGGAGGCGCCGATGACCAGCAGCCCCTGTTGCACGCCGGCGCGCGCGGCGGCCTTGGGGGCCTTCCGGGCCGGCCGCGCCGGGGGGGCCACGGGTGCGGCCTGTGCCAGACTGAGCACGCGCTCGCGCAGCTGCGCCGCGGCCGAGCCCATCTGCTCGCTGCGCGAGATCTTGGGCAGAAAGTCCACCGCGCCGGCCTCCAGGGCGCGCAGGGTGGCCTCGGCGCCTTCCTGGGTCAGGGCCGAGAACATCACAATACGGGTGGGACAGTCGCGCATGATCCGGCGCACCGCGCCGATCCCGTCGAGCACCGGCATGGCCACGTCCATGGTCACCAGGTCGGGACGGTGCCGGCAGGCCAGCTCGACCGCCTCGCGGCCGTCGGCGGCCTCGCCCACGACCTCGATCAGGGGCGACTCGCCGAGGGCCGAGCGGATGCGCTTCCGGTAGAAGGAGGAATCGTCAACGATCAGAACCCGGACATGCTTGGACATGCTGTTTCAGGACATCTGTCACGATTCCGTCCTGCCTCCTTCTCTTGTACTTGTTCAGTAGCGGCGCGCGTACTTGCGCATCAGGCCCGGGACATCCAGGATCAGCGCGATCTTGCCGTCGCTGGTGATGGTGGCCCCGGCCATGCCGTCCAGGCCCTGCAGCAGGGCGCCCAGCGGCTTGATCACCACCTCTTCCTGACCGATCAGGAAGTCCACCACCAGGCCCACCTGGACACCGCCGACGTTCACCACCACCACATGCCCGGTGTGCTCGCCCACCGATTCGGCGGCCGCGTTGCGCACCAGCCAGTTGCGCAGATAGAACAGCGGCAGAGCGCGGTCGCGCACGCGGATGGTGAGCTGACCGTCCACGGTGTTGGTGCGCGACAGGTCGAGATTGAAGATCTCCACCACGCTGGCCAGCGGCAGGGCGAAGGGCTGATTGCCCAGCACCACCATCAGGGTGGGCAGAATGGCCAGGGTCAGCGGCAGCTTGACCGTGATCTTGCTGCCCTTGCCCTTCTTCGAATCGATCTCCACCGAGCCGTTGATCTGCGCGATCTTGGTCTTGACCACGTCCATGCCCACGCCGCGACCGGAGACATCGGAGATCTCCTCCTTGGTCGAGAAGCCGGCCTGGAAGATCAGGTTGTAGGCCTCGCGGTCGTCCAGGCGCGCGGCGGCCTCCTCGTCCATCATGCCCTTCTCCACCGCCTTGCGGCGCAGCACATCGGCATCCATGCCCTTGCCGTCGTCCTCGATGGACAGCAGGATGTGGTCGCCCTCCTGGGCGGCCGAGAGCACCACCTTGCCACGGCGCGGCTTGCCGGCCGCCTCGCGTTCCTCGGGGGTCTCGATGCCGTGGTCCACCGCGTTGCGCACCAGGTGCACCAGCGGATCGGACAGGGCCTCGACCAGGTTCTTGTCCAGGTCGGTGTCCTCGCCGTGCATCTCCAGGTCCACCTCCTTCTTGAGGTTGCGGGCCAGGTCGCGCACCACCCGGGGGAAGCGGCCGAACACCTTCTTCACCGGCTGCATGCGGGTCTTCATCACCGCCAGCTGCAGGTCCGAGGTCACCACATCCAGATTGCCGACCACATTGGCCAGATCCTCGTCGGCCATGGTGACCTTGAGGGTGGACAGGCGGTTGCGCACCAGCACCAGCTCGCCGACCATGTTCATGATGTCGTCCAGCCGCTGGGTATCGACCCGCACCGAGGTCTCGCCGCTGGGGCGGGCCGGGGCCTTGGCCTTGGGCCCGGACTTGGCCTTCGCCTTGGGTTCGGCCTTGGCCTTGGCTTCAGGGACGGGCTTGGGAGCCGCCTTGGGTTCGGGCTCGGCCTTGGGCGCAGGCGCGGGCGCCGGTTCGGGCTCGGCCTTGGGCGCCGCCTGCGGGGCCGCGGCGGCGGCCGGCATCCCACCGTGCTTGCCCGGTCCATGCAGCTGGTCGAGCAGGGCCTCGAATTCGTCTTCCGCGATCTCGTCGCTGTTCGCGGCCGGGGCAGCGGGGGCGGAAGCGGTCGCCGGCGCGTCGCCGGCCGGGGCCGCGGCGGGCACCCCGCCGTGGCGGCCCTTGCCATGCAGCTCGTCGAGCAGGGCCTCGAACTCCTCCTCGGTGATCTCGTCACCCGCCGGCGGCGCGGCGTTCTCCGCCACCGGCGCGTTGCTGTGCCGTCCCGGGCCGTGCAGTTCGTCGAGTAGGGCCTCGAATTCCTCTTCGGTGATATCGTCGCCACCGGCGCCGGCATCCGCGCCGGACGCCGTCTCCTGTACTGGCGCTGCCGCCTCGGGGACCGGCTCCACGGGCGCTTCCACCACCGGCTCGGGCGCGGGCGCCTGCGGCCCGGGCGCGGCGGCGTCCGCGGCCGGGGCCTCGCCCTCGGGCACGGCATAGGCCTCCAGACGCTGCAGCAGATCGGGGTCGGCGTCGTCGGGCATCTCGCCGTTGCGCAGGGCGTCCATCATCTCGTTGACCCGGTCCAGGGCCTCCAGGATCGGGTCCATGAGGTCCGGCGTCACCCGGCGCTGACCCTGGCGCAGCACGTTGAACACATCCTCGGCGCGGTGACAGGTCTGCACCAGCGGCTCGATGGAGAGAAAGCCGGCCCCGCCCTTGACGGTGTGGAAGCCCCTGAAGATGGCGTTCAGCAGATCGGCATCGTCCGGCTGCTGCTCCAGGTCCACCAGTTGCTCACCGAGCTGTTCGACGATCTCGGAGGCCTCGACCAGGAAGTCCTGGAGGATTTCGTCGTCTGCATCGAAACTCATGATTCAGAACCCCAGACTGGATAACAGGTCATCGACTTCGTCCTGACCCTGAACCGCGTCGACCCGGTCGACGCCCGGAATGATCGGCCCTTCGGCCTTGATGTCCCGCCCGCTGGCGGGCGCCTCGGCCACCGGCTCGCGGCGCGCGCCGGACAGGCGCACCAGCTCCACCAGCTTGCCCTCCACGTCGCGCACCAGGTCGATCACCTTGCGGATGATCTGCCCGGTGAGATCCTGGTAGCCCTGGGCCATCAGTACCTCGGACAGCTTGCTGTTGAGCGCCTCGGCGTTTTCCTGGGTATCGGCGAGAAAGCCCTCCAGCTCGCGGCTCATGGCGCGAAAGTCGTCCACGTTCATCTCGCGCGCGCGGAAACGCTGCCAGGACTCGGCCAGGTGGCGTGAGTCGTTGCGCAGGGCCTCGGCCAGGGGCATGGCGTCCTCGACCGCTGCCAGGGTGGTGTTGGCGGCCTCCTCGGTCATCTCGATTACATGCCTGAGACGCTCGGCGGCGTCGGGCATCTCGCTCTCGGCGATGTCCGCCAGCTTGGAATCGACCACGAAGCTGTTGATCGCGTCGTGCAGCTCGCGCGTCAGGCGCCCGACCTCCTGGAACAGGATGCTGTCACGGAAGCCCGCGAGCTTGGCGATCACCGTGAGAGCGTCCTCTTCGCGCCCGCTCTCCAGGCTTTCGACCAGGCTGCGCGCCAGGGCCAGTTTTTCGTCCACTACGATTGCCGGTTCGGCCATGTCGGTATCCCTATTGGGGCTGCTCAGGCGGCAACCCGTTCGAATATCTTGTTGATCTTTTCTTCGAGGGT
>JALVTT010000174.1 GCA_027024025.1 Sedimenticola sp.
CGGCATCGAGCGCCCCTACACCCACCAGGCCGAGGCCATGGAGCGCGTCCTGCGCGGGGAGCACGACCTGCTCGGCGGCGCTGGCGCGCCGGGGGCGGCGCGGATGCGTCCCGTGGGGCCGGCAGCAGGCGAAGCAGCGGGCTGGGCAGGCCGCGCGCGACCTGCAGCAGCAGGGTCTGGCCGCGGCTCAGGGGCAGGGGGGTGCGGGCGTCGAGCGTCTCGCCTCCGAGGCGCAGCCGGGCCAGGCCGGGAGCGGGGCTGTCCAGCACCGTGGCGCGCAGTACCCTGCCGGGCCTGAGCAGGCGCAGCAGGGTATCGGTCCGCTCCGTGGCCTGCGCCAGCAGGGGCTGCAGGGCACGCGGGATGTTCAGGCCGGACAGGGGCTCCATGCCTGTTTAGCGGCAGGGGCGCGGAAAAGTTCAGTCCGGCCGAACCGTCGTTGCGGGGTGACATGGCCCCATTCCGCGGTGGACGCCGCGGGATGCTAGCATCCGCCTGCCCGGGGCAGGGCATCCACAATGAGTCAAAAGGGAGGAACCCCGCATGAACGTATTCCGAGTTGTTTCCCGCCTGGCGCTGATCGCCGCGCTGATGCTGCTGATCGCGCCGCAGGCCTTTGCCGCCAAGCAGTGCAAGTCACTGTCCAAGTCGGCCTGTTCGGCCAGCCCGGCCTGCACCTGGGTCGATGGCTATACCCGCAAGGACGGCCGCAAGGTCGCCGCCTATTGCCGCAAGATGGGCAAGCGCAAGGCCGGTGCCCTGGCCTCTTCCGGGAAGAAGGACGCCAAATCGCTGAAAAAGACGAAGAAGGCTGGCAGCAAGCGCGTCAGGAAGGCCACGAAAAAGAGCGGAAAGAAGGCCGCCGACAAGTCGCTCAAGCGCGCGAAGAAGAGCGGCAAGTCGCTCAAGGACGCGAAAAAGAGCAAGAAGGTCGGCAAGACGACCGCGAAGAAGGCCAAGAAGACCAGCAAGCGGCTGAAGCCCGCCAAAAAGACCGCCAGCAAGGGCTGAGTCCGGCCCACCCCCAGTGGGGGATCGTCCGGGTATCCATGCCGGGTGCGGCTTGCTATGGTGATGGCATGGCCCGCAAACGCACATCGGCATGGATCCCCCTTCCATAGGGTTTACCATCTTTCTGGTGTTCACCGGGGCGGCGGTCTTCGCCACCCTGGCGCTGTTCGCCCGCCAGTCGCTGCTGATCGCCTATATCCTGCTGGGCATGCTGCTCGGGCCCTGGGGGCTGCGCCTGGTGGACGACCCGGTGCTGGTGCGCGAGATCTCCGAGTTCGGCATCGTGTTTCTGCTGTTCCTGCTGGGCCTCAACCTGCAGCCCCAGGATCTGCTGCGCATGGTGCGCAAGACCACCCTGGTGACCCTGGCCAGCTCGGCCCTGTTCGCCGTGATCGGGCTTGCGGTGGCGCTGTTGTTCGGGTTCTCCTGGCGGGAGGCCCTGCTGACGGGCGCCGCGGCGACCTTCTCCAGCACCATCATCGGCCTCAAGCTGCTGCCGACCACCATCCTGCACCATCAGCGCACCGGCGAGGTCATCATCAGTATCCTGCTGTTGCAGGACCTGCTGGCCATCGCCCTGTTGCTGCTGGTCCAGGGCGCCACCGCGCATGATCTGCCGCTGCTGCAGATGGCCCTGCTGTTACTGGCCCTGCCGGCGCTGCTGCTGGTGGCCTGGCTGCTCAACCGCTATGTGCTGCTGCCGCTGATCCGGCGCTTCGACCAGATCCAGGAATATGTCTTTCTGATGACCATCGGCTGGTGCCTGGGCATGGCCGAGCTGGGGCATCTGATGGGGCTGTCGGCGGAGATCGGGGCCTTCATCGCGGGCGTGGCCCTGGCCTCCAGCCCCATCGCCATGTTCATCGCCGACAGCCTCAGGCCGCTGAGGGATTTCTTTCTGATCCTGTTCTTCTTTTCCCTGGGCGCGGGCTTCGATCTGGGGATGATGGGCACTGTGTGGCTGCCCTCGGCCCTGTTGGGCGTGTTGCTGATGAGCGCCAAGCCGGTGGTGTTCCGGGTGTTGCTGCGGCGCACGGGCGAGTCCTTGCGGCGCGCCAACGAGATCGGCTACCGCCTGGGACAGATGAGCGAGTTCTCGCTGTTGCTGGCCGTGCTGGCCATGGAGCGGGGGCTGATCGGCGCGCGCGCCTCCTACCTGATCCAGCTGACCACGCTGCTGACCTTCCTGGTGTCGTCCTATCTGGTGGTGCGCCGCTATCCCTCGCCGATCGCGGTCAACGACCGGCTGCGGCGCGACTGAGGGGCTTATTCCACCAGTTCCAGGCAGGCGCCCTGGCGCAGCTCCTCCTCGAAGCGCGCCGCGCTCAGCGGCGGGCGTCCCAGGTAGCCCTGGTAGCTGGAGCAGCCGTTCTCGCGCAGGAACTGCAGCTGTTCGCGCTTTTCGACCCCCTCGGCGATGACCTGCAGGCCCATGTGGTTGGCGATGCCGAGGATGGTGCGCACGATGGCGGCATCGTCGGGGTCGTTGCTCAGGTCGTGGATGAAGCCCTTGTCGATCTTGATGATGTCCACCGGCAGCTGCTTGAGATAGGCCAGCGAGGAATAGCCGGTGCCGAAGTCGTCGATGGCGAACCGGATGCCGGCCTTCTTGAGCGCCATCATGCGTTCACGCGCCTCCTGGGTGTTGCGCATGATCACCGTCTCGGTGATCTCGAACAGCAGGCGGCGGGGATCGGCCCCGGTGGCCTCCAGGGTGGCGAGCACGCGCTCCACGAAGTCGGGCTGATGGAACTGGGCATGCCCGATGTTGATAGCGATGTAGTCGGGCCCCTGGCCGTGCGGCGCCTGCATGATGCGGTGCAGATAGCGGCAGCCCTGCTGCAGTACCCAGTCGGCCAGGCTCAGCATCAGGGCGCTATCCTCGACCTGGGGCAGGAAGCGGTCGGGCATGACCATGCCGTCTGTCGGGTGCCGCCAGCGCAGCAGGGCCTCGGCGCCCAGGATGTGGCCGTCGTGGATGCGCAGCACCGGCTGGAAGTGCAGTTCCAGGTGGTTCTGGCGCAGGGCCTCGCGGACCTCGTTCTCGACCCGCATGCGCTGGGTGGCGATCTCGTCCATGCGCGGCTCGAAGCGGGTGACGGTGTCGCGCCCCGCCTGCTTGGCCTGGTACATGGCCAGGTCGGCGTGGCGCAGCAGGGTCTCCATGGTCTCGCCGTCACGGGGGAAGCTGACATAGCCGATGCTGGCGGTGACGTGCAGCTCGTGCCCGCCCAGGTGGTAGGCGGGGCTCATGGCCTCGCGTATCTTGCGCGCCAGGCTCTCGATCTGGGCGTCGGCCTGTGCCTGCTGCGTGCCCAGCTGTTCCAGCAGGACCACGAACTCGTCGCCGCCGAGGCGCGAGATGGTGTCCTCCTCGCGCAGGGTGCGGCGCAGGCGTCGCGCCAGCTCCTGCAGCAGCAGGTCGCCGACCGAGTGGCCGAGGGAGTCGTTGATGCGCTTGAAGTTGTCCAGGTCCAGGAACAGCAGTGCCCCGATCTGGCCGCTGCGCTGGGTGCGCTGCAGGGCGTGGTTGACCCGGTCGGTGAGCAGGGTGCGGTTGGGCAGGTCGGTCAGGGTGTCGTGATAGGCCAGGTGCAGCACCCGGCTCTCGGCGCGGGTGTGCTGGGTGACATCCTGGGCCATCAGCAGGAGCAATTTGCGCCGGTCCTCGTGCAGCACCCGCGCGCTCATGTCCAGGTGGACCACATTGCCGTCGGCGCGGTGCATGAGCACGGTGCCGACCTGGCGCTCGCCGGACTGGCGTGCCGCGTGCAGCAGCTGGGTCAGCGGCTCGGGGTGTTCGCTGAGTTCCAGGATGTGCTGGCCGACCAGGCGTTCGCAGCCCTTGCCCAGGACCTCGCGGCTGCGCGTGTTGCAGTCCAGGATCTTGAGATTGGCCGGGTCGAGCAGCAGCACCAGGTCGTGGGTGTTGTCATACACCTGGCGGGTGGCGCAGGCATCGTTGCGCAGCAGGCTCTCCTGGCGAGCCAGTTGCTGGTCCAGGGGGCGCAGCACCAGCCGCCGCAGACCGAACCAGGCCGCCAGCAGGGTGGCGCCGAGCGCGGCCAGCAGGGCCTGTCGGGGCGTGGCGCCCGCTGCCAGGGCGGCCAGGCCGGCGCCGAGCAGGCAGGCGGCCAGCAGGGCCAGCAGCAGCCAGGGCCTGGGTCGGCATCGTGGTGGCAGTGATGCGTATGGGGTGGTCAATGTCTTCTCGTTGGTTATCCTAACCTTTTCGCCGGCAGCGCACGGGAGTGTCCATGACAGAACAGACCGATATGCTCAGCCTGAGCCCGATCGCGTATGTCGAGTCTCCCTATCAGGAGAAATTCGGTATCCCGCGCCAGCCCGGCCTGGCGCCAGCGGCACGGGGTGCCCTGGTGATGCAGGCGGACTGGGCGCGTGCCGAGGCCTTCGAGGGCCTGGACGGCTTCAGTCATCTATGGGTGATCTTCGGCTTTCACGCCTGTGAAGGCAAGGCCCGTTTGCGGGTCAGGCCGCCCCGGCTGGGCGGCAACCGCGAGCTGGGCGTGTTCGCCACCCGCTCGCCTTTCCGGCCCAACCACCTGGGTCTCTCGGTGCTGCGCCTCGACGCCATCGAGATCGATGATCGCGGGGTGCGCCTGGCGGTGTCGGGCCTGGACCTGCTCGATGGCACCCCGGTCTATGACATCAAGCCCTACGTGCCCTATACCGATGCACTGCCGGAGGCCCGCGCCGGCTTTGCGCGCGGCGCGCCGCACGCGCGCCTGCGGGTGGAGTTCGCGCCCGGGGTGGAGGCGCCGCCGGACCTGGCGCAACTGATCGTCCAGACCCTGAGTCTGGACCCGCGCCCCGCCTACCGGCGCGAGGAGCCGGCCGGGCGGGTGTACGGGATGCGCCTGGCCGGCCACGAGGTGCGCTGGCGGGTGGAAGGGGACTGTCTGCGTGTGATCGAGCTCAGTGCATCATGTTGAACAGCTGGCGCCGCGCCTGGGCCACCAGTGGATCGTCACCGAGCAGATCGAACAGCTTGAGCAGGGCCTTGCGCGGGGCCTCGTCCTTGTAGCCGCGGTCCTTGCGCATCAGGGTCAGGAGCTGTTCGACCGCCGCCGGATAGTCCTGCGACATGATCTGGCCCATGGCCAGGCGGTAGCGGGCCTCGCTGTCGTTTTCGTCCTGTTGCAGGCGGGTCATCAGGCCCGGGATCTCCTCCGGAGCCGGGGCGTCCTTGGCGAAGAACAGCTGGCTGCGCAGCTGCGCGGCCTCGCTGTCATCGTGGTCCGCGGGCAGGCCGTCCAGGGTGGCCTCGGCCGCCTCGATATCGCCCATGCCGGCCTGGATGCGTGCCATGGCCAGGGGCACGCGCGGGTTGCCCGGGTCTTCCTGCCGGGCCTGCGCCAGTGCCGCCAGGGCGCCCTCGGCATCGCCCGCCGTCCAGGCCTGCATGGCCTGGGCCACGGTGTCGTCGGAGGCCCGGGGCAGATGCTTGTCCAGGAACTCGCGGATCGAGGCCTCGGGCAGGGCGCCTGCGAATTCATCCACCTCACGGCCATCCACGAACAGCTTGACGTTGGGAATGGAACGGATGCCGAACTGCGTGGCCAGGGCCTGGTTTTCCTCGGTGTTGAGCTTGGCCAGGATGAAGCGCCCCTGGTATTCCTCGGCCAGGCGGGCCAGCAGCGGCATCAGCATCTGGCAGGGCTGGCACCAGCTGGCCCAGAAATCGACCAGGACCGGCTGCTGCCGCGAGCCCTGGATCACGACCTGTTCGAAATTGGACTCGTTGATCTCGATGATGTACGGCGAATCGCTCATGTTGGTGTTCCTGTTTGTCCGTGTGCCGGGCAGATGGTGGCGGTGCGCGATTTTTCAATCTTGAAGCATGCGGGAACCGCCCCCATGTGCACAGCGTTGTCAGAATTTCAGGAATTGTCTCATGTCTGATTCGCTACATATCGTGTGTCCGTCCTGCGGCGGGATCAACCGGGTTCCGGCACAGCGCCTGGGGCAGCATCCCAAATGCGGCAAGTGCAAGGCGCCGCTGTTCCAGGGCAAGGCCCTGCCGGTCGACGGCGCCGCCTTCACGCGGCAGCTGCAGCGCAGCGATGTGCCGCTGCTGGTGGATTTCTGGGCGCCCTGGTGCGGGCCCTGCCGCATGATGGCGCCGGCCTTCGAGCAGGCCGCGGCCCAGCTCGAGCCGCAGGTGCGGCTGCTCAAGCTCAATACCGAGGAGGCGCAGCAGATCGCGGGGCAGTTCGGCATCCGCTCGATCCCGACCATGATCCTGTTCGCCGGCGGGCGGGAGATCGACCGCATGTCCGGCGCCATGGACGCCAACGGCATCGTGAACTGGACGCGCAACGCGCTGGCGCGGCGCTGAGGCGGCGGGCCAGGGAAAACCCTGGTTTTGGGCAACCTGGATCAGGCCTATACCAGTATTGCGCCAAACGCTAATTGATCTGGCTCAAATAAACATCGTTTTCTCGGGAAGATCCCTATTCTTGCGCACAGTCCCTGTGCCTATGCTGACCGGGATGATTCCAGAGCGTGCGGTCAAGCGCGCCAAGCCACTGCCCGAAAAAGGAGGAGACGATGAACAAACTGGAACAACTCAAGGCGCAGCAGAACGAGATCCGGGAGATCAGCCACGCCCTGCAGAACCTGATGACGCCGGAACAGCAGGCGGTGCCGACCATCGCCCAGATCACCCACACGCTGTTGTGCGATCTGTGCGAGAAGGTCAGCAACCACCTGGCCGAGGAGCATCAGGGGGTCTTTCCTGGGCTGCTGGCCCATGGCGACCAGAAGGTGCAGAACATGGTCTGGGGCTTCATCAACAACGACAAGCCCCTGCGCCAGGCCTTCAATCACTACAAGCGGCACTGGCTGAAGGACTGCCAGTACGAGGTCAGCCCGGCCTTCATCGAGGAGACCCAGCAGATCCTTGCCATGCTGGAAGACCGCCTGCAGCTCGAGGACAGCTCCATGATCCCGCGTCTGGAGGAGGTGGGGGCCTTCGCCCACGCCTGAAGCGTTTTCCCATGCTTCCGTCCGCGGGCCCTTGGCGGCGCCGCGGGCGGAATTTTTTTCGAGTCCCCGCGGGCCCGTGCTATCTGGAACGGGGCCGTCCTGTCTCATGCCATTTTCCCGTGGCGCGCCGGGTGCTTTTGGCGTAAGATTTCCTCCCCAGTGAAGGGCCTCCGAGCCACTCAAACGACCCGAGTTTCAGTCGCCTGAGAATCCTGCCAGCGCATGGTTCTCCGGCTTTTGGTGTGCGCGCATAAATGACCAGACCGGCAATTCTTGTTCTCGAGGACGGCAGCGTTTTTCACGGCCAGTCCATAGGCGCCGACGGCCAGACGGTCGGCGAGGTGGTGTTCAATACCGCGATGACCGGCTATCAGGAGATCCTCACCGATCCCTCCTATTCCCGTCAGATCGTGACCCTGACCTATCCGCATATCGGCAACGTGGGGGTCAACGAGGAGGACGAGGAGTCCGGCGATGTGCATGTGGCCGGCCTGGTGATCCGCGACCTGCCGCTGCTGATGAGCAACTTCCGCGCCCGGCAGCCGCTGGACGACTATCTGAGCGGGCATGGCATCGTGGCCATCGCCGGGATCGATACCCGCCGCCTGACCCGCATCCTGCGCGAAAAGGGCGCCCAGAACGGCTGCATCATGGCCGGTGAGGACCTCTCCGAGGAACAGGCCCTGGCCGCGGCGCGCGCCTTCCCGGGGCTCAAGGGCATGGATCTGGCGAAGGAGGTCACCACCGGGGCGCCGTATGAATGGGCGCAGGGCAGCTGGACGCTCGAGGGCGGCCTGCCCGAGGCGCCCCATCCGGTCGAGGAGAAGCTGCCTCGGCACGTGGTGGCCTGGGACTACGGCATCAAGCGCAACATCCTGCGCATGCTGGTGGACCGCGGCTGCCGGGTGACCGTGGTGCCGGCCGAAACGCCCGCCAGCGAGGTGCTGGCGATGCGGCCGGACGGAGTCTTTCTGTCCAACGGCCCCGGCGATCCCGAGCCCTGCACCTACGCCATCGAGGCGATCCGCGAGGTGCTGGATGCCGGGGTGCCCACCTTCGGCATCTGTCTGGGACACCAGCTCCTGGCGCTGGCCAGCGGGGCGCGGACGGTAAAGATGAAATTCGGGCACCACGGCGCCAACCATCCGGTGCAGGACCTGGCCACCGGCCGGGTGATGATCTCCAGCCAGAATCACGGCTTCGCGGTGGACGAGGACTCGCTGCCGGACAATCTCGCGGCGACCCACAAGTCCCTGTTCGACGGCTCCCTGCAGGGGATCCATCGCACCGACCGCCCGGCCTTCGGCTTCCAGGGACACCCCGAGGCCAGCCCCGGTCCGCACGACGTGGCGCCGGTGTTCGATCATTTCATCGAGCTGATGGAGCAAAACTAACCGCCAAGGACGCCAGGTAAGGCAAAGTCATCCATTGCCTGGCGCCCCTTCGCGACCGTTGCGGTTCAAGACACAATGCCTAAACGTACAGACATTCAAAGCATCCTCATCATCGGCGCCGGTCCCATCGTGATCGGTCAGGCCTGCGAGTTCGACTATTCCGGCGCCCAGGCCTGCAAGGCGCTGCAGGAGGAGGGTTACCGGGTGATCCTGGTCAACTCCAACCCGGCAACCATCATGACGGATCCGGAGATGGCCGACGCGGTCTATATCGAGCCGATCACCTGGCGCACCGTGGCCAAGATCATCGAGAAGGAACGGCCCGACGCGCTGCTGCCCACCATGGGCGGCCAGACCGCGCTCAACTGCGCCCTGGATCTGGAGCGCGAGGGCGTGCTGGCCGAGTTCGGCGTGGAGATGATCGGCGCCTCGCGCGAGGCCATCGACAAGGCCGAGGACCGCGATCTGTTCCGCCAGGCCATGCAGAAGATCGGCCTGGACATGCCGCGCTCGGCGATCGCGCACTCCCTGGAGGAGGCGCACCAGGTGCAGGCCCAGATCGGCTTTCCGACCATCATCCGGCCTTCCTTCACCATGGGCGGTTCCGGCGGCGGTATCGCCTACAACCGCGAGGAATTCGACGAGATCTGCACCCGCGGCCTGGATCTGTCGCCGACCTCCGAGCTGCTGATCGAGGAATCCATCGCGGGCTGGAAGGAGTTCGAGATGGAGGTGGTGCGCGACCGCAAGGACAACTGCATCATCGTCTGCTCCATCGAGAACTTCGATCCCATGGGCGTGCACACCGGCGACTCGATCACGGTCGCCCCGGCGCAGACCCTGACCGACAAGGAGTACCAGATCATGCGCGACGCCTCGCTGGCGGTGCTGCGCGAGATCGGGGTGGACACCGGCGGCTCCAATGTACAGTTCGCCATCAACCCCGAGAACGGGCGCATGATCATCATCGAGATGAACCCGCGGGTCTCGCGCTCCTCGGCCCTGGCCTCCAAGGCGACCGGCTTCCCCATCGCCAAGGTCGCGGCCAAGCTGGCGGTGGGCTACACCCTGGACGAGCTGCGCAACGAGATCACCGGCGGGGTCACCCCGGCCTCCTTCGAGCCGGCCATCGACTATGTGGTCACCAAGGTGCCGCGTTTCGCCTTCGAGAAGTTCCCCGAGGCCGACCCGCGCCTGACCACCCAGATGAAATCGGTGGGTGAGGTGATGGCCATCGGCCGCACCTTCCAGGAGTCGCTGCAGAAGGCCCTGCGCGGCCTGGAGACCGGGCGGCACGGTCTGGACCCGGTCGTGGACCTGGATGCCGAGGACGCGCTGGCCACCATCCACAACGAGATCGGCCAGCCCAGCGCCGACCGCCTGTGGTATCTGGCCGACGCCTTCCGCGCGGGCATGACCCTGGACGCCGTGTTCGAGGCTACCCGCATCGACCGCTGGTTCCTGGTCCAGATCCAGGATCTGGTCGCCGAGGAGGCGAGGGTGCGCCATCAGGGCCTGGATGTGCTGGATGCCGAACGCCTGTTCGCGCTCAAGCGCAAGGGATTCTCCGACCGCCGCCTGGCCGATCTGCTGGGGGTGGAAGAGGCGGAGATCCGCGCGCGCCGGCATGCCCTGGGCATCCGCCCGGTGTACAAGCGGGTCGATACCTGCGCCGCGGAGTTCGCCTCCTCGACCGCCTATATGTACTCCACCTATGAGGAAGAGTGCGAGGCCGAGCCCAGCGACCGCGACAAGATCATGGTCCTCGGCGGCGGTCCCAACCGCATCGGCCAGGGCATCGAGTTCGACTACTGCTGCTGTCACGCGGCCTACGCCATGCGCGAGGACGGCTACGAGACCATCATGGTCAACTGCAACCCGGAGACGGTGTCTACCGACTATGACACCTCCGACCGGCTGTACTTCGAGCCGCTGACCCTGGAGGACGTGCTCGAGATCATCGAGGTCGAACGGCCCAAGGGCATCATCGTGCAGTACGGCGGCCAGACCCCCCTCAAGCTGGCCGAGGATCTGGCCGCGGCCGGCGCGCCCATCATCGGCACCACGCCGGACTCCATCGACCTGGCCGAGGACCGCGAGCGCTTCCAGCAGCTGGTCGACGAGCTGGGCCTGAAGCAGCCGCCCAACCGCACCGCCACCAATCCCGAGGAGGCGGTGGCCCTGGCCGAGGAGATCGGCTTCCCGCTGGTGGTGCGGCCTTCCTATGTGCTGGGCGGGCGCGCCATGGAGATCGTGCACGACGTCGAGGACCTGCAGCGCTACATGCGCGAGGCGGTCAGCGTGTCCAACGACTCGCCGGTGCTGCTCGACCGTTTCCTGGACGACGCCATCGAGGTCGATATCGACGCCATCTGTGACGGCACCGACGTGCTGATCGGCGGCATCATGGAGCACATCGAGCAGGCCGGGGTGCACTCCGGCGATTCGGCCTGTTCGCTGCCGCCCTACACCCTGAGCCAGGCGGTGCAGGACCGCATGCGCGAACAGATCCGCGCCCTGGCGCACGGGCTTCGCGTGGTGGGTCTGATGAACACCCAGTTTGCCATCCAGGGCGATGACATCTACCTGCTGGAGGTCAACCCGCGCGCCTCGCGCACCGTGCCCTTCGTCTCCAAGGCGACCGGCCGGCCGCTGGCCAAGATCGCGGCGCGCTGCATGGCGGGCACCAGCCTGGCCGAGCAGGGCGAGACCGAGGAGATCATCCCGCGTTATTTCTACGTCAAGGAGGCAGTGTTCCCCTTCGCCAAATTCCCGGGCGTGGACACCATCCTGGGGCCGGAGATGAAGTCCACCGGCGAGGTCATGGGCGTGGGCGCCACCTTCGGCGAGGGCTTCGCCAAGTCACTGGAAGGCGGCAGCGTGCGTCTGCCGCGTTCCGGCAAGGTCCTGATCTCGGTGCGCGAGGCCGACCGCGCGCGCGCGGTGCGGGTGGCCGCCGATCTGGTGGAGCTGGGCTTCGAGCTGGCCGCGACCCGGGGCACCGGCACCGCGATCCGCGAGTCCGGCACCGAGTGTCAGATCGTCAACAAGGTGGCCGAGGGGCGTCCGCACATCGTGGACATGATCAAGAACGACGAGTTCAGCCTCATCATCAACACCACCGAGGGCAAGCAGGCCATCCTGGACTCGCGTTCCATTCGCGCCGCCGCCCTGCAGCACAAGGTGAGCTACACCACCACCATGTCGGGCGCCGAGGCCGCGGTGCTGTCGCTGCGTCAGCCCGACGAACTGAACGTGAAGAGCCTGCGTGAACTGCACAACTGAACGGAGCAATCGATGCAAAAGCACCCGATGACCGCGAAGGGCGCCGAGAAACTGCGCGCCGAACTGAATGAGCTGAAAACCGTCAAACGGCCCGCTGTGATCGCTGCGATTGCCGAGGCCCGCGAACACGGCGACCTGAAGGAAAACGCCGAATACCACGCCGCGCGAGAGCAGCAGGGCTTCATCGAGGGCCGCATCAAGGAGATCGAGGCCAAGCTGTCGCACGCCCAGATCATCGACGTGGCCTCGCTGGACGCCGGCGGCAAGGTGGTGTTCGGCGCCACCGTGGTGCTGCTCGACCTCAACACCGACGAGGAAAAGACCTACCAGATCGTGGGCGAGGACGAGGCCGACATCAAGCACAACATGATCTCGGTCACCTCGCCGATCGCGCGCGCCCTGATCGGCAAGATGGAAGGCGACGAGGTGACCCTGCAGGCCCCGGGCGGCACCCACGAGTTCGAGATCCTCGAGGTTCGTTACGAATAAGCGGCTCCAGAACGAAGGATCAGGATTTGACCGCATAAGGACGTGAGGCCGCGCCAAGGATTGCCAACCTGGGAGCGCCGGCGTCCCGCCGGCCGGGCCGCCTTACGGATCGCCGGGAGGTGACCGGGATCAACGCGAAGGCAGCACGACCTTGGGCTTTTTCTCGTTGCGTCTGAACAGCACGGCCATCTGGCCGATATGCTGTATCAGCTGGGCGCCGCTGGCCTCGGTCAGCTGCCGGATCAGGGCGATGCGCTCGGCCTTTTCGGCCGCCACCTTGACCTTGATGAGTTCATGGGCGTCCAGTGCCTGTTCCAGTTCCTCGAGCACGGCCTCGCGGATGCCGTGCTGGCCCACCCGGACCACGGGTTTGAGGTGGTGGGCCAGGGACTTGAGATGGCGGATCTGGGTGTTGGACAGTGACATGGCGGGATCCCGGCAAAAACGGGGCGTAATATAGCGCTTTCATCACGCGCAGGATAGAGCGGCAGGCATGGGCAGATCCAAGAGCAGTCACCGCTGGATGCAGCGGCACATCAATGACGAATACGTCAAGCGTTCACAGAAGGAGGGCTATCGCTCGCGCGCGGCCTACAAGTTGCTGGAGCTGCAGGAAAAGGACCGCTTCATCAAACCCGGTCAGGTGATCGTGGACCTGGGCGCGGCCCCCGGCGGCTGGCTGCAGGTGGCCGCGCCCCTGGTCGGGCGCAAGGGGATGGTGGTCGGACTGGACCTGCTGGAGATCGATCCACTGGCCGGGGTGACCCTGATCCAGGGCGATTTCCGCGAGGAATCGGCGCTGGCCGAGCTGGAGCGGGTACTGGACGGTCGTCCGGTCGATCTGGTGCTGTCCGACATGGCGCCCAATCTCAGCGGCGTGGCGGCGGTGGACCAGCCGCGCGCCATGTATTTGTGCGAGCTGGCGCTGGATTTCTGCCGTCACGCCCTGGTCGAGGGGGGCGGATTCGTGACCAAGGTGTTCCAGGGCGAGGGCTTCGACGCCTATTTCCGCGAGCTGAAATCGAGCTTCGGCCGGGTGGTGACGCGCAAACCCAGGGCCTCCCGCCCCAAAAGCCGTGAGGTTTATATAGTGGCGGGGAACTATCATTCGTAGTAATTTCCCAAGATATGAGGGTAAAAAAGGCCGTCCGCCTGCCGATAGCCCCAGCAGTGCAAGAGGATCCGCATTTTGAATGACATGACCAAGAACATCGTGTTGTGGGTGATCATCGCCATCGTGCTGATGACCGTCTTCAACAGCTTCAACGCCCCGCATTCGAGCATGCCGGAGCTGTCGTATTCGCGCTTTATCGACGAGGTGAAGAACAAGAACATCGCCTCGGTGACCCTGACCGAGGACGGACGCTCGACCATCATCACCGGCCGCACCGCCGCCGGGGCGCGCTTCCGCACCGTGGCCCCGCACGATATCTGGCTGGTCAGCGACCTGCTCGACAACAAGGTGGACTTCCGGGTCAAGGCGGCCGAGGAGCCGTCCATCCTGTGGCAGATCGTCATCAACTGGTTCCCGCTGTTCGTGCTGATCGGCCTGTGGGTGTTCTTCATGCGCCAGATGCAGGGCGGGGGCGGCGGCCGCGGCGCCATGTCCTTCGGCAAGAGCAAGGCGCGCATGCTGACCGAGGACCAGGTCAAGGTGAACTTCAGCGATGTGGCCGGCTGTGAGGAGGCCAAGGAGGAGGTCAAGGAACTGGTCGATTTCCTGCGTGATCCCTCCAAGTTCCAGAAACTTGGCGGCAAGATCCCCAAGGGCGTGCTCATGGTCGGCCCGCCCGGCACCGGCAAGACCCTGCTGGCGCGCGCCATCGCCGGCGAGGCCAAGGTGCCGTTTTTCACCATCTCCGGCTCCGATTTCGTGGAGATGTTCGTGGGCGTGGGCGCCTCGCGGGTGCGCGACATGTTCGAGCAGGCCAAGAAACACGCCCCCTGCATCATCTTCATCGACGAGATCGACGCCGTGGGCCGTCATCGCGGCGCGGGCCTGGGCGGCGGGCACGACGAGCGCGAGCAGACCCTGAACCAGCTGCTGGTGGAGATGGACGGCTTCGAGGGCAATGAGGGCGTGATCGTGATCGCCGCCACCAACCGCCCGGACGTGCTCGACCCGGCCCTGCTGCGCCCCGGGCGTTTCGACCGCCAGGTGGTGGTCGGACTGCCCGATATCCTGGGCCGCGAGCAGATCCTCAAGGTGCACCTGCGCAAGATCCCGACTGCGGACGATGTCGATCCCAAGATCATCGCCCGCGGCACCCCCGGCTTCTCCGGCGCCGATCTGGCCAACCTGGTGAACGAGGCGGCCCTGTTCGCGGCGCGCGCCAACAAGCGCCTGGTGGACATGGAGGACATGGAGAAGGCCAAGGACAAGATCATGATGGGCACCGAGCGCAAGTCCATGGTCATGAAGGAAGAGGAGAAGAAGCTCACCGCCTATCACGAGGCCGGGCACGCCATCGTCGGCCTCAAGGTGCCTTCACATGATCCGGTCTACAAGGTGAGCATCATCCCGCGCGGGCGCGCCCTGGGCGTGACCATGTTCCTGCCCGAGGAGGACCGCTACAGCCACAGCAAGGAGCACCTGGAGAGCCAGATCTCCAGCCTGTTCGGCGGACGCATCGCCGAGGCGCTGATCTTCGGGCCGGAGCATGTGACCACCGGCGCCTCCAACGACATCCAGCGCGCCACCGAGATCGCGCGCAGCATGGTCACCAAGTGGGGCCTGTCCGAGCGCCTGGGCCCGCTGGCCTATGGCGAGGACGAGGGCGAGGTCTTTCTCGGCCGCTCGGTGACCCAGCACAAGGCGCTGTCCGACGACACCGCGCACGCCATCGACGAGGAGATCCGGGCGATCATCGACCGCAACTACGACCGGGCCGAGGAGATCCTCAAGGCGCACATGTCCGTCCTGCACGCCATGGCCGACGCCCTGATCAAGTACGAGACCATCGACAGCGAACAGATCCGCGACATCATGGAGGGGCGCGATCCGCGTCCGCCGGCCGGCTGGAACGGTGACGCCGATCCCGGCTCGCCCGGCGGCGGCGAGGCGGTCGCGGCCGACGAGGCCGGCGAGGGCAAGGACAAGCCCATCGGCGACCCCGCGGGCCAGCACTGATTTCGCACCCGGGCCGGCACCGGCCCGCGTAGCAGGGACATGAGTCGCGCACTGGACCTTTCCCGCCCGTGCATCATGGGCATTCTCAACGTGACCCCCGATTCCTTCTCGGACGGGGGGCGTTTCGATCGCCTGGACAGCGCGCTGCGGCATGCCGTGTCCATGTACGAGGCGGGCGCCGACATCATCGACATCGGTGGCGAATCCACCCGTCCGGGCGCGGAGCCGGTCTCCGAGGCCGAGGAGCTGGAGCGGGTGATCCCCGTGATCGAGGCCATCCGCCGCCACCTGGAGGTGCCGGTCTCCATCGACACCAGCAAGCCGGCGGTGATGCGCGCGGCGGTGGCCGCCGGCGCCGACCTGATCAACGACGTCAACGCCCTGCGCGCCGAGGGGGCCGTGGCCGCCGCCGCGGAGGCCGGTGTGCCGGTGTGTCTGATGCACATGCGCGGCGAGCCGCGTACCATGCAGCAGGCGCCGCGCTATGCCGATGTGGTGGGCGAGGTGAAGGCCTTTCTGCTGGAGCGCGCGGCGCTCTGCGAGGCCGCCGGCATCCCGCGCGAGGCCATCGTGCTCGACCCCGGCTTCGGCTTCGGCAAGACCCTGGAACACAACCTGGCCCTGCTGCGCGGCCTGCCGGCGCTGTGCGCGAGCGGCTATCCGGTGCTGGCGGGGATCTCGCGCAAGTCCATGCTCGGACAGATCACCGGGCGCGAGGTCGGGCAGCGCCTGGCCGGCAGCCTGGCCGCGGCCGTGCTGGCGCTGGAGGGCGGGGCGCGCATCCTGCGCGTGCACGACGTGGCCGAGACGCGCGATGTCCTCGAGGTCTGGCAGGCGGTCAGGGCGGCACAAGGAGAATAAGACCATGGGAAGACGCTATTTCGGAACCGACGGGATTCGCGGACGGGTCGGCCAGTGGCCGATCACGCCGGAGTTCGTGCTCAAGCTGGGCTGGGCCGCGGGCAAGGTGCTCGGCGGCGGCGAGGGCGGCAAGGTCCTGATCGGCAAGGACACCCGCATCTCCGGCTATATGTTCGAATCGGCCCTGGAGGCGGGCCTCAGCGCCGCCGGGGTGGACACGCGCATGCTCGGGCCCATGCCCACGCCGGGGATCGCCTATCTCACCCGCACCCTGCACGCGGACGCGGGGATCGTGATCAGCGCCTCGCACAACCCGCACCACGACAACGGCATCAAGTTCTTCTCCGGCGACGGCTACAAGCTGCCGGACGAGGTCGAGCACGAGATCGAGGCCATGATCGACAAGCCCATGGACTCGGTCAGCTCCGAGCGGCTGGGCAAGGTGCGGCGCCTGGAGGACGCGCGCGGGCGCTATATCGAATTCTGCAAGGCCAGCATCCCGGCGCGCATGAACTTCGCCGGGCTCAGGCTCGTGGTCGATTGCGCGCATGGCGCGACCTACCATATCGCGCCGGACGTGTTCGAGGAGATCGGCGCCGAGGTGACCGCCATCGGCGCCGAACCGGACGGCCTGAACATCAACGACGGAGTGGGCGCCACCGCGCCCGAGGCCCTGCGGGCGGCGGTCCTCGAACAGGGCGCCGATCTGGGCATCGCCCTGGACGGCGACGGCGACCGCCTGATCATGGTCGACGAGCAGGGCCGGATCCGGGACGGCGACGACATCCTGTACGCCCTGACCATGTCGCGCCGCCGCAGCGGTGAGATGAACGGCGAGGTGGTCGGCACCCTGATGACCAATCTCGGGCTGGAGGTCGCCCTGCGCGAGCAGGGGATCGGCCTGGTGCGCGCCGCGGTGGGCGACCGCTACATCCTGGAGCGCCTGCAGGCCGAAGGCTGGGTGCTGGGCGGCGAGCCCTCCGGGCATATCATCTGCCATGATCGCACCACCACCGGCGACGGCATCGTTGCCGCCCTGCAGGTGCTGGCCGAGATGCACGCCACCGGGCGCAGCCTCGCGGAACTGTGCGCGGACATGCAGAAGTATCCCCAGACCCTGCTCAATGTCCCACTGGAGGGGCAGAGCGCCGCCGAGATCATGCGGCACGCGGCGGTGCAGGCGGAGGTGGCCCGGGTGGAGCAGGCGATGGGCGACCAGGGCCGGGTCCTGCTGCGGCCCTCGGGCACCGAGCCGCTGATCCGCGTGATGGTCGAGGGCCGCGACCCGGCCGAGGTCGAGGCCCGGGCCCGCCAGATCGCCGACGCCGTGGAGGCCGCTTGCGGGCAACCGGCCTGACCCGGCGCCGCCGCCATCCCCGCGCCCCGGCCGGCGGGCCGCCGGCGCTCC
>JALVTT010000175.1 GCA_027024025.1 Sedimenticola sp.
CGGATGCGGGTGCCGCTGCGCGCCCACCACCCCAGCACGGAGCCCGCATGAGCCGGATACTCATCATCGAAGACGAAGACGTGATCCGCGGCGCCCTGCGGCGCCTGCTGGAGCGTCACGGCCACCAGGTCAGCGACGCGCCCAGCATCGAGGACGCCCCCGACCCCGCCGCGCACGACCTGATCCTGTGCGACCTGCGCCTGCCCGGCCGCCCGGGCACCGAGATCATGTCGCTCGCGCCCGGGGTGCCAGTCATCATCATGACCAGCTATGCCAGCGTGTCCTCGGCGGTGGAGGCCATGAAGCAGGGCGCGGCCGACTACATCGCCAAGCCATTCGAACACGACGAGCTGTTGCTGCTGATCCAGCGCGTGCTGGAAAAGGGCCTGCAGGCACGCCGCGCGCGCGCCCTGCAGAAGGACGTGGAGCGCGCCTTCCCCATCGAGGGCATGATCGGTCACAGCGAGGCCATGCGCGCGGTCTGCTCTCGCATCAAGCGCGTCGCGCCCACCGACGCCACGGTGCTCATCCTGGGCGAGTCCGGCACCGGCAAGGAGCTGGCGGCGCGCGCCGTGCACCGGCAGAGCCCGCGCGCCGAGGCGCCCTTCGTGGCCTTCAACTGCGCCGCCGTGCCCAGCCAGGCCGTGGAGACCGAGCTGTTCGGCCAGGGCCACGAGGCCGGCCTGCTGCAACAGGCCCAGGACGGCACCCTGTTCCTGGACGAGATCGGCGAGCTGCCCCTGCCCGCCCAGGCGCGCCTGCTGCGCCTGATGGAGACGCCCGCCGAGGGCGAGCGCCCGCCGGTGCGCATCATCGCCGCCACCCACCGCGACCTGCGCCGCCAGGTACAGGCGCGCCAGTTCCGCTCCGACCTCTATTTCCGCCTGCGCGTGGTCGAGCTGACCCTGCCCCCGCTGCGCGAGCGTGGCGACGATGTCATCGAGCTGGCCATCTTCCTGCTCGACCGGCATGCCGCCCAGCTCGGCCGCCCGGACATCGGCCTGGGCCGCGACGCCCTCACCGCGATCCGGCGCTACCGCTGGCCGGGCAATGTGCGCGAGCTGTCCAACGCCATCGAACGCGCGGTCATCCTGTGCGAGGGCGACACCATCACCCCGGACCTGCTGGCCATCGACCACCAGGTGGACGGCGGACCGCACCCCGGGGTCGAGGGGCAGCTTTCGCTGGAAGAATACTTCCGCACCTTCGTGCTGGAACACCAGGACCACATGACCGAGACCGAGCTGGCCCAGGCCCTGGGCATCAGCCGCAAGACCCTATGGGAGCGGCGCCAGCGTTACGGCCTGCCGAGAAAACGCAAGTGAAGGCGGACGCGCGGCGCGGTGGTCAGCACCGGGCGATCGCGCTGGTGGCGCTGGCCAGCGTGGTGCTGGCGGGCATGGACGCCCTGGGCAAGCACCTGATGCACGACCTGCCGGCGGCGCAGGTGGTCTGGGCGCGCTATACCTTCCATACCCTGCTGGTGGGCGCGCTGTTCGGGCTGCGCCACCGGCGCGAGTTCGTGCGTCCGCGCCATCCCTGGCTGCAACTGTTGCGCGGCCTGTGCCTGCTGGGCGTGACCTTCGGCATGTACACCGCCATCCGCCGCGCCCCGCTGGGCGAGGTCACCGCGATCCTGTTCCTGGCCCCCATCCTGGTCACCCTGCTGGCGGCCTGGCTGCTGCGCGAGCCGCTACGACCCGTGCACCTGCTGGCCCTGGCGCTGGGCTTCGGCGGGGTGCTGAGCATCCTGCAACCCGGCCTGGGCGGCTTCCGCCCCATCCTGCTGCTGCCGCTGGGCTCGGCGGTGCTGCTGGCGCTGTACTTCATCCTCACCCGTCAGCTGCGCGCCCGCGACAGCGAATACACCACCCTGTTCCATACCACCATCGCCGGCAGCCTGGTGCTGTCACTGGCCGCGCCCGTCTTCTGGCATCCGCCCACCCCCGGGCAATGGCCCCTGCTGGCGCTGATGGGCCTGCTCGGCGCGAGTGGCCACCTGATGCTGATCCAGGCCTTTCATCGCGCCAGCGCCGCCAGCCTCTCGCCCTGGCTGAACCTGCAGATCGCCGTGGCCGCCCTGTACGGCATGGTGCTGTTCGGCGACGCCCTGACCCCGGGCTTCGCCCTGGGCGCGGCGCTGATCGTGCTCGGCGGTGTGCTCAGCTGGCGCAACCGGGCGGGCGTGCCATAATCCAGGCGCCCGGCCGGCGCCCCTGGACTGAAAAAATTCACCCCATTACGCGACGCCACAGAGGTGTTACGCAAGGTAACACCCAGCCTCGCATCCTGTCCGCGAGCGAAACAAATCGCGCCTTCGCACGGCCTCGAAAATCTCATATAACCCTTTGTCTTTCTTTGACATTTTTCCATACCCGCAGAACAATCGGCGTGCCGCTTCCCGGGTCGTCGCGCAGGCCCGGCGGCATGCAACCCGATAATCACCACAACTGCGGAGCGATCGAGATATGGATAACAAGGCATCCGAATACTGGCGGGCGAACATACGCCTGGTCAGCATTCTTCTCGTGATCTGGTTCGTCGTGTCATACGGCTTCGGGATCATTCTCGCCGAGCCGCTCAACACCATCCGGGTGGGTGGCGTGGGCCTCGGCTTCTGGTTCGCACAGCAAGGGTCGATATACACCTTTGTCGTGCTGATCTTCTTCTACGCATCACGCATGTCCAAACTCGACCGCGAGTTCGGCGTGCACGAAGACTGAGGAGGGCGACATGGATCTGACCTATATCGTCGTCTTCGCGACCTTCGCCCTCTATATCGGCATCGCCTTCTGGGCGCGCGCCAGCAGTACCGGGGATTTCTACGTCGCCGGCAAGGGCGTGCATCCGGTGGCCAACGGCATGGCAACCGCCGCGGACTGGATGTCGGCGGCCTCGTTCATCTCCATGGCCGGCCTGATCGCGTTCAATGGCTACGGGGCATCGGTGTTCCTCATGGGCTGGACCGGCGGCTATGTGCTGCTGGCCATGCTGCTGGCCCCCTATCTGCGCAAGTTCGGCAAGTTCACGGTGCCGGAGTTCATCGGCGAGCGCTTCTACTCCAAGACCGCGCGCCTGGTGGCGGTGATCTGCCTGATCCTGGCCTCCATCACCTACGTCATCGGCCAGATGAAGGGCATCGGCGTGGCCTTCTCGCGCTTCCTGGAGCTGGACTACGCCACCGGCCTGGGCGTGGGCATGGTCATCGTGCTGTTCTACGCGGTGCTGGGCGGCATGAAGGGCATCACCTACACCCAGATCGCGCAATACTGCGTGCTGATCCTGGCCTACACCATCCCGGCGATCTTCATCTCGCTGAACCTGACCGACAACGCCATCCCGCAGCTCGGCCTGATCGGCAAGATGGCGGACGGTTCGGGCACCTACATGATGGACCGCCTGGACCAGGTGGTGAGCGATCTGGGCTTCGCCAGGTATTCGACACAGCTCTCGGGCGGCGAACTCAATATGTTCGTCTACACCCTGACGCTGATGATCGGGACCGCCGGCCTGCCGCACGTCATCATCCGCTTCTTCACCGTGCCGCGCGTGAAGGACGCCCGCTCCTCCGCCGGCTGGGCGCTGGTGTTCATCGCCATCCTCTACACCACCGCACCGGCGGTGGCCTCGATGGCGCGCCTGAACCTGATGAACACCATCCAGACCGGCCCGGTGGGCGATCCGACCGCCAACCTGGAATACGACAAGCGGCCGCAGTGGTTCAAAAACTGGGAGACCACCGGCCTGCTCAAGTACCAGGACAAGAACGGTGACGGGCGTATCCAGTACTACAACGACAAGAATCCCGAGATGGCCAAGAAGGCCGCGCAATGGGGCTGGAAGGGCAACGAGATGGTCAAGGTGGACCGCGACATCATGGTGCTGGCCAACCCCGAGATCGCCAACCTGCCCGAGTGGGTGGTGGCCATCGTCGTGGCGGGCGGCCTGGCCGCGGCGCTCTCGACCGCCGCCGGCCTGCTCCTGGCGATCGCCTCCTCGGTCTCGCACGACATCATCAAGGGCATGATCAACCCGGACATCTCGGAGAAGGGCGAGCTGATGGCCAGCCGCCTGTCCATGACCGGCGCGGTCCTGCTCGCGGGCTACCTGGGCCTGCATCCACCGGATTTCGCCGCCGGCACCGTGGCCATCGCCTTCGGCCTGGCCGCCGCGTCGATCTTCCCGGTGCTGATGATGGGCATCTTCAACAAGCGCATGAACCGCCAGGGCGCGGTGTGGGGCATGATCGCCGGCATCGGCGTGACCATGCTGTACGTGTTCCAGCACAAGGGCATCATGTTCATCCCGGGCACCTCCTACCTGGGTGACATGGGTCCCAACTGGTTCCTCGGCATCACCCCCAACGCCTTCGGCGCGGTGGGCGCGCTGGTGAACTTCGTGGTCGCCATCATCGTCTCCAGGATGACCAGCGAACCGCCGGAGCACATCCAGCACCTGGTGGAGGATATCCGCGTACCCAAGGGCGCGGGCGCCGCCACCGGCCACTGACAGGCACCGCCTGTGACGGGTTCATCCCTTTGAGGCCTTGGCCCCGCCCTCACCGGCGGGGCTTTTTTCTCCAGCCAGGGGGACCAATAATCGAACCCACGCATTCATGCCACGCCCACGGACCCGGCCATGGAAATCGAACTGATCGAGATTCAGCAGTTTCTGGCACAGCATCCGCCGTTCAGCGAGCTGCCCGAGGCGGTGCTGGCCACCCTCCCCGCCCGGCTGCAGGTGAGCTATCTGCGCCGCGGCCACGTGCTGGACGACGAGGGCGGGCGCTTCCACCTGGTGCGTTCCGGCGCCCTGGAACTGTGCCAGGGAGAGGACCAGGTCTGCGAACAGCTGGCCGAGGGCGGGCTGCACGCCACCGACTGCACCCTGCCCTATCCCGAACAGAACTACCGGGTGCGCGCCATCGAGGACACCCTGCTCTACAGCGGCGACTGCCAGCTGTTGTACCACCTGGGTCAGGCGCACCCGGAGTTCGGGCGGCACTTCACCGCCTCGCTGCGCGAACGCCTGCAGCGCGCCCTGTCGCAACGCCAGGACCAGGGCCACGCCCTGCTCAGCGACCAGCCGGTGGGCGAGCTGATCCGCCGCCCGGCGGTCTGCCTGGAGACCGGCACCGATGTGCAGCACGCCGCCCGGCGCATGACCGAGGCCGGGGTCAGCTCGCTGCTGATCACCCGCGACGGCGATCTGGCCGGCATCCTCACCGACCGCGATCTGCGCCAGCGCTGCCTGGCCGAGGGCCTGCCCCATTCCACCCCGGTGGAACAGGTCATGACACCGAACCCGCACCGAATCGCGGCCGACACCCCGCTCAGCGAGGCCCTGCTGGACATGACCCGGCTGGGCGTGCACCACCTGCCGGTGGTCCGCGACGGTCGCCTGCTGGGCCTGTTCACCGCCACCGATGTGGTGCTCAACCAGGGCGGCAACGCGGCCCTGCTGGCGAGCAGCATCGCCAAGGCCCAGTCGCTGGACGAGCTGGTCGAGAGCAGCCGGCGCATCCCCGCGCTGCACCGCCAACTGTTCCACGGCGGCGCCACCGCGGCGCAGATCGGCGAGACCCTCTCGCACATGAGCGACGCGATCACCGTGCGCCTGCTGCAGCTGGCCGAGCAGGCCCTCGGCCCCGCGCCCATCCCCTACGCCTGGCTGGCCGGCGGCTCCCAGGGCCGCCATGAGCAGAGCTCGCACTCTGACCAGGACAACGCCCTGCTCCTGGACGACAGTTATGACAGCGAACGCCACGGCGCCTATTTCGAGCGGCTGGCGCGCTATGTCAGCGACGGCCTCGACGCCTGCGGCTTCGTGTACTGCCCGGGGGACGCGATGGCCACCAACCCGGAATGGCGCCAGCCGCTGCAGACCTGGCTGGGCTACTATCGCCGCTGGATCGACACCCCCGAACCCAAGGCCCTGATGCTGGCCAGCATCTTCTTCGACCTGCGTCCGGTATATGGCGAGCGCGCGCTGTTCGAACAGATGCAGGAGCAGGTACTGGAGACGGCGGCCAAGAGCCAGCTGTTCCTGGCCCATATGGTGGCCAACGGCCTGAGCCACCGCCCGCCGCTGGGCTTCTTCCGCCAGTTCGTGCTGGTGCACGACGGCCAGCACGACGCGACCCTGGACCTCAAGCACAATGGCATCGTGCCCATCGTGGACATCGCGCGCAGCCTGGCCCTGGCCGCGCGCATCCCCGCGGTCAACACCCGCAAACGCCTGCAGGCCGCGGCGCGCCACGGCCTGCTCTCGCGCGAGATGGCCGACAACCTGCAGGACGCCCTGGAGCTGATCGCCAGTCTGCGCATCCAGCACCAGGCACGCCAGATCGAACGCGGCGAGGCGCCGGACAACTTCCTCGACCCGGCCACCCTGTCCAGCCTGGAGCGCGACCATCTCAAGGATGCCTTCCGCGTCATCCAGACCGAGCAGGAAGTGCTCGCGCGGCGCTACAACGCCAATGCGCTGGCCTGATCCCATGACCTGGCTGGACCGCTTCCGCAGCCACCAGAGCCGCCGCCGGCGCGCCCTGCGCGGGCTCGGACCGGGGCCCATGCGCGACTTCCTGGCCGCCGAGCCGCCCGGTCCCGACACGCCGGTGGCGCAGGTTCCGCTGGTCGCGCTGGACCTGGAGACCACCGGCCTGGACCCGGCACGCGACCAGATCGTCAGCCTCGGCCTGGTCGAACTGCGCAACGGCCGCATCGAACTGGCCAGCGCCTGGCACCAGCTGGTGCGCATCGAGGGCGCGCTGCCGCCCGAGTCGGTGGCCATCCACGGCATCACCGACGACCGCCTGGACCGCGGCCGGCCGCTGGACGACATCCTGCCCCGCCTGCTGCAGCGCCTGCGCGGGCGGGTCATGCTGGAGCACTTCCGCGCGGTGGAGCAGGACTTTCTGGACGCCGCCTGCCGGCGCCGCTTCGGCGCGCCCTTCCTCATCCCGACCGTGGACACCCTGCGCCTGGGACAACGCATCCTGATGCGCCGCAACCCCACCATCGGGGTCAACGAGCTGCGCCTGTTCAACCTGAGATCGCGCTTCAACCTGCCCCGCTACCAGGCGCATAATGCGCTGATGGACGCGCTCGCCACCGCCGAGCTGTTCCTCGCGCTGCTGAGCGAGATCTCGCCCCGGAACACGGCGCGGCTGCGCGATATACTGGCCCGGTAAACACCATGAAAAAAAGCTTTCACAAGACCCTGCTGGCCCTGATCGTGGTATTCGTGCCGCCCTTCTTCCTGGTCTTTACCGAGGAGGGCAACCGGGTGAGCGACAATGTCATGCTGTGGCTGTTCGACCGCCCCGGCATCAAGCTCAACCTGCGCCAGGCCAATCGCCAGTACACCGAGTCCGATCTGAAGAAGGCCTATCCCGAACTCGAGTGGCGCTGCGGCCGGGTGGACAGCGCATTCGGCCAGAGCGCCTGCAATGCCGCGATCGGCACCTTCAACGAACTGCCGGCCCGGCACATCGTGGCCTTCTTCGCCAACGGCCGCCTCAACGCCATCGAAATGAACTACCACCCGCGCTATCACCAGGCCCTGCTCAAGCAACTGCTCAAGACTCTGGGCCAGCCGCAGAACGCGGCCCAGGCCACCCGGCCCGCGCCGGACGCCGACCCGGTGCTGCAGTGGTCCACCGGCAAGGGCCTGGTGATCCTGAAAAAGACCCTCAACCCGGACGACCAGGCCGCGTTGCTCTGGCTCGCTTCGGTCGAATGACAGCCAAACCGAGAAACCAGGAGGTATCCATGTCCAAGGTCTATCCCGTCCCCCCCGAGTTCGCCGCCCAGGCCAACATCAACGCCGAACAGTACCAGGCCATGTACCGCCAGTCCGTGGAGGACCCGGAGGGCTTCTGGGCCGAGCAGGCGGACAACTATCTCAGCTTCTTCAAGAAATGGGACAAGGTGCTGGACTGGTCCTACATGGAGGAAGACCTGCACATCGAATGGTTCAAGGGCGCAAAGCTCAACGTCTCCTACAACTGTCTCGACCGCCACCTGGAAACGCGCGGCGACCAGACCGCCATCCTCTGGGAGGGCGACAACCCCGGCGAATCACGCGCGGTCAGCTACCGGGAGCTGCACGCCGACGTGAACCGCTTCGCCAACGCGCTCAAGGCGCGCGGGGTGAAGAAGGGCGACCGCGTCTCCATCTACATGCCCATGATCCCCGAGGCGGTGGTCGCCATGCTCGCCTGCACCCGCATCGGCGCCATCCACTCCATCGTGTTCAGCGCCTTCTCGCCGGACGCCCTGGCCAGCCGCATCCTGGACTCCGACTGCCAGGTGGTCATCACCTCGGACGTCTCGGTGCGCGGCGGCAAGCACCTGCCGCTGAAGGGCAACGCCGATGCCGCCATCGCCCAGTGTCCCAATGTGCACACCTGCTTCGTGGTGCGGCGCGGCGACGGCAGCTGCGACTGGCACGAGGGCCGCGACGTCTGGTATCACGAGGCCGTGGAAGCCGCCGACCCGGTGTGCGAGCCCGAACAGATGGACGCCGAGGATCCGCTGTTCATCCTCTACACCTCGGGCTCCACCGGCAAGCCCAAGGGCGTGCTGCACACCACCGCCGGCTACCTGCTGCAGGCGGCCATGACCCACAAGCTGGTGTTCGACTACAAGGACGGCGAGGTCTTCTGGTGCACCGCCGACATCGGCTGGGTCACCGGGCACAGCTACATCGTGTACGGCCCGCTGACCAACGGCGCCATCTCGCTGATGTTCGAGGGCGTGCCCACCTACCCCGACGCGGGCCGCTTCTGGCAGGTGGTGGACAAGCACCAAGTCGCCAGCTTCTACACCGCGCCCACCGCGATCCGCGCCCTCATGGCGGTCGGCGACGCGCCGGTCAAGGCCAGCTCGCGCAAGAGTCTGCGCCTGCTCGGCACCGTGGGCGAGCCGATCAACCCCGAGGCCTGGGAGTGGTACTACCAGGTGGTCGGCGAGGCGCGCTGCCCCATCGTGGACACCTGGTGGCAGACCGAGACCGGCGCGCACATGCTGACCCCGCTGCCCGGCGCCACCCCGCTCAAGCCCGGCTCGGCGACCAATCCCTTCTTCGGCGTGCAGCCGGTGCTGCTGGACGAGAACGGCCAGGAGATCGAAGGCAACCCCGCCGAGGGCATGCTCGCCATCAAGCATCCCTGGCCCTCGCAGATGCGCACCGTGTACGGCGATCACAAACGCTTCTACGAGACCTATTTCTCGATGTACAAGGGCTATTACTTCACCGGCGACGGAGCGCGCCGCGACGAGGACGGGTACTACTGGATCACCGGGCGGGTGGACGACGTGCTCAACGTCTCCGGTCACCGCCTCGGCACCGCCGAGATCGAATCGGCGCTGGTCCTGCATCCCAAGGTCGCCGAGGCCGCGGTGGTCGGCTATCCGCACGAGATCACCGGCCAGGGCATCTACGCCTATGTCACCCTGATGAAAGGGGAGACGGGCAGCGACGAGCTGAAACAGGAACTGGTGGCCCTGGTGCGCAAGGAGATCGGCCCCATCGCCAAGGTCAACATCATCCAGTGGGCCCCCGAAGGCCTGCCCAAGACCCGCTCGGGCAAGATCATGCGCCGCATCCTGCGCAAGATCGCGGCCAACGAGATCGACTCCCTGGGCGACACCTCGACCCTGGCCGACCCGGGCGTGGTCGACCACCTGATCGAGAAGCGCGAGAACCGCTGACCAGGCATGGCGGCGGGAGCGCCGACGCCCCGCCGGCCCTGCGCCCTGCTTGCGGCGTAGGGCCGGAGAGGAATCAAAAGCGTGACCGCACCGAGGTGGCAGCGGGATCGTCGATGGCGCGGTTCCTTCGTCACCGGCACCCTACCGGACCTGCAACGCCTCCCCGCTTGCGGGGGAGGCTGGCAGGAGGCAGCGCCTTGTTGCCTACTTGACGGCCTCCTCCGGCTTTCCGCCAACCACCTGCGCCTTGTCACCGGCCTTCGGCGAGGGCGCGGCAGGCGGGTCCACCTGCGGTTTCTGTTCGGCCTGGGGCGTTGCTCCGGGCCTGCCCGCGGGCGCGTTCCGCGGCTTCTCGGGCCGGCGCTCCGGCCTGGCGCCGATGCGCTGCGAAGGACGCGCGGACGGGGCCTGGCGCTGGCGCGGCGGCCGGTAGCCCCAGGGCGGCGGCGGGGCGTAGGGCCCCCAGCCCGGCGGGTAATAGCCATAGGGCGGCGGCCCCCAGGGGCGACGATAGCGGCCCCAGCGGTCACCCCAGTGTTGGTTCCAGGAGTCGCCGAAATGGAAGTTCTCGGGACCGAAGGTGAAGCGGCTGGTGTAGTCGTCGTCCCATTTGTCGCTCCAGCTTTTGTGCACCGACTTGTCATGCCGGCGCGGCCGGTTCGGGCCCCAGCCGCGATAGGGCCCGTAGGGCGGATAGCCGTAGGGGTAGTCCTCCGGATCCCAGCTGTGGAAGCCGTCGTCCGAACTCATGCCAAAGCCGAATCCCGCGCTGGCGCTCAGCGGCAGGCCCGCCGCCAGCAACAGGGGCAACAGCCATTTGTATGTCCTCATGCCTTGCCCTCCAGATTGCGTGTGCCTTTGTCCGATTCTACCCCGCGACAGGGATTCTGGCATGGCGCGGGGCTTGACCCCGATCAAGTGGGGACGGCGCCCGCTTGACTCAAGTCAAACATCAGTCTTTGCTCATTGACCTGCGTCAAGCGGTGCGTTTTTGCGCTTGCCAAGCCAGGCGGCCGCAACCAAGCTTGGGGACAGCTTCGAGGTGCCGGAACCATGCTGACGATCGATGGAAACGAGGCGGCCGCGCGCGTCGCCTATCAGACCAATGAAGTCATCGCCATCTACCCGATCACCCCGGCCTCGCCGATGGGGGAATGGGCCGACGAGTGGGCCGCGCGCGGACAGCCCAATCTGCTCGGCGTGATCCCCCGGGTGGTGGAGATGCAGAGCGAGGGCGGCGCGGCCGGGGCGACCCATGGCGCGCTGCAGGGCGGCGCCCTGGCCACGGGCTTCACCGCCTCGCAGGGCCTGCTGCTGATGATTCCCAATATGTACAAGATCGCCGGCGAGCTGACGCCCACGGTGCTGCATGTGGCCTCGCGCTCGATCGCCGCCCAGGCCCTGTCGATCTTCGGCGACCACACCGATGTGATGTCCACGCGCATGACCGGCTACGCCATGCTGTGCTCGGCCAGCGTGCAGGAGGTCATGGACTTTGCCCTGATCGCGCAGATGGCCACGCTGAGGGCGCGGGTCCCCTTTCTGCATTTCTTCGACGGCTTCCGCACCTCGCACGAGATCAACAAGATCGAGGAGATCCCGCCCGAGGTGATGCAGCGGCTGATCGACAGCGACGCCATCGCCCAGCACCGGCGGCGCGCCATGAGCCCGGACCATCCGGTGCTGCGCGGCAGTTCGCAGAACCCGGACGTGTATTTCCAGGGACGCGAGAGCGTCAACCCCTTCTACGCGGCCACCCCGGGCATCGTGCACGAGTGCATGCAGGCCTTCGCGGCGCACACCGGGCGCCGCTACGGCCTGGTGGAATACCACGGCCATGCGCAGGCCGAGCGGGTGATGATCCTGATGGGATCGGGCATCGGCGCGGCCCTGGAGGCGGTGGACACCCTGGTCGCGCGCGGCGAGCCGGTCGGCCTGCTCAAGGTGCGTCTCTACCGCCCCTTCCCGGCGGACGCCCTGCTCGATGCGCTGCCGGAGACGGTACGCAGTATCGCGGTGCTGGACCGCACTAAGGAGCCGGGCGCCGACGGCGAGCCGCTGTACAAGGACGTCGCCAGCGCCCTGCTGCAGGCCCATACCCGGGGCCGGCTCGAAGAACTGCCGCGGGTCTGCGGCGGCCGCTATGGCCTGTCCTCCAAGGAGTTCACCCCCGGCATGGCGGCGGCGGTGCTCGACGCCCTGCGCGCGGCGCAGCCGCCCCACCCCTTCACCATCGGCATCCATGACGATGTCAGCCACACCAGCCTGGAATGGGATCCCGGCTTCCGCTCCGACGCCAGCCGCCGGATGACCCACTGCGTGTTCTACGGCCTGGGCTCGGACGGCACCGTCTCGGCCAACAAGAACTCGATCAAGATCATCGGCCGCTGTACCGATCACCAGGTACAGGGCTATTTTCAGTACGACTCAAAAAAGGCCGGCGCGGTCACCGTCTCCCACCTGCGCTTCGGCCCGGAACCCATCCATTCCACCTATCTGGTGGAACCGGACAGCGCCGCCTTCGTGGCCTGCCACCAGCCCAACTTCCTGACCCGATATCCCATGCTGGAGAAGGCCCGGCAGGGCGCGACCTTCCTGCTCAACACCCCGCACCCGCCCGAACGGGTATGGGACAGCCTGCCGCGCGAGGTACAGCAGCAGATCATCGACAAGCAGATACGCCTGTATGCCATCGACGCCTACGGCATCGCCCGCGAGACCGGCATGGGACGGCGCATCAACACCATCATGCAGACCGCCTTCTTCGCCATCAGCGGCATCCTCGACACCGACACCGCGGTGCGCGAGATCAAGGCCATGGTGGAAAAGACCTACGGCCGCAAGGGCCAGCGCCTGCTGCAACGCAACTATGCCGCGATCGACGCCAGCCTGGCGCACCTGCACCGGATCGAGGTGCCGCAACAGCCCGGCAGCCGCATCAGCATGCCGCCCGTGATCCAGGGCGAGGCGCCGGAATTCGTGCGCGAGGTCACCGCCACCCTGATCGCCGGCCGTGGCGATGAGCCGCCGGTCAGCGCCATCCCGCCGGACGGCACCTGGCCGCTGGGCACCGCCGCCTACGAGAAGCGCGCCCTGGCCATGGAGATACCGGTCTGGGACGCCGCGCTCTGCACCCATTGCGGCAAATGCCCGCTGGCCTGTCCGCACGCGGCCATCCGCTCCAAGATGTTTCCCGCCGGGGCGGCCACCGGGGCGCCGGAATCCTTCGTCCATGTGCCGGTCAAGGGTGGCAGGAAGGAACTGCCCCCGGACACCCACATCCGTTACCAGGTGGCGCCCGACGACTGCACCGGCTGCGGCCTGTGCGTGGACATCTGCCCCATCCGCGACCGCGAGAACCCTGAGCGCAAGGCGATCAATCTGACCCCGGTGGAACAGGTCCGCGCGCGCGAGCGCGAGAACTGGTCGTTCTTCCTCTCCCTGCCCGAGTTCGACCGGCGCGCGCTCAAGGTCACCACCCTCAAGGGCGCCATGACCCTGCAGCCGCTGTTCGAGTTCTCCGGGGCCTGCGTGGGCTGTGGCGAGACCCCCTACATCAAGCTGGCCACGCAGCTGTTCGGCGACCGCATGCTGATCGCCAACGCCACCGGCTGCTCCTCCATCTACGGCGGCAACCTGCCCACCACGCCCTATACCACCAACCCCGAGGGGCGCGGTCCAGCCTGGAACAACTCCCTGTTCGAGGACAATGCCGAATTCGGCCTGGGACTGCGCACCGCGGTGGACATGCGCAGCGCGCACGCGCGGGGCCTGCTGCGGGATCTGGCCGACCGGCTGGACCCGGACCTGGTCAGGGATCTGCTCGAGGCCCGCCAGCGGGACGAGGCCGACATCCACGAGCAGCGCGAACGGGTCGCCTGGCTCAAGCAGGCCCTCGCCGCGCTGCCGGACCCCAAGGCCGCCGAGCTGCGCGAGGCGGCCGACTATCTGGTGAAGAAGAGCGTCTGGCTGATCGGCGGTGACGGCTGGGCCTATGACATCGGCTATGGCGGGCTGGACCACGTCCTGGCCTCGGGGCGCGATGTCAACATCCTGGTGCTGGATACCGAGGTCTATTCCAACACCGGCGGCCAGACCTCCAAGGCCACGCCGCTGGGCGCGGTCGCCAAGTTCTCGGCCGGCGGCAAGCCGGTGATGAAGAAGGATCTGGCCATGATGGCCATGGCCTACGGCAATGTCTATGTGGCCCAGGTCGCCTTCGGCGCCAAGGACGTGCAGACCCTGCGCGCCTTCCTCGACGCCGAAAGCTATGAGGGGCCGTCCCTGATCATCGCCTACTCGCCCTGCATCGCGCACGGGGTGGACCTGTCCAACAATCTGCGCCAGCAGTCCCTGGCGGTCCAGGCCGGGCACTGGCCGCTGTTCCGTTACGACCCGCGGCGCATCGAGCAGGGCGAGAGCCCGTTGCACATCGACAGCAAACCGCCCAGCATCCCGTACGAGGCCTTCGCCGACACCGAGACACGTTTTGCGGTGCTCTCGCGCACCCACCCGGACGCCGCGCAACGCTTCATGAAGCAGGCGCAGGCCCATGCGCGCGAGAAGTTCCAGCTCTACGAACAGCTGGCGCAGATCCGCCTGGACGGGACGCCCGAGTCCCCCGACACCCCCGACAGGAGTGCCCCATGAACCTGACAAGCAAATGGCTGGGACTGACCCTGAAAAACCCGCTGGTGCCCTCGGCCTCGCCGCTCAGCCGCAGCCTGGACAGCGCCCGCGCGCTGGAGGACGCGGGCGCGGGCGCGATCGTCATGTACTCGCTGTTCGAGGAGGCGGTCACCGCCGAGGAGGAGGCCATGGTGCGCTTTCTGCACCACCAGGACCACGGCCACGCCGAGGCGGAAGACTTTCTGCCCGACCACATGGACTTTCCCAGCGAGCTGGACCGCTATCTGGAGCATGTCGCCGCGCTCAAGGCCAGCCTGGAGATCCCGGTGGTGGCCAGCCTCAACGGCGTCACCGACGGCGGCTGGCTGGAATACGCCCGCGACCTGCAGGACGCGGGCGCCGACGCCCTGGAGCTGAACGTCTACTACATCGCCGGCGTCCCCTGGGAGGAGTGCGAACAGGTGGAGCAGCGTTACGTCACCCTGCTGCATCATCTGCGCGAGGAGATCAGCATCCCCATCAACATGAAGCTGTCCCCCTTCTTCAGCTCCATCGGCCACATGGTCAAGCGCATGGAGAATGCCGGCGCGGCCGGGGTGTCGCTGTTCAACCGGTTCTACCAGCCGGACATCGACATCGACACCCTGCAACTCCAGCACAGCCTGCACCCCTCGAACGCCAACGACTGCCTGCTCGCCATGCGCTGGGTGGCCATGCTCTACCACCGGGTCAACTGCAGCATCGGCGCCACCGGCGGCATCCAAAGCGGCGAGGACGCGGTCAAGCTGTTGCTGGCCGGCGCCGACGTGGTCCACCTCTGCACCACCCTGCTGCAGCACGGACCGGGTCGCCTGCGCGAGATCCTCGACTTCATCCAGGAATGGATGGCGCGGCAGAACTTCGAGGCCCTCGACGAGGTGCGCGGGCGCATGTCGCAGTGCGCGGTGAACGACACCTCGGCCTTCGAGCGCACCAACTACATCCAGATCCTCGACAGCCACAGTCACGGGCGCGGCGTCTGGTCCTGACCCATCGGTGAAGTAAACGCCTCACCAGAAGGCGATTTGTGTCCTAGTATCGAGACATGGGTCACATGCTATCGGACACACACCGCTACCGTCTGCAGGCGCAACACCTGCTCGAGGGCGCACCGACCGGCAATATTGCCTCCTTTGCGGGGGCGGTCGTCATCGCCATGATCGTGCACCAGCTCAGTGGTGACCCGCGCGCCATCCCTTGGGCGGGGCTGATCATCGGCCTGTGCCTGATACGCCTCGCCATCTGGCAGCACTACCGGTCTGCCATAGCTGACACCCGGAACTACCGCCGCTATCTGCGCTGGTATGCGGGCCTGACCATCGCCACGGGAATCGGCTGGGCGCTGGTCTATTTCATGATACCGGTCGACGCGGACAAGGCGATCATCGCCCTGCTGATCATCTTCTTCGGCCTGACCATCGGCGCCCACTCCCTGCTCACCGCGCATTTCCCCAGCTATGCCAGCTATATCCTGCCCTCGGCGATACTGCTCAGTTACGGGCTGGCCCGCGGCCAGGAGCCGGTCTACTGGTTACTGGCCCTGGCGGTCGGGGTGTTCGGCGTCACCATGCTCCTGGCCGGACGCCGCGCCAACCACAACCTGCTCAAGATGGCGCTGCTGGAGGAAAACAACCGCCACCTGATCAGCAAACTGCAGCATGCCCTGACCCGCAAGGAGATGGAGATCGCGCGCAAGACCCGCAAGCTCGCCACCTCCGAGGAACAGCTGCGCCTGGTCATCGAGGGCGCCAAGCTGGGTTTCTGGGACTGGCAGTACCAGACCGGAGAGCACGCGGTCAACGACATCTGGCTGGGCATGCTCGGCCTGGACCGGGAGGACATCAAGAACGATGTCAGCGACTGCTCCGCGCGGGTCCACCCCGAGGACAAGGACCGGGTCACGGCCGTGGTGGAGGCGGCGATCCGCGAACGGAGGCCCTACACAGTCGATTTCCGCATGCGTCACCGCGATGGACACTGGGTCTGGATACAGGGCTCGGGCGCGGTGGTGGAATACGACGATCAGGACCGCCCCCTGCGCCTGTGCGGCACCCACCAGGAGATCACCGACCGCAAGCGGCTGGAGAACGATCTGCTCTACCAGGCCTCGCACGATCCCCTGACCGGCCTGCTCAACCGGGCCCGGTTATGGGATCTGCTGGATACCGAGATCAGCCGCGCCCGCCGTTATCGCCACGAGCTGTCCCTGCTGATGCTGGACCTGGACCACTTCAAGCCCATCAACGACCGGCACGGCCACCAGGTCGGCGACGAGGTGCTGCGCCATTTCGGCCAGGTGCTGCGTGAATCGGTGCGCCACTCCGACCACTGCCTGCGTTATGGCGGCGAGGAATTCCTCATCATCATGCCCGAGACCCTGCCGGACCAGGCGCGGGAACTGGCCGACCGCATCCGCGAGGCCACCGAATCCTGCTGCGTGGAATGCGGAGAAGGCGACGTGCGCTGCACCGTGAGCATCGGCATCGCCAACTTCCCCAAGCACGGCGATACCCCGGCGCGCCTGCTGGAGGCCGCCGACAACGCGCTCTACCAAGCCAAGGAGGCCGGACGCAACCGCGTCGAGATCGCCCGCGACTGAGTGCAGCCATTGCTGTCGGACCGGGCCCGGGAACCTTGGAAAGGTCAGACAAATCCCTCCCCCGCCTGCGGGGGGAGGCTGGGAGGGGGGCACTCCGTAGCCCGTCTGGAGGACTGTTCGTGTCACCCCGTTATCACACCTGTCATCACCCCCGCAGCACGGTGCTCCTCCCCCCGCCTGCGGGGGGAGGCTGGGAGGGGGGCGCTCCGTAGCCCGCCTGGCGATATGCTGCAGCCGCATATCACGACAAAGGCAGCAGCCGTTTTTCTCGGATTGAAGAACCGCCGAGGCAGGCCTCAGAGTGGCAATAAATTTCCCCATAATCGAGGAGGATTTGCGTGTAAGGCCATGATTCGGCTAGGCTTGTGGAAGATGCTGAATTCTAGCGCCGAAGGCGGCACGGCTGATTTTGCTGGAGTCTGAAGGACAGCTTGGCCGGTGATATGCTGCAGCAGCATATCACGACGGAGGCGGATTCAGGCTAATACACTCCTGAATCCGTGATTCCAGACCCCAGGAAACCGCATTGTGCCACGCCGATCGGGTAGCGGCCGTTATCAGCGGCATACGATCGGGTTTTTATGTGGGAAGGTGGGGAAAT
>JALVTT010000176.1 GCA_027024025.1 Sedimenticola sp.
GTGCGGGGTGTCGGCGATCCCGAACAGGCGCCGCGCCGCCTCGGCGGTCTCGCCCATGGCGCCGAAGGCCGCCGGCAGCGGCAGCAGGGCCTCGAAACCGGCGAGGGTGAACAGCGCCAGCATGGCCAGTTGCGGGCCGTCCAGCCGGGCATCGCGCACCAGCGGGATGGCCAGCAGCAGCACGCCCCAGAGCGCGAGTCGCGAGAGCAGGCCGATGCCGGCCTCGGCCGGCGACTGGGCCCGGTGCAGCGCGTCCTGGGCCTGCTGCCAAGCCTGATCGGTCTGCTCGAAGGCCCGGGCCTGACGCGCGTCGGCGTCGAAGGCGATCAGCTCGGCCAGGCCCTGCACCGTGTCCACCGCCTGGGTGCGCAGGCGGCTGGACAGCCGGACCTGTCGCACCGCGGGCGCCAGGCTCAGACGGCGTATCCACAGCGGCAGGATGACCCCGCCGGCCAGCAGAAAGGCCAGGTTCAGCAGCGCCAGGCGCGGTGAATAGAGGGCCATGAACAGCACCATCAGCAACACCCCCAGGCCGGCCACCAGGATGGGCAGGGCGATGCGCAGATAGACCGCGTCCAGGCGGTCGATGTCCTTCTGCAGGCGGCTGAGCAGCTCGCCGCTGCGCAGGCCCTGCAGGGCCGCCGGGGCCAGCGGCTCGATGCGCTGGTAGAACCAGCCCCGCAGGTCGGCGATCAGACGGAAGGTGGCCTCGTGGGTGACCACGCGCTCGCCGTAGCGCCCGGCGGTGCGCGCCATGGCCAGGCCGCGGATGATGGCGGCGGGACCGAAATAGTTCATGCCGGCGCCGGCCAGGCCGGCGGCCGCCATGGCGGTGATGAACCAGCCGGACAGGGCAAGCAGTCCGACATTGGCGAGCAGGGTCAGCAGCGACAGCAGCACGCCCAGCAGCAGCCAGCCGAGGTGCGGACGGTAGATGCGGTACAGGCGCCGGATCATGCCGCTTCCAGGCCGCCGGCCCGCAGCAGGTCGCGGAAGGGGCCGGGCGCGCGGGACAGGGTGGCGTAGTCGCCGGCCTGGGCCAGGCGGCCGTCCTGCATCACCAGGATGCGGTCGGCGTGGCGCGTGCCCGGCAGGCGGTGGGCGATGGTGATGAGGGTGTGGTCTCGCGCCAGGCCGTTCAAGGTCTCGTCCAGCCAGCGTTCGTGTTCCGGGTCCAGATGGGCGGCGGGCTCGTCCAGCAGCAGCCAGGCGGGATCGCGCAGCAGGGCGCGCGCCAGGGCGATGCGCTGTGCCTCGCCGCCGGACAGCGGCCGCCCGCCGTCGCCCACCCGGGTGTCCAGGCCCTCCGGCAGCCGCTCGATGAAGGCCAGGGCGTGCGCGGCCTCGCAGGCGGCCCGTACCTGCTCGCGATCGGCCTCTGGCGCGCCCAGGCGGATGTTGTCCAGCAGGCTGCCGTGGAACAGATGGGGCCTCTGCGGTATCCAGCCGATGCGCTGTCGCCAGGCGGCCAGGTGTTGCGGTTCCAGGGGCTGGCCGCCGTAACGGATGGCGCCCTCGTCGGGCCGGATGAAGCCCAGCAACAGGGCGGCCAGGGTGCTCTTGCCCGCGCCGCTGCGGCCCACGATGGCGATTCGCTCGCCCTCGCGGATCCGCAGGTCCAGGCCGTCCAGGGCCTGACGCTGTCCCTCATAGGCATAGCGGACGCCCTTCAGTTCGAGCGCGCCATGGGCCGGCAGCGGGTCTTCGCCGGCCACGGGCAGCGCCGGCGCTGGGCGGTCGAGCAGCTCGGCGATCTGTTCGGCCGCCGCCGCGGCCTCCATGCGGGCGTGGTTCTGCACGCCGAAGTTGCGCAGCGGCTGGTAGAACTCCGGCGCCAGCAGCAGGACGAACAGGCCGTGAAAGAAGTCCATCCCGCCGTCGAGCAGGCGAAAGCCGATGAACACCGCGACGATGGCGATGCTGATGGCGGCGAAGAACTCCAGCACGGCCGAGGTCAGAAAGGCCAGGTAGAGCACTGACATGGTGGCCTGCCGAAAGGACTCGGAGATGCGCGAGATGTGGTGCAGCTCGCGCCGGCTGGCGTTGAAGGCCCGGCGCGTGGGCAGGGTCTGGATGACGTTGAGAAAGTGCGCGCCCATGCGCCTGAGCAGCTTCCACTGGGCCTGGTTGCGCCGCTCCGCGCCGCGCCCGATCAGGGCCATGAACAGCGGCACCAGGGGCGCGGTCAGCAGCAGCACCAGGCCCGACAGCCAGTCGCTGGGGAACACCGCCAGCAGGACCACCAGCGGCACCACGGTCATCAGCACGAGGGCCGGCTGATAGCGCGAGAAATAGCCGTCCAGCGCCTCCACGCCGTCCACCAGGCGGGCGGCCAGGTCACCGCTGCTGTCGTTTTCCAGGGCCGCCGGGCCGAGCTGGCGCAGCTGTGTCAGGAGACGCCGGCGTACCCCGGTCTTGACCCGGCGCGCCGCCTCGAAGCCCAGGCGCGCGCCCAGCCAGTCGAGCACGAAGCGCAGGCCGAACACCGGCAGCAGCGCGGCCATCTCCGGCCAGACGCCGTCCAGCCCGGCCTGCCTGAAGGCCACCGCGTCGATCAGGTGCGCCAGCAGCCAGGCCTGGGCCACGATCAGGATGCCGCTCAGCGGCGCCAGCAGGCGCAGGCGCCGCAGCGGGGTGGCGGCGCCCGCGCGCTGCCGCCTCAGCCATTCGGTGCCGCTGCTCAGTCTCCGCGGCCCTCGCATTCCTCGTCATCCAGGCAGGTCTCGTTCTCCAGCCACATGACGTTGATGATGCCGAATGACAGCGCCAGCAGGACGCCCAGTATCCAGGTGAAATACCACATGATTCATTTACCTCAGTAGGCCAGGTGGGTCTGTTCCTCGATCTCCTTCACCGTGACCACGCGCCACATCTTCCAGAAGTTCCAGCTGGTGTAGGCGATGATGATGGGTACGAAGATCACCGCGGCGATGAACATCACGTTCAGCGTCAGGTGACTGGAGGTGGCGTCCCACATCGTCAGGCTGTGTCCGGGGTGGGTGCTGGAGGGCATGATGAAGGGGAACATCGACACCCCGGCGGTGAAGATGGTGCCGATCTGTACCAGGGCCGAGCTGAAGAAGGCCCAGCCGGGGCGTCCGGCGCGCGAGAACAGCAGCGCCAGGGCGGCGCCGCCGAAGGCGGTCAGCGGGGCCAGCAGGGTGACCGGGTGGCGGCTGTAGTTCTCCAGCCAGGCGCCGGCGGCCACCACGACTTCCTTGCCGACCGGCACCGGCAGGGCGCCGTGCGGACGGTCGCTGACGATCTCGTAGCCGTCGATGCCGAAGGCCAGCCAGATACCGGCCAGGGCGAAGGCGGCGATGAACACCAGGGCGGCGAGGCCGGCGGCCTGGCGGGCCCGGTCGGCGATCACCGGCTCGGTGCGCAGCTGCAGGAAGGTGGCGCCGTGCAGCACGATCATGCTCAGGCTGACCACGCCGGTCAGCAGGGCGAAGGGGTTGAGCAGGCCGAAGAAGCCGCCGGTGTACCAGGGGCGCATGATGTCGTCATAGTGGAAGGGCACGCCCTGCAGCAGATTGCCGAAGGCCACGCCGAACACCAGGGCCGGCACCGCGCTGCCCACCAGCAGGCCCCAGTCCCAGGTGTTGCGCCAGCGCGGGTCGTCCAGCTTGGAGCGGTAGTCGAAGCCGACCGGGCGCAGGAACAGGGCGAACAGCACCAGCAGCATGGCGAAGTAGAAGCCGGAGAAGGAGGCCGCGTACACCGCCGGCCAGGCCGCGAAGATGGCCCCGCCCGCGGTGATGAACCAGACCTGGTTGCCGTCCCAGTGCGGACCCACGGTGTTGATAATGACACGGCGTTCGGCGTCGTTCTTCCCGAGGAAGGGCAGCAGGGCGCCCACGCCCATGTCCATGCCGTCCATGATGGCGAAGCCGGCCAGCAGCACGCCGACCAGCAGCCACCAGATGAATTTCAGGGTCTCGTAATCGAAAATCATCGTCGTTCTCCTCAGTCTTTGCGTGCCGCGGCGGGGGCGTCGGCCAGGGTGGGCGCGCCGCCGGCGGCCTTTTCGAAATGGTAGCGGCCCGAGTGCAGGGCGCTCGGTCCCAGGCGGGCGAACTTGAACATCAGGTAGAACTCGATGATCGCGAGCACCGTATAGAAGGCCACGAAACCGCTGATGCTGATGATCAGGTCGGTCTTGGTGAGGCTGGAGGTGGCGAGGAAGGTGGGCAGCACCTCACCGATGGCCCAGGGCTGGCGTCCGTACTCGGCCACGAACCAGCCGGTCTCGATGGCGATCCAGGGCAGGGGGATGCCGTACAGGAAGCCGCGCAGCAGCCAGCGGTGTTTCTCGATGCGGCGCCGCGCCATCATCACGAACCCGACCACGAACAGGAACAGCATGGCGAAGCCGGAGGCCACCATGGCGCGGAAGGTCCAGAACAGCGGACCGACATCGGGCACCGTGTCCTTGGCCGCCATGCGGATCTGCTCGTCGCTGGCGTCCACGACCTTGTCGGTATAGCGCTTGAGCAGCAGGGCGTAGCCCAGATCCTTCTTGTACATATCGAACAGGGCGCGGTCCTGCTCGGTGCCCCGGCCGCCGCGGATCGCGGTCATGGCGCGGTAGGCGACCATGCCGGAGCGGATGCGGGCCTCGTTCTCCTTCATCAGATCCTTGATGCCGGGCACCTCCTCGTCGATGGCGCGCTTGGCGATCAGGCCCAGCACATAGGGGATCTTGACCGCGCCGTGGGTCTCCATGGCATCGCGGTCGGGGATGCCCACCAGGGTGAAGGCGGCCGGCGGTTCCTCGGTGTTCCATTCGGCCTCGATCGAGGCCAGCTTCATCTTCTGCACCTCGCCGGCCTCGTAGCCGGATTCGTCGCCGAGCACGATGACCGAGCAGACCGAGGCCAGACCGAAGCCCAGGGCCACCGCCATGGAGCGGCGGGCGAAGCCCAGGTCGCGGCGCTTCAGCAGGTAGTAGGCCGAGATCCCGGCCACGAACATGGAGCCCGCCACATAGCCGGCCGAAACGGTGTGGATGAACTTCACCTGGGCGACCGGATTGAAGAACAGCTCGGCGAAGCTGGTCATCTCCATGCGCATGGTCTCGAGGTTGAACTCGGCGCCCACCGGGTTCTGCATCCAGCCGTTGGCGACCAGGATCCACAGGGCGGAGAGGTTGGTGCCCAGGGCGGTGAGGAAGGTGACGATCAGATGCTGGCGCCTGCTCAGGCGTTCCCAGCCGAGGAAGAACATGCCCACGAAGGTGGATTCCAGGAAGAAGGCCATCAGGCCCTCGATGGCCAGCGGCGCGCCGAACACATCACCCACATAGTGCGAGTAATAGGCCCAGTTGGTGCCGAACTCGAACTCCATGGTCAGGCCCGTGGTCACCCCGAGCGCGAAGTTGATCCCGAACAGCTTGCCCCAGAACTTGACCATGTCCTTGTAGACCTGCTTGCCGGTCATCACATAGACCGACTCCATGATCACCAGGATCCAGGTCAGGCCCAGGGTCAGGGGGACGAAGATGAAGTGGTAGAGCGCCGTGAGGGCGAACTGCCATCGCGAAAGTTCCACAAAATCCGGATCGAGCATGATCGGGCTCCCTTGCTTATCTCTGTGACTCGGTTTTCAAACGGCCTGGACTGACGGCGGCCGGTACGGCTGGGTGGTCGCGTTTTTGTCGTGTATTGCGGGACCGGCCGGCACTCTAACCGGTGCCTTGTCCGGACCGCATTGATGTAACGCAATCTCACACGCTTAATGTCGGCTTTGATATCAGGGAAAACCCTGAACCGGCGAAAACGGGGCGGGTTTCAGCCGATTTCCATGTGGATAGCGGGTTTATCCACGGTATAGGCGTTGTTGCCCATCGGCCGCAGCCAGCCCTTGCGACGGAATTCCGCGATGGTGCGGCTGGCGGTCTCGGTGGTGATGCCGAGCAGTTACTGATGCTACCTGGAATTGCGGCCAATGCCAGCCGGACGGGCGCCGACCCGGTCGCCTGTGGCACCATAGGCGTCCGGTTTTCGTCGTATGTATTGCCATGGCCCTGCTTTCCCTGCGTGATATCCAGCTCTCCTACACCCATCCGCCGCTGCTGGATGGCGTGTCGCTGTCGATCGAGCCCGGCGAGCGGGTATGTCTGATCGGGCGCAACGGCGAGGGCAAGTCCACCCTGCTGCGCGTGCTGGCGGGCGAGATCCAGGCGGACGACGGCGAGCGGGTGCTGCGCCGGGGCGCGCGCCTGGCGCGTCTGGAGCAGGAGGTGCCTCAGGACCTGGGCGGGCCGGTGTACGAGGTGGTGGCCGAGGGCGCGGGCGAGGCGGCCGGTCTGCTCAAGGCCTATCACGCGGCCAGCGAGGCCCTGGCCGAGGACGCCTCGGAGACCGCTCTGGCGCGCCTGCACCAGGCCCAGCAGGCCCTGGAGTCGGCCGGGGGCTGGCAGTTGCAGCAGCAGGTCGAGCAGGTGATCTCGCGCATGCGGCTCGATGGCAAGGCCGATTTCGCCGCGCTCTCCGGGGGCATGAAGCGCCGCGTGCTGCTGGCCCGCGCCCTGGCCGGCGATCCCGATCTGCTGCTGCTGGACGAGCCGACCAACCACCTCGACATCGAGTCCATCGCCTGGCTGGAGGAGTTTCTGCTCGGCTGGAGGGGCGCGCTGGTGTTCATCACCCATGATCGCGGTTTTCTGCGCCGCCTGGCGACGCGCATCGTCGAGCTGGACCGGGGGCGGCTGATCGACTATCCCGGCGACTATGACAACTACCTGCGCCGGCGCGCGGAGCGCGACCATGCCGAGGCCCTGGAGCAGGCCCGTTTCGACAAGACGCTGGCCCAGGAGGAGGTCTGGATACGCCAGGGCATCAAGGCCCGGCGCACCCGCAACGAGGGCCGGGTACGGCGCCTGAAAGAGATGCGCGCCCAGGCCGCGCAGCGCCGTCAGCGCCAGGGCAGCGCCCGGCTCAGCCTGAACAGCGCTGAACGTTCCGGCAGGCTGGTGTGCGAGGCCCGGCACGTCAACTACGCCTGGGAGGGCCGGCCCATCGTGCGGGACTTCTCCACCACCATCCTGCGCGGCGACCGGATCGGCATCATCGGTCCCAATGGCTGTGGCAAGAGCACCCTGCTGGGGCTGCTGCTGGGTCGCCTGCGGCCGGACAGCGGGCAGGTCGAGCGCGGCACCCGTCTGGAGATCGCCTATTTCGACCAGCTGCGCGAACAGCTCGATCCCGAGAAGACTGTGCTGGACAACGTCGCCGGCGGCTCGGACAAGGTGGTCGTCGACGGCCGCGCGCGGCATGTGATCAGCTACCTGGGCGATTTCCTGTTTCCGCCGGCACGCTGCCGCCAGCCGGTGGCCTCGCTCTCCGGCGGTGAGCGCAACCGCCTGCTGCTGGCCAGGCTGTTCACCCGGCCGTTCAATCTGCTGGTGCTGGACGAGCCGACCAACGATCTCGATCTGGAGACCCTGGAGCTGCTGGAAGAGCTGCTGCTGGATTTCGATGGCACCCTGTTGCTGGTCAGCCATGACCGGGACTTTCTCGACAATGTGGTGACCAGCACCCTGGTGTTCGAGGGCGAGGGCCGGATCAACGAATATGTGGGCGGCTACAGCGACTGGCTGCGCCAGCGCCCGGCGCCGGAGGCCCCGGCCGAGGCCAGGGCGGTGGCGCGGGATCAGGCCCGGCCGGCCGCGGCACCCGCCCGCGCCCGCAAGCTCAGCTACAAGGACCAGCGCGAGCTGGACGCCCTGCCGGGCTGGATCGAGGCCCTGGAGGACGAGCTGGCCTCGCTGCAGGCCCGGCTCTCCGATCCCGGGGTGTACGAGGCCGAGGGCGCCGAAGGCCTGGCCCGTCTGGGCGCGCGACTGGAAGCGGTCGAGCAGGAGCTGGCGTCCTGCTACGCGCGCTGGGAGGCGCTGGAATCAGGCCCCTGATCGATGTGCGCCAATCCACAGTGCCGGGACGCGCTGCCCGGGCGAGTCCCAAACTGCGGCGCGGTTCACCCCCGCGGCCGGCGCCGGCCCGCTATGTTGGTACGGAACCACGACAACGTCACAAGGAGATGTCCCCATCATGTACCGATTGCTCGCCGTACTGTCCCTCCTGGGCCTGCTCAACGCCTGTACCACGCCGCCCAAGCCCCGGCCGCGGCCGCGGCCGGCGCCGCCGCCGGTCTCGCGGGCCCCGGTCGCGCCGCAGGATCCGCTGATCGCGGAGTTGGGCCGGGATGCGCCGCCCGAGCGCGAGCAGGTCCGCGAGCCCTACCGCTTCGACCGCGCCATCAGCATGGGTCGGCTCGCGGGCGTGCGGCTCTACACCTACAGCCCCGCGGGACGCGAGCGGGTGGTCGGTTTCTCGCTGATCGATGGCCGTTCCCCGCGCATCAACCCCCTGGGGGCCAAGGGCAACGGCGCCAAGCGGGAGTTCCTGTTCCAGTTTCCGGACCGGGCGCGCGAGGAGATCGCCCTCATGGTCTCGGACGATGTGCACCTCAGCAAACGCTACAGCCGTGACAATATGTTCCGCGAGGTGCATCTGTTCCCGCGCCGCCAGCTGCCCTCGCTCAGGCGCAAGGGAGACCGTTTCGAGGTGCGCCTGCCCACCGGCGAGCCGGTGCTGTTCGACGCGCAGACCGCCGAGATCGTCGGCGGGGTGCTGCAGGAGCAGCCCATCGACTTCAACCGCAACCGCTTTGCGCGCCACAATCCGCGCATCCGCTACACCGGCCAGGGCCTGCTGATCACCGTGGCCCAGCGGGGCGAGGCGCCGCGCCGGGCCAGGGTCTGGGGGCAGAAGAAGCGCGCCGAGGTGCGCTACCCCTCGCATTACCGCAAGCCCTGCTATCTGTCGCCGGCCCTGCTGTGGGACCAGCGCCCCAAGAAAGGCGACCGCGATCCACGCCTGACCTGGCGGCTCAAGCGTGACGCCGAGGTGTTCGACCTGGTCGAGAAGCGTTGCCACTGGGATCTCTCGGCGCTGCGTGGGGGTTGAGGAAGATCCGAAAAATTGGGATCTTCCGCCGGCACAGGGATGTAGTTGATTGCAGCCTGCCGGCTATAGGTGACCAATGGCTTCGATACCTGTGTCGGCGCGCCGGCCCCCGAGCGCTGGTCGGCTGTGATGTGGCCGGGCTGCCGGTCGGATTGACCTGGGTCTCCGCTTGGGGGAATATCGGGTGAGGCGCGCCACGCAGTGCTTGGCCGCGTTCCCGCGAGATAACCAGAATACAAGGGAGTGCCATGGCCCCCGACCCGGCAGAACCCCGGGCCAGCAGCGACGAGAAGGTGCTGCAGGCCCAGTATCTGCGCTCATTGAGCTCCTTCGAGGGGATCATGCTGGCGCAGATCGAGATGAAGACCCAGCTGAGCAACCGGCTCAACTGGACCATCCGTGCGGGCCTGGTATTGCTTGGCGTCATCGCCTTTTCCATCCTCATCCTGCTGCTGACCCTGAGCGCCCAGATCAACCGCATCTCGGATGTGGTGGTCAATATCAACGGCCATTTCGAGTCCATCACCCAGCGCATGGATCATGTCTCGGCCGCCATGAGCGACATGGAAAAGCAGGTGGCGCTGATGGCCCAGATCGACCTCAGCACCGCGGCCATGGATCGCGAGATGACCACCATGCAGAAGCAGATGCATGGCATGGCCGGCAACGTGGCCGGCATCCGCAACGAGCTGTCCCTGGTCAAGGACGACATGGCGGCGATCTCCTCCACCATCAGCGGCATGAACGCCGAGGTCGGCATGATGCGGCACGAGATGCGCCGCATGGCCAAGCCGGCCCGCTCGATGAACCGCATGTTCCCCTTCCCCTGAGGTGCCGTGATGGAGAACATGCCGCCCGAGCTCGACCCGCGCCGTCCGATCATCGAGGTCATGGCCCGCATCGGCCGCGAGACCCAGATCACCCTGGACGAGCGTGAAAAGCACTTCAAGATCACCGATACCGTGATCGTGGTGGTGTCGGTGCTGCTGATCATCCTGGCGGTGGTCAACGTCTATTTCGTCCGCGTGCTGTATCAGGACATGGGCAATATCGTCGACAGCATGGAATCGATGATGGGCAAGCTCAACCAGGTGGACGCCGACATGGTGGTGGTGGCCAATCATGTGGACTCCTTCAGCAAGCACATGCGCCACATGGCCCCGATCACGCGGCATGTCACCTCGGTGACCCAGCGCCTGCCGGAGATGCGCGAGGACATGGCTTCCATGGCCCTGGGCATGAATCTGATCCATGCCGATATGTCGCTGCTGCGTCAGGCCGTGGGCTCGATCACGCCCAGCATGGTGCAGATGACCCAGAACATCTCCATCATGCGCCATGATGTGCACGACGTGGCCCGGCCCATGGGCAGTTTCAACCCGATCCTGCCTTGATGGCGCGCTGAGCGCCCGGACGGTCAAGATTCCCGGCCCGCTGCCGATACCCCGGGCAGACACCTGTCCGGGACGAGACCATGAGAATAGCGATTGCCGTACTGATTGGCGGGCTGCTGGGGCTGCCGGCGGCCCCGCTGTGGGCCGCGGGCGCGGCCTGTGTGATGGCCAAGTTCCAGGGCCGGACCTTCGACTATGAGCTGGTGGTGACACGCGGCCATGTGGTCCAGGCGCAGGAGGAGGCCGAGCGCCGCCTGCGCAAGAAGGGCTACGGCGACTATTACAAGCACCTCGACATCATCCGCGCGCAGAACCTGACCAATCTGCCGCACGCCTACGCGGTGGTGATCCGCAGCGACTTCAAGGACGCCCGGGGCAAGGACCGCTCGGTGGTCGGCTGCGGCTTCAGCGCCAGGTCCTACAAGGACGCCCTGTGGGACGCCCTGCGTGACGCCCAGTCCTATTTCTGGGGCTGGAAGCCCGATCGGGACGGCTTCAAGGTGATCCGGCGGCTGCATTACTGACCCGGCGCGTGGCCGGCGGGACCACGTCATCAATTGACGCAACTTAATTGATGGCGCGGATCGGCAAGGAATTCTGAAAAACGCTGTGAATTCAGCCCCGTACACTTGACGGCGGCATCCCTGCCGCCGACGTTTTCAGAACCCCTGGTCGGGCCAGCGCCGTTTTAGATGATGTCGCCTTGGCGCGGCCGGCCATTTTCCAGCGTGTTTTGTGACGCCCTGGGCATCGTGGGGTTGTTCGGGTTTGATTATCAGCACACCCTAATATTAGAATGTTCTTTTTCTGCGGGCGGCTGCGTGGCGGGCCCGATCCGATTGCAAGGGCAAACTCGAAGATGTTGGATCCAGTAAGCTACAACGACAGTGAAACCGGGCGGGTCGAGGTCAAGCACACCACCTGTTACATGTGCGCCTGCCGCTGCGGCATCCGGGTCACCCTGCGGGATGGCGAGGTGCGCCATATCGAGGGCAACCCCGAGCACCCGCTGAACAAGGGCGTGATCTGCGCCAAGGGCGCCTCGGGCATCATGAAGCAGTATTCCCCGGCGCGCCTGACCAAGCCGCTGCTGCGCCGGCCCAACGGCCGCCGTGGCGAGTCCGATTTCGAGGAGATCTCCTGGGAGCGCGCCTTCGAGATCATGGAGCAGCGCCTGGCCCACCTGCGCGAGACCGATCCCAAGAAGTTCGCCATCTTCACCGGGCGCGACCAGATGCAGGCGCTCACCGGCCTGTTCGCCAAGCAGTTCGGCACCCCCAATTACGCCGCCCACGGCGGCTTCTGCTCGGTCAACATGGCCGCGGGCATGATCTACACCATCGGCGGCTCTTTCTGGGAGTTCGGCGGCCCCGATCTGGACCGCGCCAAGCTGTTCGTCATGATCGGCACCGCCGAGGATCATCATTCCAACCCGATGAAGATCGCGATCTCCAAGTTCAAGCGGCGGGGCGGGCGTTTCATCTCCATCAACCCGGTGCGCACCGGCTACTCGGCGATCGCCGACGAATGGGTGCCCATCCGTCCCGGTACCGACGGGGCGCTGTTCCTGGCCATCATCAACGAGCTGATCGCCCAGGGTCTGTACGACCGCGAGTTCCTGATCAACTACACCAATGCCGCCGAGCTGATCGACATGGACGAGGCGTCCGACGACTACGGCATGTTCATCCGCACCAGCAAGCCGGTGGAGGAAGGCTGTTTCGACCCGCAGAACAAGCTGTGGTGGGATCGCAAGACCAATGCCCCGGTGGATGTGCGCTGCGAGGGCTGCGATCCCTTCCTGCTGGGCGAGTACGAGATCGACGGCAAGCCGGTCAAGACCGCCTTCCAACTGCTCAAGGAGCGGGTCGATGAATACACCCCGGAATGGGCCGAGGGCATCACCGGCATCCCTGCCGAGACCATCCGCCGCCTGGCCCACGAGATGGGCGTCACCGCGCGCGACCAGAAGGTCGAACTGCCGATCCGCTGGACCGATGTCTGGGGCAAGGAACACGAGAGCGTGAAGGGCGGGCCGGTGGCCTTCCACGCGATGCGCGGCCTGGCGGCGCACTCCAACGGCTTCCAGACCATCCGCGCCATGAGCGTGCTGATGACCCTGCTCAACACCATCGACACCCCCGGCGGCTTCCGGCACAAGGCGCCGTTTCCGCGTCCCATTCCGCCCTGTCCCAAGCCGCCCAACAGCGCCGACGACGTGCAGCCCAACACCCCGCTCAACGGCATGCCGCTGGGCTGGCCGGCCGATCCCAACGATCTGTTCGTGGACGAGGAGGGCGAGCCGCTGCGCCTGGACAAGGCCTTCTCCTGGGAATACCCGCTGTCGGTGCACGGCCTGATGCACAACGCCATCACCAACGCCTGGCGTGGCGACCCCTACAAGATCGACACCCTGATGCTGTTCATGGCCAATATGGCCTGGAACTCGTCGATGAACACCGCCCAGGTGCGCGAGATGCTCACCGACCGCGACGAGAACGGGGAATACAAGATCCCCTTCATCATCGTGTGCGACGCCTTCCAGTCCGAGACCGTGGCCTTCGCCGACCTGGTGCTGCCCGATACCACCTATCTGGAGCGGCACGACGCCATGTCCATGCTCGACCGGCCGATCTCCGAATTCGACGGTCCGGTGGACTCGGTGCGCATCCCGGTGCTGCCGCCCAAGGGCGAGTGCCGGCCCTTCCAGGACGTGCTGATCGAGCTGGGCTCCCGGCTCAAGCTGCCGGCCTTCGTCAACGAGGACGGCAGCCGCAAGTTCCGCGACTATCCGGATTTCATCGTCAACTTCGAGACCTCGCCGGGCTCCGGCATCGGCTTCCTCTCGGGCTGGCGCGGCAAGGGAGGCGAGAAGTTCCTCAAGGGCGAGCCCAACCCGCGCCAGTGGGAGATGTATGCCAACAACAATTGCGTCTTCCATTACGAGCTGCCCAAGTCCTATCAGTACATGCGCAACTGGAACAAGGGCTATCTGGAATGGGCGCGCGCCCACGGCATGACCCGTTATGCCGAACCGATCAATGTGCACATCTATTCCGAGGTGCTGCAGAAGTTCCGCCTCGCGGCCCAGGGCAAGCGCCCCGGACGCCGCCCCCCGGCGCGCCTGCGCAAGCGCATCGAGATGTACATGGACCCGCTGCCCTTCTATCACGAGACCCTGGAGGGCAGGCTGGTGGACACCCGCGAGTTTCCGCTCAACGCGGTCACCCAGCGGCCCATGGCCATGTACCACTCCTGGGACAGCCAGAACGCCTGGCTGCGCCAGATCCATACCTACAACTATCTGTACATGAACCCCAGGCTGGGCCAGGCCCAGGGTCTGGACGACGGCGACTGGGTATGGGTGGAATCGCCGCACGGCAAGGTACGCTGCATGGCGCGTTTCTCCGAGTCGGTGGAGCCGGGCACGGTCTGGACCTGGAACGCCATCGGCAAGGCGGCCGGGGCCTGGGGCCTGTCGCCCAAGGCCAACGAGTCGCAGCAGGGCTTTTTGCTCAACCATGTGATCAGCGAGGAGCTGCCGCCCTGCGAGGCCGGCGAGCACATCTCCAATTCCGATCCGGTGACCGGACAGGCCGCCTGGTACGACGTGCGGGTCAAGGTCTACAAGGCCGACGACAACGGCCCCCGGCAGAGCTTCCCGCAGTTCAAGCCGCAGCGGCGTGTCCCGGGCATGGATCCGAAACGGGGTAAATGGCAGGCCTATTTCGCGGGCATGTTCCGCCGCAAGGCCGGCATCAAATGAGGCCCGCTCCCGCGCCCGGAAGCGGCCGAAAACAGTGAGTGAAACGAAGCGATGACACAACTCGCCCTGGTAATCGACCTCAACGTCTGCGTGGGCTGCCACGCCTGCGTCACCTCGTGCAAGGAGTGGAACACCTCCGGCTGGGCCGGCCCCATGGTGGACCAGCGGCCCTATGACGCCGATCCCACCGGCACCTTCTTCAACCGGGTACAGACCTTCGAGGTGGGGGAGTATCCCAACACCGAGACGGTGCACTTCCCCAAGAGCTGCCTGCACTGCGAGGAGCCGCCCTGCGTGCCGGTCTGCCCCACCGGGGCCTCGTACAAGCGCGAGGACAACGGCGTGGTGCTGGTGGACTACGACAAGTGCATCGGTTGCAAGTACTGCTCCTGGGCCTGCCCCTATGGCGTGCGCGAGCTGGACGAGATGCAGAAGGTGATGAAGAAATGCACCCTGTGCATCGACCGCATCACCGACCAGACCAAGCCCGAATCCGAGCGCAAGCCGGCCTGCGTGCTGGCCTGTCCGACCAGCGCGCGCCTGTTCGGCGACGTGCACGACCCGGACTCCGAGGCCTCGGTCGCGATCCGCGAGCGCGGCGGCTACCAGTTGATGCCGGAATGGGGCACCAATCCGGCCAACCACTACCTGCCGCGGCGCAAGACGCGCATCCAGATCTTCGAGGACGAGCTGGAGCGCGCCGACAATCCGCTGGACAAGGAGCATCCGCTGCCGGCGGCCTCGGGCGATACCCTGGACGATGTTTCGTTCTGAGTTTGAGCCTTGGCGGTTCCAATGATTTTGTGTGAGAGGCAACGAAAATGCATCCCGCTTTTTCCGTGATATTTCTGACCACCCTGATCGGCGCCGGACAGGGCATGTTCATGGCGCTGGTCACGGGTCAGGTCTATTCCATGGCCAACCTGCTGGAGGCGCAGGACAATGTCCGCTTCTATGCCATGGGCAGTCTGATGGCCCTGGTCCTGCTGGGCGGCGGCCTGGTGGCGGCGGTGTTCCACCTGGGCAAGCCGAGCTACTTCTTCACCCGCGCCTGGCGCGGCGTGACCCAGTGGCGCACCTCCTGGCTGTCGCGCGAGCTGATCGCGCTGCCGGCCTTCATGCTGGCGGTGTTTCTCTACGGCCTGGTGCATTACCTCGGCTGGACCGGCCCCCTGTTCGTGATCAAGGGCGTGATCCCGGTGGACGCCAGCCTCATCATCGGCACCCTGGGCGTGATCATGGCGGTGGTGCTGTATGTCTGCACGGCCATGATCTACGCCAGCCTGCGTTTCCTGCAGGAATGGCACAGCCCGCTGACCGTGGCCAATTTCATCTTTTTCGGCCTGGCCTCGGGTTTCACCCTGACCGCCGCCTTCTCCGCCTGGAGCGGCGTCGGCCTGGTGGGCTTCTACGGCACCTGGGCGGTGGTGTTCACCATCGTGGCGGCGATCACGCGCGGCTTCTCCATGCTGCGCAACAGCCGTATCAAGCACAAGAGCGACATGCGCTCGGCCCTGGGGATCCGTCACCCCAAGATCACCCAGTGTTCCATGGGCTTCATGGGCGGCTCCTTCAACACCCGCGAGTATTTCCACGGCAAGAGCCCCGCCACCCTGGAGGCGGTGCGGCTGTTCTTCCTGATCTGCGTGTTTGCCTTGCCGGTGGCCCTGCTGGCGGCCAGCAACGCCATGCAGTCGGAATATCTGCCCATCCTGGCCTTCGTGGTGCAGTACCTCGGCCTGCTGGCCGAACGCTGGTATTTCTTCGCCGAGGCCAAACACCCCCAGAATCTGTATTACCAGACCGTGGGGTGATCACTTGGCCGTCATCACATGAGGGTCAAGCTTGATCTGGTCGGCTTACGCGATCTGCTATCTTCAGGCCTATGAAAACGCCTGAACTCCTTTCCCCAGCCGGTACCCTGCGCAATATGCGCTATGCCTTTGCCTATGGGGCGGATGCCGTCTATGCCGGCATGCCGCGCTACAGCCTGCGGGTGCGCAACAACGATTTTCTCGAGGCGCGACTGGCCCAGGGGATCGCCGAGGCGCACGCCCAGGGGCGGCGGTTCTTCGTGGCCGCCAATGTGATGCCGCATGGCGCCAAGCTCAAGACCTTCATCGACGACATGCGCCCGGTTGTGGAGATGGGGCCGGACGCCCTGATCATGGCCGATCCCGGCCTGATCATGCTGGTGCGCGAGCACTGGCCGGAGATGCCCATCCACCTTTCGGTGCAGGCCAATACCATGAACGCGGCCTCGGTGCGCTTCTGGCAGTCGCTCGGCCTGAGCCGGGTGATCCTCTCGCGCGAGCTTTCCCTGGACGAGGTGGCGGAGATCCGCGATGCCTGCCCGGACATGGAGATCGAGGTGTTCGTGCACGGCGCCCTGTGCATCGCCTATTCGGGGCGCTGCCTGCTGTCGGGGTATTTCAACCACCGCGACGCCAACCAGGGCACCTGCACCAATGCCTGCCGCTGGGACTATCGTATCGCGCGCGAGGATCTGGACGCCGCGGCGCAGGCCCTGGCCGAGGTGCCGGTCAGCGAGATCCGGCGCCACCCGGCGGCCGATCAGGTCTATTACCTGGAGGAAGCCAGCCGACCGGGCGAGTTCATGCCGGTGTACGAGGACGAGCATGGCACCTACATCATGAACTCGCGCGATCTGCGCGCGGTCGAGCATGTGCAGCGCCTGGTTCGGATCGGGGTGGACTGCCTCAAGATCGAGGGCCGCACCAAGTCGCACTATTACACCGCCCGCGCCACCCAGGTGTACCGGCGCGCCATCGATGACGCGGTGGCCGGGCGTCCCTTCGATCCCGCGCTGCTCGCCGAGCTGGAGCACCTGGCCAACCGGGGCTACACCGACGGCTTCTTCCAGCGTCACGAGAGTCAGGATCTGCAGGAATACCGCTACGGGGCCTCGCGCACCGAGCGGTCCCGCTTCGTGGCCGAGGTCGAGTCGGTCGATCCGGAGAGCGGCCTGGCCCGCCTGCAGGTCAAGAACAAGTTCGCGGTGGGCGACGAGATGGAGCTGATCAGCCCGCGCGGCAACCAGCGCTTCCGCCTGGAACGGCTCTACGACGCGCATGGCGGCGCGCTGCGCGAGGCCCCTGGCGGGGGTTGGGTGGTGCTGGCGCCGCTGCCGGCGGAGGCCGGCGAGCTGGCCTTGTTGACCCGGATTGGTGCCTGAATCCGTGATTCCAGACCCCAGGAAACCGCATTGTGGCACGCCGATCGGGTAGCGGCCGTTATCAGCGGCATACGATCGGGTTTTTATGTGGGAAGGTGGGGAAATCTGTGCTGTAGAAGTACAGTGGACAATGTAAT
>JALVTT010000177.1 GCA_027024025.1 Sedimenticola sp.
CCGCACCGTTCCCGGTCCGGGGCCTTTTGTTTGTCATGAAACCGTAACATTGGCACCCTTTCATATCCGGGTATCACAGATGCAGGGGCAGACGCCGATGAAAAAGATCCTGGTGGTCGAGGACGAGCCCGCGGTCCGCGAGATGATCGCCTTCGTGCTGCGCCAGAACGGTTATACCGTGCTGGAGGCGGGTGATGCCGAGCAGGCCAGGGCGCGCCTGCACCAGGACCCGCCCGCGCTGATCCTCATGGACTGGATGCTGCCGGGGGCCAGCGGCATCGAGCTGACCCGCGAACTCAAGGCCGACCCCCTGACCCGCGACATCCCGCTGATCATGCTCACCGCGCGCGGCGAGGAGGACGACAAGGTGCGCGGCCTGGAAAGCGGGGCCGACGACTATGTCACCAAGCCCTTTTCGCCACGCGAGCTGAGCGCGCGCATCCAGGCCATACTGCGGCGGGTCGCCCCGCACGCCAGCGAGGCCCCGGTGGAGACCGGTCCGCTGCGCCTGGACCCGGTCGCGCACCGGGTCGAACACGACGGCCGGGCGCTGGACCTGGGCCCGACCGAGTTCCGCCTGCTGCACTTCCTCATGACCCATCCCGACCGGGTCTACAGCCGTGCGCGCCTGCTCGACCGGGTCTGGGGCACCAATGTCTATATCGAGGAACGGACCGTGGACGTGCACATCCGGCGCCTGCGCAAGGCCCTGGAGCCCTACGGGGCCGCCGGCCTGATCCAGACCGTGCGTGGCGCCGGCTACCGCTTCTCGCCCACCCCATGAGCGCGCGCGAATCCTGGATAGAGGAACTGCTCCTGCTGGTCCTGCTGGCCGGCGCCGGCCTGCTGCTGGGTGAACAGGCCGGACAGGGCATGCTGGGCCTGCTCGACGGCCTGGTCCTGTACCTGGCCTGGCATCTGTGGCAGTTGTACCGCCTGATGCGCTGGCTGGAACAGGGACGGCGCAAGATGCCGCCGGTAGCCTTCGGCGCCTGGTTCTGGATCCGCGAATCGGTCGAGGCCCTGCGCGAGCGCGGTCGCCGCCGCAAACGCAAATACCGGCGCGTGCTCAAGGGCTTCCAGCAATCCACCAACGCCCTGCCCGACGCCACCGTGGTGATCGACAATGATGGCGTGATCGAGTGGTGGAACCAGGCCGCGCGCGCCACCCTGGGCCTGCAGTCCCCGCACCGGGGCAGCCGCATCCAGGCACACCTGCAAGACCCGGTCTTCCACCGTTACCTGCAGCGTGGCGACTATCGCGAGCCCCTGCATATCCCCTCTCCGGTCGATCCCGGGCGTAATCTGGAGATCCGGGTGGTGCCCTACGGCAAGGGGCAGCGCCTGTTGCAGGCGCGCGACATCACCCGCCTCAACCAGCTCGAGACGGTACGCCGCGACTTCGTGGCCAATGTCTCGCACGAGATGCGTACCCCGCTGACCGTGGTGCACGGCTATCTGGAGACCCTGCACGACGACCCGGACCCCGCCCTGCGCGACTGGCAGCCGATCTTTGGCCAGATGTTCCAGCAGACCACCCGCATGCAGGGTATCGTCGAGGACCTGCTGCTGCTCTCGCGCCTGGAGTCGGGCGAGACGCCCGCCGGCCAGGAGACCGTCGACGTGCCCCGGCTGCTGGAACAGATCCGCGAGGGCGCCGTCGCCCTCAGCGCCGGCCAGGCCCACCGGATCACCCTCGAGGCCGAGCCCGGCCTGATGCTGCGGGGCAATCCCTCCGAGCTGAACAGCGCCTTCTCCAACCTGGTCTTCAACGCCGTGCGCTACACCCCGGCCGGTGGCCGGATCACACTGCACTGGCAACGCACCCCGGTGGGAGCCGAATTCTCGGTCAGCGACACCGGCATCGGCATCGCCGCCGAGCACATCCCGCGCCTGACCGAGCGCTTCTACCGCGTGGACGTGGGCCGCTCGCGCCAGAGCGGCGGCACCGGGCTGGGCCTGGCCATCGTCAAGCACGTGCTCACCCGCCACGACGGCGAGCTGCAGATCGAAAGCAGGCCCGGCCAGGGCAGCACCTTCCGCTGCCTGTTCCCCGTGAGCCGTATCGCGACGGCCTGAGCCCCGCCCGGTCCACTGTCATCAAACTGTCATCTATCTCCAACAGAATTGTCACAAATCGTCGGCAGACTGCGCGTCACCCAAGCATTGACCGCAAACATATCGGAGACACAGATGCAGACACACAAACGTATCCTCGGCGCCCTGCTGGGCACCCTAGCCCTGGCCGGCCAGGCGGCCACGGCCCGTGATTACATCACCATCGTCGGATCTTCCACGGTGTACCCCTTCGCCACCGTGGTGGCCGAGCAGTTCGGCCGCAAGACCGCGTTCAAGACGCCCAGGATCGAGTCCACCGGCTCCGGCGGCGGTCTCAAGCTGTTCTGCGCCGGGGTCGGCGTGGACACCCCGGACATCAGCAACGCCTCGCGCCGCATCAAGCCCACGGAACAGCGGCGCTGCGCGGCCAACGGGGTCGCCGACATCGTGGAGATCAAGATCGGCTATGACGGCATCGTGGTCGCCAACTCACGCCGGGCGCCGCAATTCAAACTGAGCCGTCGCGACCTGTGGCTGGCGCTGGCGCGCCAGGTGCCCGGCCCGGACGGCCGGCTGATCGACAATCCTTACAAGACCTGGAAACAGATCGACCCCGCCCTGCCCGACACCCGTATCGAGGTGCTGGGCCCGCCCCCCACCTCGGGCACCCGCGACGCCTTCGCCGAGCTGGTCATGGACCGCGGGGCCGAGACCGTGCCCGAACTGGAGAAACTGCGCCACAGCAAGGATCCCGCCGAGATCCGGGCCCTGATGAAGAAACTGGGCATCCCCGCCGGCGCCTTCTCCGCGCAGGGCAAGCGGGTGTTCAAGGCCGTGGCCCAGGCCATCCGCGAGGATGGCGCCTACATCGAGGCCGGCGAGAACGACAACCTGATCGTGCAGAAACTGCAGGCCAACCCAAAGGCCCTGGGTGTGTTTGGCTTCTCATTCCTCGACCAGAACAGCGACCGCCTGCAGGGCTCGCTGATCGAGGGCAAGGCCCCAAACTTCGACAATATCGCCGATGGCAGCTACCCGGTGTCCCGCCCCCTGTTCTTCTATGTCAAGAAGGCCCATGTCGGGCGTATCCCCGGGATCCGGGAATACATCGCCGAATTCACCTCCGACAGCGCCTGGGGCGACGAGGGCTATCTCGCCGACCGCGGCCTGATCCCCATGCCCGAGGCCGAGCGCAGGCAGTATGCGGACGTGGCACACAGCCTGCGGCCCATGCCGGCGCTCAAGCCCTGAGACCATCGCCATGTCGTTGACCCTGGTCCTGCTGCTGACGCTCGCCACCCTGGGCTACCTGGCCGGCAAGCGGCGCGCCCTGCGCCTGGCCCCGGGGCCGGACCGGCATCACTCGCTGCCCCTGCACCACGGGTTGCATGTGATGTTGTGGACGCTCCTGCCCGCGCTCCTGGCGATGCTGTTATGGGGGCTGGCACGGGGTCCGCTGCTGGACCGGCTGGTGCTGGAGGCGCTGCCGCCGGCCCAGCAGGCCCTGCCGGAGGCCGAACGCGGCCTCATGCTCAACGACATCCGCAACCTGGCCGACGGAGGCATCACCTCGCACCCGCCGGATGCGGCCATGCGCGCCGCAGCGGCGCGTCTGCGCGGTCTGCAGCACATCGCCCGCTCGGTGGCCACCCTGGTGATCCTGGGTCTGGCCGCGCTCGGCGGCCTGTCCGCCTGGCGCGCCATCTCGCCCGCCGTGCGCGCCCGGCGCCGCGTCGAGGGCATCATCCGCATGCTGCTGGTCGCCAGCGCCGGAATCGCCATCGTCACCACCCTGGGCATCGTGCTCTCGGTACTGTTCGAATCACTGCGTTTCTTCGACCGGGTGCC
>JALVTT010000178.1 GCA_027024025.1 Sedimenticola sp.
CTCCGGGCTCACCGTGCTGAACAGGCTGTCTTGCTGTATGTCGGGACCGCGCATCGCCAATATCACCGTATCGATACGTTCAGGTTGATCTTGCGGAAATCTGGGGGTTTTTCAACAGCCTGCTAATATACGCCGGGCGACTACCATTCCCGCATCCGTGGCGTGCCGGCGTCTCGCGCGCGGCCGCCGTCTCTTTTTGTTGTGAGGTGATCCATGCTTGAACAATATCGTGCCCACGTGGCTGAACGCGCCAAACAGGGCGTCCCGCCGCTGCCGCTGAACGCGGAGCAGGTCAATCAGCTGGTCGAACTGCTGAAGAATCCGCCCGCGGGCGAGGAAGACTTCCTGCTGGAGCTGATCACCGACCGGGTGCCGCCGGGCGTGGACGACGCCGCCTATGTGAAGGCCGGTTTTCTCGCGGCGCTGGCCAGGGGCGAGGCCGCATCCCCGCTGATCGACCGCCGCCGCGCGGTGGAGCTTCTGGGCACCATGCTGGGGGGCTACAACATCCAGCCGCTGCTCGACCTGCTCGATGATCCCGAACTGGGCGAACTGGCCGCCGATCAGCTCAAGCACACCCTGCTGGTGTTCGACGCCTTCCACGACGTGGAGGAGAAGGCCAAGGCGGGTAACGCAAACGCGAAGGCGGTGATGCAGTCCTGGGCCGATGCCGAATGGTTCCTGGAACGGCCCGAGGTGCCCGAGGCCATCACCGTCACCGTGTTCAAGGTGCCGGGCGAGACCAACACCGACGATCTCTCTCCGGCGCAGGACGCCTGGTCGCGTCCCGACATCCCGCTGCACGCCCTGGCGATGCTGAAGAACGCGCGCGAGGGCATCGAGCCCGACAGACCCGGCGAGGTCGGCCCGGTCGGCCTGATCGAGACCCTCAAGCAGAAGGGGCACCCCCTGGCCTATGTGGGCGACGTGGTGGGCACCGGCTCCTCGCGCAAGTCGGCCATCAACTCGGTGCTCTGGCACATGGGCCACGACATCCCCCATGTGCCCAACAAGCGCCAGGGCGGGGTGGTGCTGGGCAGCAAGATCGCGCCCATCTTCTTCAACACCGCCGAGGATTCCGGGGCGCTGCCCATCGAGGTGCCGGTGGACGGGCTGAACATGGGCGATGTGGTCGTGATCCGCCCCTACGACGGCCGCATCGAGCGCGAGAACGGCGAGCTGGTCGCCGAGTTCGAACTCAAGACCGAGGTGCTGCTGGACGAGGTGCGCGCCGGCGGACGCATCCCGCTGATCATCGGCCGCTCGCTCACCGACAAGGCGCGCGAGGCGCTGGGCCTGGGGCCGAGCGAGGTGTTCCGCCGCCCGGTCGATCCCGAGGACTCCGGCAAGGGCTTCACCCTGGCGCAGAAGATCGTGGGCCGCGCCTGCGGCGTCGAGGGCGTGCGTCCCGGCACCTACTGCGAGCCGCGCATGACCACGGTCGGCTCCCAGGACACCACCGGCCCCATGACCCGCGATGAACTCAAGGAGCTGGCCTGCCTGGGTTTCTCCGCCGACCTGGTGATGCAGAGCTTCTGCCACACCGCCGCCTATCCCAAGCCGGTGGACATCGAGACCCAGCACACCCTGCCGGACTTCATCGAGACCCGCGGCGGGGTGGCGCTGCGCCCCGGCGACGGCATCATCCACTCCTGGCTCAACCGCATGCTGCTGCCCGACACCGTGGGCACCGGCGGCGACTCCCACACCCGCTTCCCGCTGGGGATCTCCTTCCCCGCCGGCTCCGGGCTGGTGGCCTTCGCCGCCGCCCTGGGCGTGATGCCGCTGGACATGCCCGAGTCGGTGCTGGTGCGCTTCACCGGCGAGATGCAGCCGGGCATCACCCTGCGCGACCTGGTCAACGCCATCCCCTACGAGGCGATCCAGCGCGGCCTGCTCACGGTGGAGAAGCAGGGCAAGAAGAACGTCTACAACGGCCGTATCATCGAGATCCAGGGCCTGCCGAATCTCACCGTGGAACAGGCCTTCGAGCTGTCGGACGCCACCGCCGAGCGCTCCGCCGCCGGCTGCACCATCGACCTGTCCGAGGACTCGGTGGCCGAGTACCTGCGCTCCAACATCGTGATGCTGCGCTGGATGATCGACAACGGTTATCAGGACGCGCGCACCCTGGAGCGCCGCGCCCGCGCCATGGAGGCCTGGCTGGAGAACCCGCAGCTGATGCGCGCCGACCCCGACGCCGAGTACGCCGAGGTGATCGAGATCGACATGAGCAAGATCACCGAGCCGCTGCTGGCCTGTCCCAACGACCCGGACGACATCAAGCCCCTGTCCGAGGTGGCGGGCACCGCGATCGACGAGGTGTTCATCGGCTCGTGCATGACCAACATCGGTCACTTCCGCGCCGCCGGCAAGCTGCTGCAGGCCGCGGGCGGGGTCATCCCCACGCGCCTGTGGATCGCGCCGCCGACCAAGATGGACGAGCACCAGCTGATGGAGGAGGGCTATTACAACATCTTCGCCTCCGCGGGCGCGCGCACCGAGATGCCCGGATGCTCCCTGTGCATGGGCAACCAGGCGCGGGTGGCGCCCGAGTCCACCGTGGTCTCGACCTCCACGCGCAACTTCCCCAACCGCCTGGGGCAGGGGGCCAATGTGTTCCTCTCCTCCGCCGAGCTGGCGGCCGTGGCCTCGGTGCTGGGGCGTCTGCCCACGGTGGAGGAATACATGGAATACGCCACCCGCATCGACAGCATGGCGCCCGAGATCTACCGCTACCTGGAGTTCGACAAGATGCCCGACTTCACCGAGGCGGCGGAACATGCGCGTAACGAGGTGGTGGTCAAGCTGGCGGTCTGAGGCCGGCCGCCGCCCGCATCAAGAATGGCCTGCCGCGAAGCGGCAACAAGCGACGATGGATGGAACGAGACCCGTCGGACTGCCGGCGAGACGCCGGCGTTCCCGGCAAAAGCAGGGCACTTTGCCCACGGTAGAAGTCATGTTCATTTTCCCCGGGCAGTAATGCCGCTTGCGGGGGAGGGCCGGGGAGGGGGCAGGAGGATTCAGACCATGATCTGCAAGCGTTGCATCGTCACCGGCCGGGTCCAGGGGGTCTGGTTCCGCGACACCACGCGGCGCCGGGCGCTCGAGCTCGGCCTGTCGGGAAGTGCCACCAATCTGCCGGATGGCTCGGTCGAGGTCATCGTCTGTGGCGGGGGCGATGCGGTCGATGCCCTATGTGAGTGGTTGTGGCAGGGCTCCCCCCTGTCACAGGTGGCCGATGTCCGTTGCGCGGACTGGGCGGGTGAGTGCCCGGCGGGTTTTTCCATTGCCTGAACGGAACTTTGGCCGATGCGCCCAGTCGCATTGGACAAGTGATTCGGATTTGCCTAAGCTGCGCCCATGCCCGTGACCCCGCACAAGCTGATCTCCCTGCTGCTGGCCGGCCTCATGTTGCTGGCCCCGCTGGGCAATGTGTTCGCCGGCCTGGCGCAACAGGGACATCCCATGCCGGCTGCCGCGCATCTGATGCCCGCGCAGCAGGCGGGTGATTGCGCCAGCTGCCAGGGCGCCGCCGACATCCAGCACCAGGGCAAGCCCTGTTGCGAGGGCGCGAGCTGCGCTCTGATGGGCGGCTGCAGCGCCTGTGCCGCGACCTTCTTTTCCCTGCGCGTGCCCGTGCGCGTGTCGCTGATCTCCGTGCCGGCCGCCGACTCCTCGGTGGCCCTGCTGTCCCGCGATCCCGATCTCTTCCTGCGGCCACCCCGCGCCTGACTTTCCCAATCGAGACCTGAAACGGCTGCCGGTCCGATGCCAGGCAGCCAGTGGACCCGTCGCGTCCATCGTTTTTGATTTGCGAAAGACAGGAGTGATTCATGTCGCAGTTTTTCTCGTCTTCCCCCTTGGGAGGATTCAGTCGTCGTCGTTTCGTCCAGGGGCTTGC
>JALVTT010000179.1 GCA_027024025.1 Sedimenticola sp.
AATCGCATTTTCCGGATCTCCTGTAGCACTTCTGTCGGTCTCATGGCTCACCTCCTGGGTGGCCATGAAACCGGACAGATCACGTGCTACAAGTCCGGACAGTTTATTTGCTCCTAACAAGGGCCTAACTATAACTTGACAAGGCTGGGGTGGACCCCCATAATCCCACGTCTTTTTACGAAGCCGAATACTCAGGAGAACCCAAGTGGCCAATTCTGCACAAGCACGCAAGCGCGCCCGCCAGGCGGAAAAACGTCGCCAGCACAATGCGAGCCGTCGCAGCATGATGCGTACCGAGGTGAAGAAGGTCATCAAGGCCATCGAGGCCGGTGACAAGGCAGCCGCGGAGGCCGCTTTCAAGAGCGCCGCCCCCATCCTGGACCGCATGGCCGGCAGCGGCCTGATCCACAAGAACAAGGCCGCGCGGCACAAGAGCCGCCTCAACGCGCAGATTAAGGCCCTCTGAGGCCCGCGCTGCCTGAAAAAAACCGGCCGGCGGCCGGTTTTTTGTGCCTGATCAATTAGTTGGGTCGGCACCGGCGCCATGCCCGAGACGTCCTGTCAGAATATTCCTACACGAAGATAGGATCAGGCCTCAAGACCCCGGGCCCGGTTTGGACGACACTATAACCGTCGCCAACACGGACCCTCAGGGACGAGACACTTGCCAGGGAGGCGAAAGGACCACGAGTTTGCCAACCAAGCCCGGCGACAAACTGACCCCGCTGCACGGATGTGGCGGGGTTTTTCTTTGCCCCGGCTACATCAGCACCAGGTTGTCGCGGTGGATGAGCTCCTCCTCGTCCACATAGCCCAGGATGGACTCGATCTGCGAGGAGGGATGGCCGATGATGCGGCGGGCCTCGTCCGAGGTGTAATTGACCAGGCCGCGCGCGATCTCGCGCCCCTCCGGATCCAGACAGGAGACCAGTTCGCCGCGCCGGAAACTGCCCTCCACCTCCCTGACCCCGACCGCCAGCAGGCTGGACCCGGACTGACGCAGCACCCGCACCGCGCCCTCATCCAGCCGCAGACGGCCCTTGACCCGCAGATGGCCGGCCAGCCAGCGCTTGCGCGCGGCCTCCGGCTCGCGCGGCGCGGTTAGCAGGGTGCCCAGGGATTCGCCCTGCGCCAGACGGCGCAGCACATCCGGCTCGCGCCCGCCCGCGATCACGGTGGCGGTCCCGGAACGTGCCGCCAGGCGGGCCGCGCGCAGCTTGGTGAACATGCCGCCACGCCCCAGGCTGCCGGCGCACTCGCCCGCCATCGCGTCCAGTTCGGGGGCATCGGCCCGCGCCACCCGCACCAGCTCCGCCGCCGGATCGACCCGCGGATCGGCCTTGAACAGGCCGGCCTGATCGGTCAGCAGTATCATCAGATCGGCCTCGATCAGGTTCGCCACCAGGGCCGCCAGAGAGTCGTTGTCGCCAAAGCGCAGCTCGTCGTTGGCCACGGTGTCGTTCTCGTTGACCACCGGCACCACGCCCAGGCCCACCAGCACCTTCAGGGTGCCGCGCGCATTGAGATAACGCTGGCGATTGGACAGATCGTCATGGGTCAGCAGCACCTGCGCGGTATGCCGGCCACGGCGCTGAAAACAGCTCTCCCAGGCCTGTACCAGGCCCATCTGGCCGATGGCCGCCGCGGCCTGCAGCTCGTGCAGGGCGCTGGGCCGGCGCTGCCAGCCCATGCGTGACAGCCCCTCGGCCACCGCCCCGGAGGAGACCAGCACGATCTCGTGCCCCCCGTCCAGCAGGTCCGCCAGCTGGTCCACCCAGTGACGCAGGGCCTCGCGGTCCAGGCCCTGGCCATCGCGGGTGATCAGGGCGCTGCCGATCTTGACCACCCAGCGTCGCGAGCGGGGGATATCGCTATGCCGCCTCATGCCTGCGTCGGATCGTAGGGAGTCTGATCCGCCTCCGCCTGTTGCGCCCGCTCCCGCTCGTCCTCCCGGTACAGATGCGCCACGATCGCGTCCTCCAGCGCCTTGAGCCCCTGGCGGGTGACCGAGGAGACGATGAACACCGGCCCATCCCAGCCCAGGGCCTCGACGATGCGCGCCCGGGCCTCGGCCAGCGCCGTCTCATCGAGCAGGTCCGCCTTGCTCAGCACCAGCCAGCGCTCGCGTTGCGCCAGGGCCGGATCGTAGCGGCCCAGCTCCGCCTCGATCTCGCGCACCTGGGCCGCGGGATCGGTCGCCTCGTCCATGGGCGCGATGTCCACCAGGTGCAGCAGCAGGCGGGTGCGCGAGAGGTGCTTGAGAAACTGGATGCCCAGGCCGGCGCCCTCGGCCGCGCCGTGGATCACCCCGGGGGTATCGGCGATCACGAAACTGCGGTCCGAGCCGGGACCGACCACGCCGAGATTGGGGTACAGGGTGGTGAAGGGATAATCGGCAATCTTGGGACGCGCCGAGGACATGGCGCTGATCAGGCTGGACTTGCCGGCATTGGGCAGCCCCAGCAGGCCCACATCCGCCAGCACGATCAGCTCCAGCAGCAGGTTGCGGCGCTCACCCGGGGTGCCCTGGGTGGCCTGGCGCGGCGCGCGGTTGGTGCTGCTCTTGAAATGCACATTGCCCAGCCCGTGCTGGCCGCCCTGGGCCACCAGCAGACGCTCGCCATGCGCCAGCACCTCGCCGATCAGCACCTCGGTATCGGCATCGATGACCCGGGTGCCCACCGGCACCGGGATCTCCAGATCCCGCCCCTTGCGTCCGGTCATCTGGCGGCCCATGCCGTTCTGGCCGCGCTCGGCCCGGTGCAGGCGCCGGTGGCGGAAGTCCACCAGGGTGTTCAGGCCGCTGTCGCCGACCAGCCAGACACTGCCGCCGTCGCCGCCGTCGCCGCCGTCGGGGCCGCCCCGGGGGATGTATTTCTCGCGACGAAAGCTGACGCAGCCGTTGCCGCCATCCCCGGCCTCCACCTTGATCGTTGCCTCGTCGACGAATTTCATGGCGCCATCTTACCCGGACATAAACAAAAAGGCCCCGTCACCAGGACGAGGCCTCACATATACGCAACTGGCCGCGCTGCCTCAGGCGGGCACCACGCTCACGTACTTGCGGTTGCGGGGGCCCTTGGTCTCGAAGCGGACCACGCCGTCCGCCTTGGCGAACAGGGTGTGATCCTTGCCGCAGCCCACGTTCACGCCGGCGTGCACCCGGGTGCCGCGCTGACGGATGATGATGTTGCCCGCGCGCACGGTCTGGCCGCCAAAGCATTTGACGCCAAGACGTTTGGATTCGGAATCGCGACCGTTGCGGGAACTGCCGCCTGCCTTCTTGTGTGCCATAGTCTCGTCCTCCTCAGCCTGCGCTGATGCCAGTGATCTCAAGCTCGGTGTAGGCCTGGCGGTGGCCCTGACGCTTGAGGTGGTGCTTGCGGCGCTTGAACTTGATGATACGCACCTTCTTGCCGCGGCCATGCGACTTCACGGTGGCGGTCACCTTGCCGCCTTCGATATAGGGTGCACCCACCTTCACGTCATCGCCGTCGGCCACCATGAGCACCTTGTCGAGCTCGATGCTGGCGCCCTCGTCGGCGATGATCTTTTCCACTTTCAGGGTGGTACCTTCGGACACGCGATACTGCTTGCCCCCGGTCTGGATAACGGCGTACATGGCTGCACACTCTCCAAAATAGTTCGATGCCAAACAGCCACCGGCATTTCGGCGGCTGCAGAAAGACGCGGAATTCTATAGACAGGCCCGCCGGGCGTCAACCACAAAATCCCCGCCTGTTAGGAGCAAATAAACTGTCCGGACTTGTAGCACGTGATCTGTCCGGTTTCATGGCCACCCAGGAGGTGAGCCATGAGACCGACAGAAGTGCTACAGGAGATC
>JALVTT010000180.1 GCA_027024025.1 Sedimenticola sp.
CGCTCTACCTCGCGCGCCATCGCCGGGGTGCCATAGGCGGCCTCCGGCGCGGTGGCGGGCAGGCCCAGGGCCCCGGCGCGCCGCCACAGCAAGGGGCTGTGGACATGGATGACGAAGCCGGCGCGCGGCGCCAGGGCATACACCTGGCCGTGGGTCAGCGACTCCGAGGAGGGGCGCGCCGGCCCCTGGCTGACGACCCGGTTGCGCGCTACATCGATCTCGCGCACCCAGGCGATATCGTCCGGCGCGAGCGTCTCCTGTCCCCCCGTCTGGGTGCCGGTGATCAGAAAGCCCGTCCCCGCCCGCCGGCTGATGTTGCCGTAGGCCGCGCCCTCGTAGCGCGCCGGATCGCGGCCGATCAGATCCAGGGCCCGGCAGATGCCGAACCACCGGCGGATCGCATCCAGCCCCCCGTCCGGGGGCAGGGGGCCGGAGTCGTGCCGCAGCTCGAATTTGATGACGCCTTCGCTGTCTGGGGGCACCTGCAAACCTCCGTGGTCGTGGGGGCGCGGTCCTCTCCGGCGTGATAGAATTCGCCGTTCGCTCAACCACCCGTGGATCCGATGGGACTGAACAGCACACAAGAGATTATCGAAGACCTGCGCCAGGGCAAGATGGTCATCATAATGGATGACGAGGACCGGGAGAACGAGGGTGACCTGGTCATGGCCTCGGAGAAGGTCACGCCCGAGGCGATCAACTTCATGGCGCGCTACGGGCGCGGGCTGATCTGCATGACCCTGACCCGCGAGCGCTGCCGCCAGCTGCGTCTGCCGCTGATGGTGAACACCGACAACCAGCTGGAATCGACCAATTTCACCGTCTCCATCGAGGCGGCCGAGGGTGTGACCACCGGCATCTCGGCGGCCGACCGCGCGACCACGGTGCTGGCGGCGGTGGCCAGGGACGCGCGCCCGCAGGATCTGGTCCAGCCCGGGCACATCTTTCCCCTGATGGCCCAGCCTGGCGGCGTGCTGGTGCGCGCCGGCCATACCGAGGCCGGTTGCGACCTGGCGCGCCTGGCGGGGCTGGAGCCTTCCTCGGTGATCGTCGAGATCCTCAACGAGGACGGCACCATGGCGCGCAAGCCCGACCTGGAGCGGTTCGCCGCCGAGCACGGCCTCAAGATGGGCACCATCGCCGACCTGATCCAGTACCGGATCAAGAACGAAAAGACCGTGGAGCAGGTCAGCGACTGCCTGCTGCCGACCGAGCACGGTGACTTCCACCTCTACGCCTACCAGGACATCGTGGGCAACGACATCCACCTGGTGCTGGTGCATGGCGAGATCGATCCCGAGCGTCCGACCCTGGTGCGGGTGCATGTGCAGAACACCCTGTGCGATCTGTTCGAGAGCACCCGCGAGTGCGGCTGGCCGCTGCGCTCGGCCATGGACTTCGTCGCGCGCGAGGGCGGCGGCGTGATCGTGGTGCTGCGCAACTATGACGGCGCGCGGGACATCGTCAACCGCATCGAGGAGTTCAAGCACGGCCACAAGCCCGAGCCGCGTCCCGACGGCAAGTCCTCGAAGAACGACGAGGAGCTGCGCACCATCGGCGTGGGCGCCCAGATCCTGGTCGATCTGGGGGTGCGCAAGATGCGCGTGATGAGCGCGCCCAAGCATCTGCACGCCCTGGCCGGCTTCGATCTGGAAGTCACCGAATTTGTGAATACCGACGAGAAACAGGGGGCCATCCCATGAGCATCAAGACCATCGAAGGCGGCATGACCGTCACCAATGCCCGCTTCTGCGTGGTGGTTGCGCGCTGGAACAGCTTTGTCGTGGACAGCCTGGAGGCCGGCGCCATCGACACCCTCAAGCGCCACGGCGCCAAGGACGAGGACATCACCGTGGTGCGCCTGCCCGGCGCCTTCGAGATGCCGCTGGTGCTGGACAAGATCGCGCAGAAGGGCGATTACGACGCCATCGTGGCGCTCGGCGCGGTGATCCGCGGCGGCACCCCGCACTTCGAATACGTGGCCGGCGAGTGCGTCAAGGGCATGGCCCAGGTGACCCTCAAGCACGGCGTGCCCATCGCCTTCGGCGTGCTCACCGTGGACTCCATCGAGCAGGCCATCGAGCGCGCCGGCACCAAGGCCGGCAACAAGGGTGGCGAGGCCGCGGCCAGCGCCATCGAGATGGTCAATCTGCTGCGCAATCTGTGAGCGCGCGGTGAGCCGGCAACGCAGCAAGGCCCGCAGCCTGGCGGTGCAGGCCATCTACCAGTGGCAGATGGCCGGTCAGCCGGTGTCCGAGATCCTCGCCCACTTTCTGGCCGAACATGCGGGAAAGAAGCTCGACGAGGCCTATCTGCGCGATCTGCTGCAGGGCGTCGGCGGGCAGCTGGCGCGCATCGACGAGGCATTGGCCCAGGATCTGGACCGCGATATCGAGCAGGTGGACCCGGTGGAACGCGCCATCCTGCGCATCGCCGGCTATGAACTCCTGGAACACCCGGAGATCCCCTACCGGGTGGTGATCAACGAGGCGGTGGAACTGGCCAAGGTGTTCGGCGCCGAGAAGGGCCACCGCTATGTCAACGGCGTGTTGGACAAGGCCGCGCGCCGCCTGCGCCCGCTGGAGATGGCCGCGCAGGGGTCCTGATGCCCGGCGAGTTCGACCTGATCCGCGAGTATTTCGAGGCCGCGACCGGGCCGCGCGAGGATGTGCTGCTGGGCATCGGCGACGACTGCGCCCTGCTGCGGCCGCCGCCGGGCCAGATCCTGGCGGTCACCAGCGACACCCTGGTCAGCGGTCGTCATTTCGCGCCGGACGCCGATCCCGAATCCCTGGGGCACAAGGCCCTGGCGGTCAATCTCAGTGATCTGGCGGCGATGGGCGCGCGTCCCGCCTGGGCCAGTCTGTGCCTGACCCTGCCCGCCGCGGACCGCGACTGGCTGGCGGCCTTCATGCGCGGCTTCGCGGCCCTGGCCGGACGCTTCGATGTGTCCCTGGTCGGCGGCGACACCACCCGCGGCCCGCTGGCGATCAGCCTCACCCTGCATGGCCTGCTGGCGCCGGACCAGGCCCTGCGCCGGGACGCGGCCCGCCCGGGCGACGCGCTCTATGTCACCGGCACCCTGGGCGACGCCGGCCTGGCGCTGCGGTTGCGCCAGGCGGGCCGGCCGGTGCCGCGGGTCCTGGCGCAACGCCTGGACAGGCCCGAGCCCCGGGTGGAGATCGGCCGCCGTCTGGCCGGCTACGCGCGCTGCGCCATCGACATCTCCGACGGTCTGGCCGCCGACCTGGGCCACGTCTGCGCGCGCAGCGGGGCGGGGGCGGTGCTGGAAGCGGCCCGCCTGCCGCTCTCGCCGCCGGTGCGGGCGCACGTGGCCGGGCGCGGCGACTGGGGACTGCCGTTGAGCGCGGGCGACGATTATGAACTGCTGTTCAGCGTGCCGCCGGAACGGCAGGCGGCGTTCGAGCGGGACAGCGCGGACTGGGAGGTGGCGGTGAGCCGGATCGGCCATATCGAGGCCGGCTCGGGGGTGCGTCTGCGCCAGGCGGACGGCCAGTGTGTCGAGGAGATCGGCGGAGGCTATGACCACTTCAGCGAATGAGCGCCTGCCCCGGCCGGACCTGCGCCGGCCCCTGCACCTGCTGGCCTTCGGCTTCGGGGCCGGCCTGGCGCCGCGCGCGCCGGGGACCTTCGGCACCGGGGTCGGGGTGCTGCTGTACCTGCCGCTGGCCGGCCTGCCGCCGGCGGCCTATTGGGGCGTCACCCTGCTGGTGGCGCTCGCCGGTATCGGCATCTGCGGCTGGTCGTCGCGCCAGCTCGGGGTGCACGATCACCCCGGCATCGTCTGGGACGAGATCGCCGG
>JALVTT010000181.1 GCA_027024025.1 Sedimenticola sp.
GCCTCTTTTTGCCGTAACTGCTGCTCGACAACCTGCTGAACCACTCCCAGCCGGTCCACAGCCTTCCGTGTCATCGCAATGGTCTCCTCTGTCACCGTCCCTCCCGAAATCAAAAGGGGACATTTTAGAATTGGACAAAGGGGACATTACGGCTTTGGGCTAACAGGGCTGCGGGCTTACTCTTTTCGGGCCTTCTGGTTGTAATACGCTGCTCGAATTCAAGCAATAACCGCAACACCATCCGATGTGGCATCCTGCCGGTGTAGTCCTTCACAGAACATCTCGATAGGCGCCCTGCAACCCAGCCGCTGCCTCGGCCTCATGTTCAGCTTGCGTCCCACTGCCTCGCGTCTTCGCCTGTCTGGGATTCGCTGAGCCTGCTCCGCGGCATAGCCGTCAACCTCCTGGTTGCGCCGCAGTTCCCGGCTGATAGTGCTGGGTGAGCGCCCCAGTGCCTGTGCGATCTGTCTTTGTGTCTGGCCCAGGCCCTTCAGCACCGAGATCTGGTATCGTTCCTCTTGAGTCAGTTGCCTGCGGTGCCTCATGTGCATGCCTGCCTGGTGTTGGTGTCAGAGCTATCCATTCTAGGCGGCAACTGACTCCCTCTTCCGCTCCAGGCATTGCGGTTATTCAGTGAATTTAGGGCCCCGCTTCTTAGATGTAGGGAGTCATTCCCCTACCCAGTAGTCCACCGCCGCGTCCTGCGGCAGGCACAGGGACAGGGTGCGGGCGCTTTTGTCGCCGCCGGGCGGGCTGCCGGCCATGATGTTGATCTTGCCCGAGTCGGGCATCATCACGATGTCGGGCTCCTGCATGGTGCTGACGCACAGGTAGATCAGACCGGCATCACTGTCGTTGACGATCTGGTGCGGGGTGTCCGGGCCGGGCGGCACGGCGATCACATCGCCGGCGCGGATCGGGTGCCGCCGCTCGCCCAGTCTCAGCGCGCCCCGGCCCTCGATGATGAAGAACATCTCCTCGTTGACCAGATGGGCATGCGCCGGCCAGGCGGCCTTGCCGGGCGGGAGTTCGACCAGCCGGTAGCCGAGCTTGCGCGCGCCCAGCAGGCGGCCGATCTGCGCCATCCTGGCCTGGTAGCGCTCGCCGTGCGCCCAGTCCTGCAGGGGCGCCTGGTCGATGTTCAGAATGGGGATGTGCGGGTTCATGCCGGCTCCTCTCTGCAGTGTCGTTCGATGTGCTGGGTGAAGGCCTCGGCGCAGCGCCGGTACAGCGGGCCGGGACAGGCGGGCAGGGCGCGGCCGTCGATCTCGCGCACCGGCACCAGCTCGGCCCCGGTGCCGCTCAGAAAGCACTCGTCCGCGGTGTGCAGATCATAGGGCGCCAGCGACAGTTCCTCTGTCGGGATCCCCTGTTCTCCAGCCAAGCGCAGGATCAGCGCGCGGGTGATGCCGGGCAGGGCGCCGTCGATCACCGGCGGTGTGAGCAAGCGGCCGTCGCGCGCGATGAACAGATTGTCGGCCGTGCCCTCGGCGACGCGCCCCTGGGCGTTGAGCAGCACCGCCTCGTCGGCGCCGGCCCGGTTGGCCTCCAGGCGGGCCAGGATGTGGTTGAGATAGTTCAGGCTCTTGATGCGCGGATCCAGCCCGTCGGGCGGCAGGCGGCGCGTGGCGGCGGTGACGAGACGGACACCCTCGGCGCGCGCGGCATGCCCGACCATCTCCAGGCGGCCGGCGATCACGATCAGGCGCGGCCGGCGGCAGGACGAGGGATCGATCCCCAGCGGGCCCTCGCCGCGCGTGACGATCAGGCGGATATAGCCCTCCGGCGCACCGAAGGCCTCGATGACGCGGGCCACGATATCCGACAGCGCCGCGTGGTCCCAGGGCAGATCCAGGGCGATGGCCCGCGCCGAGCGCCGCAGACGGTCGAGGTGCGCCCGCAGCATGAAAGGACGGCCGAAATAGAAGCGGATGCCCTCGAACACCCCGTCGCCATACAGCAGGCCGTGATCCAGCACCGGCACGGTGGCCTCTTTCAGTGGCTGAATACGACCGTCCATCCAGCAGACGCCCTGGTCCATGTTCACCTCCCGATAAGGTCAATGATAGTTGACCATTATGATGATCGCGCGGTCCGGGGTAAAATGTCAATATGATTGACCAGAATGATGATCCAGACGACACCGGCCGCCTCAACCAGGCCCTGGAGATGCTGCACTTCGGGTTCCGCGCCATCACTGCGCATCCCGACGAGCAGCTGCGCGCCCTGGGCTATTCGCGCGTCCACCATCGCATCCTCTACTTCGTGGGGCGCAATCCCGGCTGCAGCGTCAGCGAGCTGCTGGGCATCATGCGGGTCAGCAAGCAGTACCTGAACCGGCCCCTGCGCCAGTTGATCGAGGATGGCTATATCCAGTCGAGGCAGGACACGCGCGACCGCCGTGTCAAGCGCCTGCGCCTCACGCCCAAGGGTCGGCGCCTGGAAGAAAAGTTGACGGGAGAACAGAGGGCGCGGCTGGCCGAGGTGTTCGAAAAGGCAGGCCCGAAGGCCGAGGCGGGCTGGCGCAGGGTGATGGCGCTGCTGGGAGCGGGTGAGTGGGGCGCGTGATGCCGGGGACGCCTTTCGCCAGGTCCGTAAGCGCCGCTCCCGGTGTTGAGACAATAAGGACGCCAATCCGCGGACTGGCCCGTGTCTCCGGCAATGAATGGTGGAGGCGGCGGGAGTATTCGGCCCTACGGCCTTACCCCTGCGGGGCCGCCGTCGCTGCGCGCCGGCGTTGTCTCGCCCGCGGCTGCGGGCTCGGCTCGAACCCGGAACGCGGCTTCTCGTCCGCGCCGCCTCAAAACGCCAAAGGGCCACCCGATGGGTGACCCTTTGGCATATTGGTGGAGGCGGCGGGAGTCGAACCCGCGTCCGCGGACCCTCCGCCCTCGGATCTACATGCTTAGTCTGTCCATTGTGTTTAACCACCGGGCCGCCCGACAGACAGGGCATACCTGATGGCGATTCCGGTAAGGGTTTAGCGATTTGGCCCCGGACGAGCCGCCTCGCGATCCCATGAGAATCGACGCCTCGAACCTGGACGCATGGGCACGGCTCCAGTGAGACGGCACCCTACCGGGTATTAAGCGGCGAGTGCGTAGTTGTCGTCGTTGGCAACTATTGGTTTGCAGATGGATTTACGAGGAATCCGCACCTCGGCATGCACCTCGGGTTTTGCAATCCACGTCGAATGCCGTGTCGCCCCCGAAAGTCTTTGGTAATGCCCGTTGCTGACGGGCGGGCCGCTCACCGGCCCTGTCTCCGTAACTCTAACATGGTCTTGGACCGGTAGATGGGGGTTTTTATCCCCGTTTAAAGAGCCGGGCCTTGTCGCGCTGCCAGTCGCGTTCCTTCAGGTCGGCGCGTTTGTCGTGCAGTTTCTTGCCCTTGCCGAGGCCGATTTCGAGCTTGGCGCGGCCTTTTTTCCAGTACAGGGCCATGGGCACCAGGGTGAAGCCCTTGCGTTCCACGTGGCCGATGAGCTTGTTCAGTTCCTGGCGGTGCAGCAGCAGTTTGCGGGCCCGGGTGGGTTCCGGGGTGATATGGGTGGAGGCGGTGGGCAGGGGGGTGATGTTGGCGCCCACCAGCCAGGCCTCGCCCTTCTGGATCATGACATAGGTGTCGGTGATGTTGACCCGCTTGTCGCGCAGGCTCTTGACCTCCCAGCCCTGCAGCACCAGTCCGGCCTCGTAGGTGTCGCCGATGGCATAGTCATGGCGTGCCTTCTTGTTCAGCGCGATGGTCGAGCCGGTGTCCTTTTTCTGTTTTTTTGCTTTCTTGGCCATGACTTATTTTACCATGCGCGGCCCGGCCGGCGTGGCGGGATCGGCCCGGCTTCCCTTGTTCCGCCTGCGGGCTTGGCGGACAATAGGCCGGTCTGTTTCCGGTATCGGAGGGTGTTGTCTTGAGCCAGAGCCGCGTGGTGCACAATCAATGGTCCAGCCGCCTGGCGTTTCTGATGGCGGCGGTGGGTTCGGCCGTCGGTCTGGGCAATATCTGGAAGTTTCCCTACATCACCGGGGAGTACGGGGGCGGGGCCTTCGTGCTGGTGTATCTGCTGTGCGTGGCCTTCATCGGCATTCCGGTGATGATGGCCGAGATCCTGCTCGGGCGCCGCGGCCGGCGCAGTCCGATCAACACCATGCGCGAGCTGGCGGCGGCGGAGCGGGCCTCGCCAGTGTGGGGCCTGGTCGGCTGGGGCGGTGTGGTGGCCGGTTTTCTGATCCTGTCCTTTTACAGTGTGGTGGCCGGCTGGGCGCTGGATTATGTGCTGAAGGCGGCGCTCGGGGCCTTCGACGGCCTGAACGGTCAGTCCGCCGGGGCCCTGTTCCAGTCGCTGACCGACTCGCCGCGCCGCCTGCTGTTCTGGCACAGCGTGTTCATGGTGATGACCATGGTGGTGGTGGCCAACGGGGTGCGCTCGGGGCTGGAGCGCCTGGTCACCTGGCTGATGCCCATGCTGTTCCTGCTGCTGGCGCTGTTGGTGGGTTATGCCATGGCGGCCGGAGACTTCGCGCGCGGCTGGCATTTCCTGTTCGATTTCGATTTTGCCCGGGTGTTCCAGGCCTGTGACGCCGCGGGGCAGTGCCATTTCACCGCCGAACCGTTGCTGGTGGCGATGGGGCATTCCTTCTTCACCCTCAGTCTGGGGATGGGCGCGATCATGGTGTATGGCTCCTATATGCCGCGCGAGGCCTCGATCGCGGGTTCCACGGTCATGATCGCGGTGGCCGATACCCTGGTCGCGCTGATGGCCGGGCTGGCGATCTTTCCGCTGGTGTTCGCCAACGGTCTGCAGCCGGCCTCGGGGCCTGGCCTGGTGTTCGTCAGTCTGCCGATCGCCTTCGGCGCCATGCCGGGCGGGCAGCTGTTCGGCACCCTGTTCTTCGTGCTGCTGGTGTTCGCCGCCTGGTCGTCCTCGATCTCGCTGGTGGAGCCGGCGGTGGCCTGGCTGAGCGAGAACCGCCGCATGTCGCGGGGCCGGGCCTCGTTGCTGGTCGGCGGTCTGGCCTGGTTCCTGGGAATCGGTTCGGCGCTGTCGTTCAACCTGTGGTCGGGCGATGCCTACAAGGTCTTCGGCAAGACGATATTCGATCTCAAGGACTTTCTGACCACCAACATCATGCTGCCGCTGGGCGGGCTGGCGATCGCCCTGTTCGCCGGCTGGGCGGTGGGTCGCCGCCTGAGCGAGGAGGAGCTGGCCATGCGCAGTCCGCGCATGTACGGGCTGTGGCGCTTCTCCATCCGCTATATGGCCCCGGGTGGTATCGTACTGGTCTTTCTGAACGCGATTGGAGTGGTGTAGTGCCGGTTGTCGAGAAGTCCGCGCTGGTGCCGTATGCGGACCGGCAGATGTTCGATCTGGTCAAGGACGTGGCCCGATATCCCGAGTTTCTCCCCTGGTGCGCCGGGGCCGAGCTGCTCTCGGACGACGGGCACAAGGTGTGCGGCCGGATCGAGGTGGCGCGCATGGGCATCCACCAGGCCTTCAGTACCTGCAATGCCTATGAGGCGCCACGGCACATGGACATCGAGCTGGTCGAGGGGCCGTTCAAGTCGCTGCACGGTGCCTGGGACTTCATCGCCCTGCGCGAGGATGCCTGCAAGGTGGTGCTGCACCTGGAGTTCGAGTTCTCGGGGCAATTGATCAACGCGGCCTTCGGCAAGGTGTTCCAGCAGATCGCCAACACCCTGGTGGATTCTTTTTGCAAGCGGGCTCGGGAGGTCTATGGTGAGTGATACGATTTCGGTGGAAGTGGCCTATGCCCGGCCGGACGAGCAGCGCATCATCGCGCTGGAGGTGCCGCAGGGCACGCGCGTGATCGAGGCGGTGGAGAAATCCGGCATCCTCAAGCTCTTTCCGGAGATCGACCTGGAAAAGAACAAGCTGGGGATATTCGGCAAGCTGACCAAGGCCGATACCGTGCTGCAGCCCGGTGACCGGGTGGAGATCTACCGCCAGCTGATCGCCGATCCCAAGGAGGCGCGCAAGAAGCGCGCGGCGGAGGGCAAGGTGATGAAAAAGGGCGCGCGCGAGGCGAATGCCCGGAAGGGCTGAGGCGATCTATTCGCTGTCCTTGATTCCGAGCGTTTCCATGGCCCGTCCCAGCAGGGACTTGTTCTCGGGCTGCCAGTCGGGCACCGAGACCACGGCCGGCTTCTGTGCCGGTTTCTGCTGGTCCGCCGGCTGGGGATGGTAGTCCCCGGTGATCCTCACCAGCCGGTCGTCCTTGAAGAACACCGAGAGATAGCGGTACTCGCTGGGGTGGCTGCCCACGCCCTGGGTGAAGGGGTAGTCCCAGCGGTCGCGGTGGAAGGCGTCCTTTAGAGTGGGGGAGCCGAGGATGAACTGCACCTGACGCCGGGACATGCCCGGCTTGAGCTTGTTCACTTGTGCCTGGGTGACCATATTGCCTTGCAGTATGGTGGGGCGATAGATCAGGGGGGCCTTGTCCAGGGCGCGGGGGATGATCTCGGTCACGCTACCGAGCGAATCCAGGCCCTTGCCGACGCTGCTGCAGCCGCCGGCCAGCAGCAGGATGCATGGAATGAGAAGCTTGTGCATACGCAATTGGTTATCATTGGGTGTCATAATACGGGGCCCCTGAACAGGGCCCGGCACGAGCCCGGGCCAGTGGTTCAGCGCGGCCCATCATAGCGAATCTGTGCGTGGATTACATGCGCCAAGTACGACGGAGCACGGTATGGAAGATGCCGACATCAAGAAGGCCGGCCTCAAGGTGACCCTGCCGCGGGTCAAGATCCTGCAGGTGCTGGAGCAGAGCGACGCCCATCACATGACCGCCGAGGACGTGTACAAGGCCCTGCTGGAACGCAACGAGGAGATCGGCCTGGCGACCGTATATCGGGTACTGACCCAGTTCGTGGACGCGGGCCTGGCCGAGCGCCATCATTTCGAGGGCGGGCAGGCCATCTTCGAGCTGAACCGCGGCGCCCATCACGACCATATCGTGTGCCGCCAGTGCGGCCGGGTGGAGGAGTTCGTGGACCAGACCATCGAGCGCCACCAGCACGCCATCGCCGAGCAGCATGGCTTCGGCATCGAGGACCACTCGCTGATCATCTACGGTAACTGCCGCAAGACCAACTGCCCGTATCGCTGAGCGCGCCGGGCCCCGCTTCTGGCCCTGAGGCCGCGGTCCGGCTCAGGGCTGTTCCAGCTCCACATAGAACTGCCCCAGCTTGCGTCCGCTCCGGGTCGAGGCCACCACCGGGTAGAGGCGCCCCTTGCGGTTCACCGAGAACTTCTTCTGTAGCGGATCGTTGAGGTGGATCAGATAGTTGCGGTCGTCGCCGCTGTTGCGCACATTCTTCGGCACCCAGCCCTTGAAGTTGATCTCCGGCGAGGCGGCGTTGTTGCCGTCACTGAAGCTGCTCAGCAGGCGCAGCGTGTCGCGCGGAGTGAGCGAGAGATGCTCGTCCTCCATTACCAAGCGTTTCTGCCCGTTGACCTCGACCACGAACACCCGGGTATGTCCGGCCACATAGCGTTCGGAGCCGCTGGCCAGGGTCAGGCGGACGTGGCCGATCTCCTTGCTTTCCTTGCGGAACAGGATGCGCGTGGCGTGGGTGATGGTGAACCTGTGGCCTAGGTCGTTGAGACCGCCGTGTCCCAGTACGTCGCAGGAGATGCCGCGCGGGCTGTTGGCGCCGATCTTCACCACGCTGATGCGGTCGCCCCGTCGCACCCTCAGTTCGTCGCCATTCTTGACCATCTTGGGTTTGCCGTTGACATTGATCTCGGCGAACTCCAGACGCGGCGAGGGGATCAGCACCTTGGGGGTCAGCGGCACGATGCCCAGGTGGTGCATGAAGGCGTTGATCACCAGGTTGTGGTAGAGGATGCGCAGGGTCAGGGACTTGATATTCTTGGACGATTCCACGCCATAGGCCGGCAGGCAGTGGTGGCGCAGGGCGTAGTAGGTGGCGGTCTTGCGCATCGCCGGGTAGGGCGTCTTGGGGTCGTTGGTGCGGGTGTTGAAGAAGTGCAGGTGGTGCTTGGGATTCTCGATCTGGGCGTTCACCCGCGCCAGGATCTCGCGCCCCAGCTTGCCCAGTTTCAGCACCCGCCCGTCCTTGCAGGTATAGGTCTCGGCGTCCGCGATCAGGGACTGGCCGTAGCGCTTGGGGTTGTGTTGTTCGTCGACGTATTCGGGATAGTGGAAGCCCCAGCCATCGTGCAGGTGCAGGAACAGGTCGGCCTCGCCCATCAGCTGCTTGAGCTTGGCCACCACCTTGAGCATGGGGTTGGGCCGAGGGTTGTCGTGGAACTGGCGGTTCATGTCGCCGTCCGGTCCCCGGTCGTTGAGGATGATGGACTTGAGGTTGGCGCGCGGCACGATGATCAGATTACCCTTCTCCAGGGCGATGTCCGAATAGGTGTCGGCCGATAGATAGCCGCCCGGCTCGTCACCCTGGATGCCGCCTATCAGGAGCAGGGTCTTGCCTGGCTTTTCGCCGTGGATGCGATAGACGTTCAGCTCGTAGTCGGTTCCCTGGAAGAACACACTGTGGCTGGACTGCGACCAAGTCAGGCCGCTGGCCAGCAGCAGGCCGAGCAGGCAGAGGAGTTGGGTCGTGGTCTTCATAGCTTGTTCCAGGTTTCGCGTTCGATGCGGAAGTGGTTGCCGCAACCGCTCACGATCAGCGTCTTGCGTCCGGTGTCATTGTACTCGCGGCTGCTGTAGTGCTGCACGAAGCGCACGCGGAAGCGGCTGGCGTCCAGCGGCTCGATGCGCAGATCCTCGATGCGGACCCGCTGTTCGGGGCGGGACCGGAAGATGCCCGCCTTGTACTCGCGGAAGCGCTTCAGGTCGCGGTGGCGAGTGTCGCGGAAGTCGTCCGCATAGCTGGCGATATAGGCCCCCAAATCGCGCCGGTTCCAGGCGCCCAGCCAGTGCTGGATGAAACGCCGTACCTTCTCCGGGTCGGCCGGGCGAGCGGGTAGGGCGGTGTATTTTTCGGAGACTAGGCGGAAGTCTTTGCCGTCCCGGCGGAAGTACAGGCGCTTGCGCCCGCGGCTGTTGATATGGGTGGCGCAGTAGGACTGCTCGAAGTCGAACACAACCTGCTCGTCCGAGTCCTTCAGCGCCACCACCTTGTCGGCATCGATCTCGCGCCAGCCCTGGACGGCGTGGATACGCGCCTTGCGGGCCAGCCAGGCCTGCTTGTCAAGGCCGCCCACGCCGCGGAAGCGCGGGTCCAGGAGGCGGTCCAGGCGTTTGAAATCCCCGTCCTGCCAGGCGTTGATGAAGTCGTCCAGCAGGCGCATCACCCGGGTGCGTTCGGCCTTGTAGTGCTGGCGATCAACGAATTCCACGCGCGAGGCGATCACCACCGGGGTGTCCGCCGACAGAACGTTGCTCAGGGCGCGGATATCTTGATTGTTGAAGGCCACACAGCCATGTGTTGCCCATTTGGCCTTATCAGCGTCGTCGCGACCGTGCAGCCAGATGCCGCCGCCGTTGCGGCCGGCCAGGCGGTCGATGGGGTTGGGGTAGTCCAGGGGAAAGGCGCCGGAACCATAGCGTCGGTCCAATGCTTGTTCCGGCAGAAAGGTCTGGACTTCGTACACCCCTTCGGGAGTACGTTTGTCTCCCTGTTTTTGTTTTCTGCCAGCGTTTTCGCCCACCATCAGGTGGTCGAAGCGACGCGCGGTGCGGGGCAGCTTGGGGTCCAGGTCCACCAGGTAGGCGGTCTTGCTGGTCTTTTCCACCAGCAGCACCTCGCCCTTGTCCACGTTGCGGGTGAACACATGCGCCGGATAGGTCTTTTGCATATCCACCGAGGCCTGGGCGGCGCTGGTCTGCAGGGCGCCCGCCATGAGCAGGCCGGTCAGGGTGGTGCGAATGGCTTTCATCGTATCCTTGCAATGATGCTCCAAAACCCCGCAATCCTACAGCAAGATCACCGTTCAAGGGAGCATTTCGCGGGCATGCGCCAGGGTCTGGGGGGTGATCTCCAGCCCGCCGAGCATGCGCGCGATCTCCTCCACGCGGCCCTCCGGGTCCAGGTGCTGGATACGGGTCTCGGTGGCCTTGCGCTCGGTCTGCTTGCGTACCTGGAAGTGATGATGCGCCTGCGCCGCCACCTGCGGCAGATGGGTCACGCACAGGACCTGGCGCTTTTCGCCCAGGCGGCGCAGCAGGCGGCCGACGATCTCGGCCACCGCGCCGCCGATGCCCACGTCCACCTCGTCGAAGATCAGGGTCGGCACCTCGCCGCAGTCGCTGGTGGCCACCTGGATGGCCAGCGAGATGCGCGACAGCTCGCCGCCGGATGCGCTGTCGCTGAGCGGCGACAGCTTTTGTCCGGGGTTGGCGGCGACCAGAAAGCGCACCTGATCCTGGCCGTGCCGGGATTCGGCCTCGGGGTCGGTCTCGCAGGCCACCTCGAAGCGCCCGCCCTGCATGCCCAGGGTCTGCATCGATTCGGTCACGGTTTTGGACAGCTTCTTGGCGGCGCGGGCGCGCGCGCGGCTGAGCGCCCCGGCGGCCTCCCGGTAGGCCTGGTGCTGCCGGGTCAGTTCGTCCTGCAGCGCGGCCAGATCCTGCTCGCTGTGTGTCAGGGTGTCGCGCTCCTCGACAAAGCGCTGGTACTGGTCCGGCAGTTCGTGGACCTCGATCCGGTGCTTGCGGGCCAGTTCGTACAGGCGGCCGAGCCGGTCGTCGATCTGCTGCAGGCGCTGCGGGTCCAGGTCCAGGCCGTCGCGGTAGTCGCGCAGGCCCTGGCCGGCCTCGTCGAGCTGGATGGCCGAGCTGTCCAGCAGCCCGGCCAGTTCGCCCAGGGCAGGGTCCAGTTCCGCCAGTCCTTCCAGGCGCCGCGCCAGGCGCGCGACCCGGGTGCTGAGGTCGTCCTCGCCGCCGATCAGCAGGCTGGTGATCTCGCCGCTCTCCTGTTGCAGGCGCTCGGCATGCGCCAGGCGGCCGTGTTCGGCCTCCAGCTCGGCCAGGCGCGCGGCGCTGTCGATCAGCGGCTCCAGTTCCTCGATCTGAAAATCCAGGTAGTCCAGGCGGTTGCCCCGGTCGCGCGCCGCCTCCTGCAGGGTCTCGAGGGCGCGGCGCGTCTCTTGCAGGGTCTGGAAGGCCCGGGCCACCGCCTCGACCTGCGGCTGCAGGCCGGCGTAGGCGTCCAGCAGCCGGCGCTGGGCCGCGGCCCGCATCAGCGACTGGTGGGCGTGCTGGCCGTGGATGTCGAGCAGCAGGGCGCCCAGCTCGCGCAGGGCCGATTGCGGCGCGGGGCGGCCGTTGATGTAGGCCCGCGAGCGGCCCTCGCGCACCAGCACACGCCGCAGCAGGCACTGGTCCTCGTCGTCCAGGTCATGGGCGCGCAGCCAGTCGGCGGCCCGCGGGCAGTCGGACAGGTCGAACTCGCTGCACACCTCGGCGCGTTCGCAGCCGTCGCGGATCATGCCGGCATTGGCCTTGTCGCCCAGGCTCAGGCCCAGGGCGTCGATGAGGATGGACTTGCCGGCGCCGGTCTCGCCGGTGAGCGCGCTCATGCCGGCCCGGAATTCCAGTGCCAGCTCGCGCACGATGACCAGGTCGCGGATCGAGAGGTGGGTCAACATCAGGCCGGCGTGTCCCCCCAGCCGAGTTTGGTGCGCAGGATCTGGAAATGGTCGTGCCCCGCCGGGTGCAGCAGGTGCAGGGTGCGTGCGTGGCGGCGGATCCGGATCTCCTCGCCCGGGGCGATCTCCAGCACCGTCTGGCCGTCACAGCTCACGCGCACATGCTCCGGCTCGGTGCGCCCGGTGACGCGAAAGCGGATGTCGCTGTCGCCGTGGACCACGATGGGCCGGTTGCTCAGGGTGTGCGGGCAGATCGGCACCAGGGCGATGGCGTCCAGCTCCGGGCTGAGCAGCGGTCCGCCGCCGGATAGGGCGTAGGCGGTCGAGCCGGTGGGAGTGGAGACGATGATGCCGTCCGAGCGCTGGGTGTCGATCAGACTGCCGTTGACCCAGGTCTCGAACTCCAGCATGCGCGCGATGTTCCACTTGTGCAGCACCACGTCGTTGAGCGCCAGCTGCGGGACCTGCTCGCCGATCCGGCATTCCAGCAGCATGCGTTCCTCGCGCTGGTACTGGCCGTCGAGGATGGCGCCGAGCATGTCGCACATCTGGTCGGGCGAGATGTCGGCGAGAAAGCCCAGGCGGCCGAGGTTGATGCCGAGCAGGGGGATGCCGAAGTCGACCAGCGCGCGGGCGCTGTGCAGCAGGGTGCCGTCGCCGCCGATCACGATCGCCAGGTCGCAGCGCTCGCCCAGGTCGGTGGTGCTGTAGCCCAGCGGGCCGCCCAGCAGCCGGGCGGTCTCGTGCGAGAGGCTGGGCCGCAGGCCGCGCTCGTCCAGAAAACGCATCACCCGCTGCAAGGTCTCCCGCACCGCTTCACTGGCGTCGGGCTTGGCGATCAGGGCGATGTGATGAAAGCTGGACTGGTTCACGGTTCCACTCGGCGGTTTGGCGGAAAGCTAGCATGTCGCGGCGGGGCGGGGAAGTGCCTCCTTTTGATTTCGGGAGCGCCGGCGTCCCGCCGGCCGGGCTGCCAGGGTGGCGGCGCGCAGCTGGCGCGCCGACGGCCGCCTTGACACTGGAAAAACCGCCTCCACATAATCAGAAGACTGCCGCCGTCCGGGCCCCGGGCGGCCATCGGTTTCAGGAGTCCTCCCTTGTCCACACCCGCACCGGACGATATCAGCGAGCGCGCACAGCACTTTCTCAAGGTGCTGATCGAGCGCTATATCCGGGACGGACAGCCGGTCGGCTCGCGCACGCTTTCCAAGGACTCGGGCCTGGATCTCAGCCCGGCCACCATCCGCAACGTGATGGCGGATCTGGAGGAAATGGGGCTGGTGACCTCGCCGCATACCTCGGCCGGGCGGGTGCCCACCGAGGCCGGTTACCGGGTGTTCGTGGACTCGCTGATCTCGCTGCAGCCGCTCAACGACAGCCTGCTGGAGCAGCTGCACAGCCAGCTGCCGGGCGACCGGCCCGGGACCCAGGCGCTGGAGACCGCCTCGCAGCTGCTGTCCAACATGACCCGCCTGGCCGGGGTGGTAATGGTGCCCAAGCGCAACCAGGAAAAGGTCATGCAGATCGAGTTCGTGCCCCTGTCCGGCACGCGCGTGCTGGCGGTGATCGTGACCTCGGCCGGTGAGATCTTCAATCGCATCATCCATACCTCGCGGGTGTTCCGGCGCAGCGAGCTGGAGCAGCTCAGCAACTACATCACCGAGCACTATGCCGGGCACGATCTGGAATGGGTGCGGCACCGGGTCTTTGGCGAGATGCAGCACACCCGGGAGCAGATGGACACCCTGATGGCCGAGGCCCTGCGCATGGCCCGCGAGGCCTTCGCCGAGGAGGAGGACGGGGCCGATGTGGTGGTCTCGGGCCAGACCAATCTGATGGATTTCGACGAGCTGGCGCAGATGGACCGCCTGCGCGATCTGTTCCAGGCCTTCACCGAGAAGCAGGAGATCCTGCATCTGCTCGACCGCTGCCTGGAGGCCGACGGGGTGCAGATATACATCGGCGAGGAGTCCGGTTACAGTACCCTGCGCGATTGCAGCGTGGTCACCGCGCCCTACAAGGTGGACAACGAAGTGGTGGGGGTGCTGGGCGTGATCGGTCCGACCCGGCTGCCCTATGACCGCGTGATCCCCATCGTGGATGTCACCGCGCAATTGCTCGGTTCGGCCTTGAAAACCCGTTGATCGCCCCCACCTTGGGTTGCGGGCGCCGCCCCCGGGAGGCGTCTGACGGCCAATCATTTATTTTTGATCAAGACCTTACAAGAGGTTTTTAATGACGGATGTAAAAGACGGCGAGGCCCGCGAGGCGCTCGACGAGGAGAACGGCGCGGTCGACAGCTTCGACGAGGAGCTGGCCGAGGCGGTGGAGGAGAGCGAACAGGCCGAGCATTCGGCGGACGAGCTCAACGCGCTGTTGGAAGCCGCGCGCCAGAAGGCGGACGAGCACTACGAAAAGCTGATGCGGGCGCATGCCGAGATCGAGAATCTCAAGCGGCGTCATGCCCAGGAGATCGAAAAGGCCCACAAGTTCGCCCTGGAGCGCTTCGTCAACGAGCTGCTGGGCGTGCGTGACAGCCTGGAGCTGGGCCATGCCGCGGCCATGAACGAGGATGCCAATATCGAACGCCTGCGCGAGGGCACCGAGCTGACCCTCAAGATGCTGGCGGACGTCATGACCAAGTTCGGGGTCGAGCAGGTCGATCCCATCGACCAGCCCTTCGATCCGGAATACCACCAGGCCATGGCCACGGTGCCGCGCGAGGACGTGCCGCCGAACACCGTGGTGGACGTGATCCAGAAGGGCTATGTGCTCAATGGCCGCCTGGTGAGGCCGGCCCTGGTGGCGGTCTCGCAGGCCGCGTCCTGAGTTTTTGGGGCCTGAATTGACGGTCGGGGCTTGAAACCCGGCGAGCCAGCCCCACCTGCGTAACAGTTTCACAGAATTCAGCCAACTTGAACGGAGAACCCTGAACATGGGCAAGATCATTGGAATCGACCTCGGTACCACCAACTCCTGCGTCGCGGTGATGGAGGGGGATACCCCCAAGGTCATCGAGAACAGCGAGGGCGATCGCACCACGCCTTCCATCGTGGCCTATACCGCTGACGGCGAGGTGCTGGTCGGCCAGAGCGCCAAGCGCCAGGCCGTCACCAATCCGAAGAACACCCTGTTTGCCATCAAGCGCCTGATCGGCCGCCGCTTCGAGGACGATGTGGTCAAGCGTGACCAGGACATCGTGCCCTACAGCATCGTCGCGGCCGACAACGGTGACGCCTGGGTGGAGGTCAACGGCAAGAAGATGGCCCCGCCGGAGATCTCCGCCAAGGTGCTGCAGAAGATGAAGAAGACCGCCGAGGACTACCTGGGCGAGACCGTCACCGAGGCCGTGATCACGGTGCCGGCCTATTTCAACGACTCGCAGCGCCAGGCCACCAAGGACGCCGGGCGCATCGCCGGCCTGGACGTCAAGCGCATCATCAACGAGCCGACCGCCGCGGCCCTGGCCTATGGTCTGGACAAGGCCAAGGGTGACCGCAAGCTGGCCGTGTACGACCTGGGCGGCGGTACCTTCGACGTGTCCATCATCGAGGTCGCCGAGATCGACGGCGAACACCAGTTCGAGGTGCTCTCGACCAACGGTGACACCTTCCTCGGTGGCGAGGACTTCGACATGCGCATCATCGATTTCCTGGTCGATGAGTTCAAAAAGGACCAGGGCGTCGATCTGAAAAACGACCCGCTGGCCCTGCAGCGCCTGAAAGAGGCCGCCGAGAAGGCCAAGATCGAGCTGTCCTCCAGCCAGCAGACCGACATCAACCTGCCGTACATCACGGCGGATGCGAGCGGGCCCAAGCACATGAACATCAAGCTGACCCGGGCCAAGCTGGAGTCGCTGGTCGAGGATCTGGTGCAACGCACCCTCGAGCCCTGCAAGGTGGCGCTCAAGGACGCCGGCCTGTCCGCCTCCGAGATCGACGACGTGATCCTGGTCGGCGGCCAGACCCGCATGCCCAAGGTGCAGGAAGTGGTCGAAGGCTTCTTTGGCAAGGCGCCGCGCAAGGACGTCAACCCGGACGAGGCGGTGGCCATCGGCGCGGCCATCCAGGGCGGCGTGCTGGCCGGCGACGTGAAGGACGTGCTGCTGCTGGACGTGACCCCGCTGAGCCTCGGCATCGAGACCATGGGCGGTGTCATGACCAAGCTGATCGAGAAGAACACCACGATCCCGACCCAGGCATCGCAGATCTTCTCGACCGCCGACGACAACCAGACCGCGGTCACCGTGCACGTCCTGCAGGGTGAGCGCGAGCAGGCCGCGGCCAACAAGTCGCTGGGCCGCTTCGATCTGACCGACATCCCGCCGGCGCCGCGCGGCGTGCCGCAGATCGAGGTCACCTTCGACATCGACGCCAACGGCATCCTGCACGTCTCGGCCAAGGACAAGGCCACCGGCAAGGAGCAGTCGATCAAGATCACCGCTTCCTCCGGCCTGTCCGAGGAAGAGATCAACCGGATGGTCCAGGACGCCGAGGCGCACGCCGCCGAGGACAAGAAGTTCCACGAGCTGGTGACCGCCCGCAACAGCGCCGACGCGCTGATCCACGCGACCCGCAAGTCCATGGAGGAGCTGGGCGATGACAAGCTCGAGGCCGGCGAGAAAGACGCCATCGAGTCCGCCATCAAGGATCTCGAGGAGGCCATGAAGGGCGACGACAAGGACGCCATCGAGGCCAAGACCAAGGCCCTGGCCGAGGCCTCCAACAAGATGGCCGAGCGGCTGTACGCCCAGCAGGGCGGCGCGGACGCGGCGGCCGGCGCCGGAGCGGCGGGGGCCGCTGGCGCGACCGGCGGCGAGAGCCAGGCCGGTGGGGCCGACGATGTGGTCGACGCCGAGTTCGAAGAGGTGAAAGACGACAAATAAGGCGGAAACGTCTTACATTCCGGACCGTGCATCGGCGGCATCATGCCGATGCACGGTTTTGTGTTCCTGCCGATGAATGAGTGAGCGTCGCAGGTCATGGAGACAGGCTGAGGCAAGATGTCCAAACGCGATTACTACGAGGTCCTGGGTATCCAGAAGAACGCCAGCGAGGCCGAGATCAAGAAGGCCTACCGCCGTCTGGCCATGAAGTATCATCCCGACCGCAATACCGGCGAGAAGGCCGCCGAGGCCGAGGCGCGTTTCAAGGAGGCCAAGGAGGCCTACGAGGTGCTCTCCGACGCCCAGAAACGCGCCGCCTATGACCAGTTCGGCCATGCCGGCGTGGACGGCGGCATGGCCGAACTGGTC
>JALVTT010000182.1 GCA_027024025.1 Sedimenticola sp.
CCCTACCACTCCCTCCCCCGCTTGCGGGGGAGGGCTGGGGAGGGGGCCACGAAAAAAGCCCGCCGGTCGGCGGGCCTTGCGAAGATTGTGGTTCAGCGTCCGGTCTCAGCCCATGGCTGGCGCGGAGTGCAGTTTGAGGGCATGCAGCCCCTTGGGGCCCTGTTCGACCTCGAACTCGACCCGCTGACCCTCCTTGAGGGTACGGTAGCCGTCCATCTCGATTGCGCTGAAATGCACGAAGATGTCCTGATCACCCTCGTCCGGGGTGACGAAGCCATACCCCTTTGCATTGTTGAACCATTTGACTACACCAGTGACCATCGTCATTCCTCCCATGGGGTTTTTGCAGCATCGGTGCCGGCGGCGCGGCGGCTGGTCTTGTTGTTACCGTCACGCTTAATGTCGACATCGGTGGCAAAGTATAGCCCGTGGCGCGGGCAGGTCAAACAAGTGCTTGTATTTTCAATAGTTTTGTAAATACTAATATGCTGATTGGAAAACCGCCGCCAGCAGGGCGTCTTTGGCCTGCCGGATTCCCGCCGCCTGGCGGATTTCTTGAATAACGCCCCTTGCAACCCAACTTGCTTAGGTCAGAATAGAGACATGACAGGCAGCACACGAAAACCGATCGAGATGAGCGACGAGCAGCAACATGACGAAGGCGGTCTGGCGGTCGAGCCGGCGCGTCCGCGGCTCAAGCGGCCGCCGTTGTATAAAGTTATCCTGCTGAATGACGACTACACTCCCATGGAGTTCGTGGTGCAGGTGCTCGAACACTTCTTTCACATGGACCGGGAGAAGGCCACCCAGGTCATGCTCCATGTGCACACCCGGGGCGTGGGGGTGTGCGGGGTCTTCACCCGCGACGTGGCGGAGACCAAGGTGAACCAGGTGAACGAGTTTTCGCGGGCCAACCAGCATCCCTTGCTGTGCGACATGGAAGAGGCCTGAGGGATATTTCCCGCCCGTGGGCGGTCTTTTACTAGGAAGCACAACATCCAGGTGTCGGCATGCTGAGCAAAGAACTCGAATTCACACTCAACCAGGCGTTTCGCGAGGCGCGCGAGCACCAGCACGAGTTCATGACCATCGAACACCTGCTGCTGGCCCTGCTCGACAACCCCACCGCGGCCGAGGTGCTGCGCGCCTGCGCGGCCGACATCCCGAGCCTGCGGCACGAGCTGATCGAGTTCCTGGACGAGACCACCCCGCGCATCCCGGCCGGGGACGAGCGCGAGACCCAGCCCACCCTGGGCTTCCAGCGGGTGCTGCAGCGCGCGGTGTTCCATGTGCAGTCGTCCGACAAGAACGAGGTCAGCGGCGCCAATGTGCTGGTGGCCATTTTCAGCGAGCAGGACTCGCAGGCGGTGTACTTCCTCGAAAAGCAGGACATCAGCCGCCTGGATGTGGTCAATTACATCTCGCACGGCATCTCCAAGGTGCACAGCGAGCCGCAGCACGAGCACGACGAGGCCGATCTGCCGGCCCAGGGCGAGGAGGGCGAGTCCAAGGCCGGGGCCCTGCAGACCTATGCCAGCAACCTCAACGAACTGGCCCGGGCGGGCAAGATCGACCCGCTGATCGGGCGCCATCCCGAGGTCGAGCGCACGGTGCAGATCCTGTGCCGGCGGCGCAAGAACAACCCCCTGCTGGTGGGCGAGGCCGGGGTGGGCAAGACCGCCATCGCCGAGGGCCTGGCCAAGCGCATCGTGGACGGGCAGGTGCCGGACGTGCTCGGCAACGCTGTGATCTACGCGCTGGACCTGGGCGGCCTGGTGGCCGGCACCAAATACCGCGGCGACTTCGAAAAACGCCTCAAGGCCGTGCTGGCCGAACTCAAGGCCCGGCCCGAGGCCATCCTGTTCATCGACGAGATCCACACCATCATCGGCGCGGGCGCCGCCTCCGGCGGGGTGATGGACGCCTCCAACCTGGTCAAGCCCATGCTGGCCAGCGGCGAGCTGCGCTGCATCGGCTCGACCACCTACCAGGAGTACCGCGGTATCTTCGAAAAGGACCGCGCCCTGTCGCGGCGCTTTCAGAAGGTCGATATCGAAGAGCCCTCGGTGGAGGACACCATCCGCATCCTCAAGGGCCTCAAGAGCCGCTTCGAGGAACACCACCAGGTCAAATACTCGGCGCGCGCCCTGCGCTCGGCGGCCGAGCTGGCGGACAAGTTCATCAACGACCGGCACATGCCCGACAAGGCCATCGACGTGATCGACGAGGCCGGGGCCGCCAACCAGCTGCTGCCGCCCTCGCGGCGCAAGAAGACCATCGGGGTCAACGAGGTCGAGGCGGTGGTCGCCAAGATCGCGCGCATCCCGCCGCGCAAGGTCTCGGCCAGCGACACCGAATCGCTCAAGAACCTGACCCACGATCTCAAGATGGTCGTGTTCGGCCAGGACCCGGCCATCGAGGCCCTCTCGGCCGCCATCCGCATGAACCGCTCCGGCCTGGGCACCGACCGCAAGCCGGTCGGCTCCTTCCTGTTCGCCGGGCCTACCGGGGTGGGCAAGACCGAGGTCACCCGCCAGCTGGCGCGGGTGCTGGGCATGCACCTGATCCGCTTCGACATGTCCGAGTACATGGAGCGGCACACCGTCTCGCGCCTGATCGGCGCGCCGCCCGGCTATGTCGGCTTCGACCAGGGCGGCCTGCTGACCGAGGAGATCAACAAGCACCCGCACGCGGTGCTGCTGCTCGACGAGATCGAAAAGGCCCACCCGGACGTGTTCAACCTGCTGCTGCAGGTCATGGACCACGGCACCCTGACCGACAACAACGGGCGCAAGGCCGACTTCCGCAATGTCATCATCATCATGACCACCAACGCCGGCGCCAGCGACATGGCGCGGCGCTCGATCGGCTTCACCCGGCAGGACCACAGCAGCGACGGCATGCAGGCCATCGAAAAACTGTTCACCCCCGAGTTCCGCAACCGCCTGGACGCCATCATCCAGTTCGCCCCGCTGGACGACCGGACCATCACCCATGTGGTGGACAAGTTCCTGTTCGAGCTGGAACAGCAGCTGCAGGAAAAGCAGGTCAGCCTGTCAGTGGACGCCGAGGCGCGGGCCTGGCTGGCCAAACACGGGCATGACCCGCAGATGGGCGCGCGCCCCATGGCGCGGCTGATTCAGGAAAAGATCAAGAAGGAACTGGCCGAGCACCTGCTGTTCGGCGACCTGGCCCAGGGCGGCGAGGTGCGAATCGGCGTGAAGGACGACGCGCTGAGCTTCGACATCCGCCCGCGCGTCACCCACTGAGGGATTCAGCGCTCGCGGTAGGTGATGCGGCCCTTGGTCAGATCGTAGGGCGTCATCTCCACCTTGACCTTGTCGCCGGTCAGAATGCGGATATAGTGCTTGCGCATCTTGCCCGAGATATGCGCGGTCACCACGTGGCCGTTTTCCAGCTCCACGCGGAACATGGTGTTGGGAAGGGTCTCGATCACCGTCCCTTCCATCTCGATTACATCTTCTTTTGCCATCAACTCGATCCTGGTGCTAAGCCGGCAGGACGCCCTGCCGCGATGGGCGCGGAGTATAGCAAATTCCCGGCGGTGTTTTGGATGACGTCGCCACAGCCCATGCCTGGGCGGGGCTTTGGGGGCATGCCGGCGGGACGCCGGCGCTCCCAGTGGGGATTGTTCTCCCCCTCCCCGACCCTCCCCCGCAAGCGGGGGAGGGAGCGCCTGGGCCGGTAGGGTGCGGTGACGGAGGAACCGCACCATCTCCCGCTTCGCCCCCGCTTGCGGGATCTGCCAC
>JALVTT010000183.1 GCA_027024025.1 Sedimenticola sp.
AGGCGTGATCCGGGCGCTGCGCACTTGAGCGCAACGCATTGATTTTCCACCACCAGGCTCCTCCCCCAAACAGGATTATCGCCCGGAGAAACATCGCGGCGCCCCTCCCCCCGCCCGCGGGCGGGGCCGAAAGGGGGGCATGTCGGGCAGGCCTAAAGTTTTGTCCGGCGCGGCCGCTAGACCGTCAAAGCCAAGCGACCACCAGAGAGTCGAAACAGGAACGATGAGCAGCCAGAACGACACCCCGGTCTCCGCCCAGCAGTCCGCCGAGATCCTGCGCCTGACTCTGCCCAGGATGAGTCAGCACAATGTGCCGGTCACGCCGCACAACTACGCGGTGTGGTACCGCTTCGTGGAGGGCAGCATCCCGGAGCTGAGCGACGAGATCCAGCAGATGATCGACGCCGGCACCCCTTTCACCGAGCAGGTCAACGAGGCCCTGTTCGAGCGTTACGTGGCCGAGTGCAACGTCGAGCAGTTCCAGAAGATCCGAGGCGAGATGCATGACCTGATGCAGGATCTGAGCGGTTCGCTGCAGAACGCCGGCGACGAGGCCGAGCGCTTCGACGGCCACCTCGCGGGGGTGGTCGAGAACATGCGCCAGGGGACCAGCCTGTCCGACATCAAGACGCTGCTGGAATCGCTGATCGAAGAGACCCGCGCCATGCGCAAGTCCACCCAGCTGCTGCACGAGCACCTGGAGGCCAAGTCACACGAAATCCAGCTGCTGCAGGAGGAGCTGGAGCAGGAGCGCCGCCGGGCCTCCACCGACCCGCTCACCGAGCTGGCCAACCGGCGCGCCTTCCTGGAAGGCATGGATAAGGCCATCGGCCAGGCCTCGGCCAGCCGGCCGCTGAGCCTGCTGATGATCGACATCGACCACTTCAAGAACATCAACGACACCCACGGCCACCTGATCGGCGACCGGGTGATCCGTTTCCTGGCCCAGGTGCTGCGGCAGAACATCAAGGGCAAGGACATGGCGGCGCGCTACGGCGGCGAGGAATTCGTGGTGATGCTCACCAACACCGGGCTGCGGGGCGCCGAGGCGGTGGCCGAGGGCATCCGCCAGGCGGTGGCGGACGCCAAGCTGGTACGCTCGGACAACAAGCAGCCCTTGGGCCGGATCACGGTCTCCCTGGGCGTGACCGAATACCTGCCGGGCGAGGATCCGGTCGAGACGGTCAACCGGGCCGACCAGGCCCTCTACCAGTCCAAGCAGAACGGCCGCAACCGCGTGACCGTGGACGGCGATCTGGTCCGTCTGCGAGACAACAGGGCCTGACTCCACCAGCCATACAGGGTAACCAGCAGCAGAGCTTCTCACCAGGGATCACGCCGCGCCCCGTCAGCTTATGACCAGCGCCTGGCGGAGGTCGGCCTCTCTATACAGCCTCCGAAACACCCACAGCACGACAGTGGAATGGAGAGGACCAACCGCATCTGAACGATACGAATTCCTGCCACTAGCAACGATCCGGGAACTTCGCCCCTTGGTTCAGTAGCGGGGACAGATTTACAAATGACTGTGGCCCCATCGAGCGCTTGAGCCGAGAACACCTCCCGGACTAGCATATGGAGCCTTGGATATGAGGCCCTCGGCACACCTGTGTGTCGGGGCACATTAGATCACCATACACCCGCGCCGTAGCCCGGTTTTAAGCCGGTTCCATGTTTGAGGGTTCCGTTTGTGCGTTATCTAACACCGCTGCTGCTCATCACCACCCTGTTCCTGGCCGGCTGCCAGAGCACCCCGCTCACGGTCCGCGTCAACGAGCGCGTGCTGGACAACCCCGGACTGGTCACCGGCCGGGCGCGAACCCTGCTGCTGCCCATGGATGTGGACATCAAGGAGATGAGCGTCTCCGGCGTGAGCGACGTGGTGCCGGCCTGGACCAGCCAATCACGCCGACTGATCCGCGACTACCTGCAAGCCAACTGCCCGCGCCTGCTCAAGGGCGCCACCCTGGTCGCCATGCCCGAACAGGCCGATGACGACGACAGGGTGCAGGCCCATATCAACCTGGCGCACGTGGTCTGGGCCGACGCCTTTCTCATGACCCGCCTGGGCGGTCCGGCCTGGGAGCACAAGATCCGTCACTTCGACTACGGCATCGGCCCCGGCCTCGAGGACCTGGCCGCAAAGACCGGCGCCGACCGGGCCCTGCTGATCATCGGCGAGGATGTGCACACCACCGCCGGACGTAAGGCCATGGCCTTTGGCCTGGCGGCGCTGGGCGTGGCCGTTCCTCTCGGCCACACCTTCCTGGCCGCGGCGCTGATCGACCTGCACAGCGGCGACATCCTCTGGATGAACTCCAAGGTCGCCGTCGACGCCACCTCGCTGCTCGAAGCCAAGGACGTGGCCACCACCCTGGACGCCCTGTTCGACGGTTATCCGGGTATCGAGGCCTACCGCAAGCTGGCGCGGGACGACTGAGATGGCCGCGCTCGGCCGCCTGCTGCTGATCCTCGGGCTCGGCGCCATGCTGGCCGCGTGCATGGGCGAGCCGGTGCGCGACTTCGGCAGCAGCGCAGACACCCGACAGCTCAACGACGCCCAGCAGCGCCGCTGGCATGAGGCCGAACAATTCGATCAGCGCCTGCGCAACCGCGGCCTGCTGCTCGACGACCCCGACGCCCAGGCCTATGTGCAGTCGGTCATGGACCGGCTGTTCCCGGAGTTCCACGGCACCATCAAGGTGCATCTGGCCCGCTCCAGCGAGCTGAACGCCTTCGCCCTGCCCAACGGCAGCATCTATCTCAATCTGGGCCTGCTGGCACGCATGCAGAACGAGGCCCAGCTGGCCATGGTGCTGGGCCATGAGGCGACCCACTTCATCGCGCAGCACAGCCTGCGGCAGCGCGACAGCATCGACGACCTGGCGGTGTTCGGCACCGTGACCACGGTGCTCACCGGCATCCCCCTTTCCGGGCAATTGCTGGCCCTGACCGCCATGTCCGGCTATTCGCAGAACCTGGAACGGGCCGCCGACCAGGGCGGCTTCCGGCATCTGATCCGCGCCGGCTATGACCCGCGCCAGGCGCCCGAGGTATTCCGCCTGATGCGCGAGGAGGTGGACGCGCTGGATATCTCGCAGCCCTTTCTGTATGCCAGCCACCCGCGCCTGAGCGAACGCATCGAGACCCTGACCCAGCTTGCCGCGCAGCCCGGCACGCCCAAAAGCGGACGCATCGGGCGCGAGGACTTCATGGCCCATATCGGCCGCCTGCGCGGTCGCCTGCTCGCCGAGCACCTGGAGGAACTCGACTACAAGCGCCTGATCCTGATCCTCGAAGACCCCAAGCGCCGCGCCCGCTACCCCGCCGAGGCCGACTATTACCTGGGCGAGGCCTATCGCCTGCGCGCCCAGGAGGGCGACGCCGACAAGGCCCTGGCCGCCTACCGCCGCTGCGTGCGGCAGAACCCCGATTTCGCGCCCGTGCACCGCGCCCTGGGCCTGTATGCGCTGCGTCACAAACAGCCCGCGCAGGCACGTGAACACCTGCGCCGCTACCTGGCGCTGGCCCCGCAGGCGCGGGACCGGGGCTTCATCGAATCCTATCTGAAACAACTCGACTCACAGCCATGAAACGCCTGATCGTCATCTCCCTGATCTCTCTGCTGCTGGCGGCCTGCGCCGGCCAATGGACCTATGTGCGCGACGAGGACAGCCGCCACATCAGCAGCGGCCGCTACGATCTCACCGTGCCCGCCCGCTGGGTCGTACTGCAGAAAAGCGACAGTCTGGTGGTCAGCCGCGACGGCCCCGAGCTGCAGAAGATCGTGCTGCACACGCGCCCGCACGCCAAGGCCTTCCCGCGCATCAAGCAGTCCTCCAGCGCCGACATGCTGCCCTCGGACCTGGGCGCCCACTTCATCGCCGAGCTGCATGCCGAGGACGCGCAGGGCCTGCCCAGCCTGAAGGTGGACAAGGAAGGCCCGGCACGCCTGGACGGGCGTGAAGGCTTCCGCATCGAGGCCCATTACGACACCGCCGACGGGGTCCGATACCGCCTGCTGGCCTATGGCGTGGCCGACGACAAGGGCTATGTGGACCTCTTCTACACCGCGCCAGCCATCCATTACTATGCGCGCAATCTGGCGGACTTCGAGGCGGTGCGCGACAGCCTCAAACTGCACTGAGACCGCAAGCGGCCTATAATTGGGGTCTTTGTGACCCCAATGAGCCGTACCCATGCAGAACACCGCCACCATTGACGATATCGCCGCCTACATGGAGGCGCTGGGCCGGCGCGCCCGCGCCGCCTCGCGCCAGCTGGCCGCGGCCAGCACCGGCGCCAAGAATCAGGCCCTGGAGGCCATCGCCGATGACCTGCAGACCAACCGCCAGACCCTGATCGCCGAAAACCGCAAGGATCTGGAGGCCGGCGCGGCGCGCGGCCTGGACGCGGCCCTGCTCGACCGCCTGGAGCTGAACGATGCGCGCATCGACGGCATGATCGAGGGCCTGCGCCAGATCGCCGCCCTGCCCGACCCCATCGGCGAGATCTTCGACATGAACTACCGCCCCTCTGGCATCCAGGTGGGCCGCATGCGCGTGCCGCTGGGCGTGGTGGGCATCATCTACGAGTCGCGCCCCAACGTCACCGCGGACGCCGCCGCCCTGTGCCTGAAGTCCGGCAACGCCACGGTGCTGCGCGGCGGCTCCGAGGCCTTCCACTCCAACCAGGCAATCGCCGCCAGCATCGCCCGCGGCCTGGAATCCGCCGGCCTGCCCGCCGAGGCGGTGCAGGTGCTCGAGACCACCGACCGCGCCGCGGTGGGCGCCATGATCACACTGCCCGAGTACATCGACGTGATCATCCCGCGCGGCGGCAAGGGGCTGATCGAGCGCATCTCGCGCGAGGCGCGGGTGCCGGTGATCAAGCACCTGGACGGCATCTGCCACGTCTATATCGACGACGAGGCCGATCCGCAGAAGGCCTTCGACGTGGCGCTCAACGCCAAGACCCAGCGCTACGGTACCTGCAACACCATGGAGACCCTGCTGGTGAACGCTACCGTGGCGGAGGACATCCTGCCGGTGCTGGCCGACGCCTATGTCGAAAAGGGCGTGGAGCTGCGCGGCTGCCCGGCTACCTGCAAGATCCTGGGCGAGCGCTGCGTGCCCGCCACCGACGCGGACTGGGACACCGAGTATCTGGCCCCCATCCTGTCGATCCGTGTGGTGGACGATCTCGACACGGCCATCGAGCACATCAACACCCACAGCTCGCAGCACACCGAGAGCATCATCACCGAGAACATCACCAAGGCCCGACGCTTCCTCGCCGAGGTGGATTCCAGCTCGGTGATGGTCAACGCCTCCACCCGCTTCGCCGACGGCTTCGAATACGGCCTGGGCGCGGAGATCGGCATCTCCACCGACAAATTCCACGCCCGCGGCCCGGTCGGGCTGGAAGGCCTGACCTCGGTGAAATGGATCGTGCTGGGCGACGGGCATGTGCGGACCTGAGATCCCCACCACCCGCCCCTCCCCCGCTTGCGGGGGAGGCTGGGAGGGGGAGTCTAAAGTCCCAATGCCCAACCCCAGCACACCTGAACACCCTGTAATCGACCCATGATCGGCATCCTCGGCGGCACCTTCGACCCCATCCACCACGGCCATCTGCGCATCGCCCTGGATGCCGCCGAGACCCTGGGCCTGTCCGAGATCCGGCTGATCCCGCTGGGCCAGGCGGTCCACCGCGCGCAGCCGGAGGCCTCCGCCGAACAGCGCCTGACCATGCTGCGCCTCGCAATCGAAGGGCACCCCCGCTTCAGGATCGATGAGCGCGAGATCCGCCGCGGCGGCGCTTCCTACATGATCGACACCCTCGCCTCGCTGCGCGCGGAGCTGCCCGATACCCCGCTGTGCCTGCTGCTCGGGGCGGACGCCTTTCGCGGCTTTCTGCAATGGCGAGATCCGGAAGGCATCATGGCGCTCGCCAACCTGGCCGTGCTCCTGCGACCGGGCGAGGACATCCGGCAGGACCCGGCGCTCGGCGCCTTCGGCATGCCGCGGATGTGCCCGGCGGAACATCTGGCACGCCAGCCCGCCGGCGCCATCGCCGAAATCCCGGTCACCCAGCTCGACATCTCCTCCAGCGACATCCGCCAACGTATCCGCCAGGGGCGCGACCCCGCCTGGCTGCTGCCGTCCGGGGTTCTCGACTACATCCGCCGCCAGGGCCTATACCGTTGAACCGCCCGAGGCCGGGCGGCAGGATCACCAACGATCGTTTAATATCACCCCATAGCAGTCCACCAACCGGAACCCCTATGCAGGTAGAAGCACTCCGCGACCTCGTGGTCGCCGCCCTGGAAGACATGAAGGCCAACGACATCACCGTCATCGACGTGCGGGGCCGCACCGTGATCGCCGACTACCTGGTGATCGCCTCCGGCACCTCCGAGCGCCACGTCAAATCCACCGCCGAAGCGGTCGCCTTCAAGGCCAAGCAGGCCGGCGAGAAACCCTTGGGCGAGGAAGGCGTGCAGGAAGGCGAATGGGCCCTGATCGACCTCAACGGCGTCATCGTCCACGTCATGCAGCCCCGGGTGCGCGACTACTACCAGTTGGAAAAGCTCTGGGAACTGGATCCCGCCGAGGCCGAGCGGCTGAGCAGGGAACGCAGCGAGTAGCCAGCCGACACAGAAACATGGACCGTTTCGACCGCATCTACCGACTTCATCACCTGCTCCAGGGGCGGCGCACCCCACTGCCCCGCCGCGTCATCGAGGAAGAACTGGGCTGCACGGAACGCACCGCCAAGCGTGTCATCCAGACCATGCGCAACAGTATGGACGCCCCCATCGTCTACGACCGGGAGCGCAACGGTTACTACTACGACACCAGTATGGGCGAATTCGAACTGCCCGGCCTCTGGTTCAACGCCAGCGAACTGCAGGCGCTGCTGCTCATGCAGCAACTGCTGCACCAGGTCGAGCCCGGCCTGATCGATCCGCAACTGGCCCCTATACGCAAACGCATCGACCGCCTGCTCAACCAACAGCACCTCTCGGGCAGCGGCGTACAAGACCGCATCCGCCTGCTCAGCGCCGCGACCCGCCTCCCGGGCCGGCACTTTCTTAAGCTCGCCGAGGCCCTGCTGGCGCAGCAGGCCCTGCACATCCGTTATCAGGCGCGCGGCCATGGTCACGGGACCGAGCGCCACATCAGCCCGCAGCGCCTGACCCGCTACCGCGACAACTGGTACCTGGAGGCCTGGTGCCACCTGCGCGAGGCGCTGCGCCTGTTCGCCATCGAGCGCATCGAGCTGCTGGGCCCCTCCCCGGAGCCCTACCATCCCGTCCCCACCGAGACACTGAACAACACCTTCGACGAAGGCTACGGCATCTTCACCGGCCAGGCGCGGCACACCGCCGTGCTGGCCTTCACCCCTGAGCGCGCCCGCTGGATCGAACAGGAACAGTGGCACCCCGACCAGCAGACCCGCTGGCGCGAAGACGGGCGATTCGAACTGCGGCTGCCTTACTCCGATGCCACCGAACTGATCCTCGACATCCTGCGCTACGGCCCGGATGTCGAGGTATTGGCCCCCGCCGCACTCCGCCGGGAGGTCGCGAAACGGCTACAACAGGCCGCCGGGATTTATTCGGGTGACAGGGACACGAAATGACCCGGTGGGGTGCCTAGAATGATGGAAACGATATATCTCCGGAGGCACCGCCATGACAACAGCACTGATATTGGTCGGTATCGCCTACTGCGTCTGGAAGCTTGTCACGCTGCTCATCGACCATCTTCTGATCGACCCACTCATCGATATTTTCTGTCCACTACCGGAAGAAGACGAAATTTGTTTTACCGTGAAAATAACGGTGGAGTATGACCAGGATGAGATGCCGCCAAACAGCCATGAGGGGTCCTGATGGACGAAAATCTGGCATGTGAATCCGATCACCCACACCCGGAAGGGCTTTTCCGCTACTGGGGCAAAGCTGACAAAGAGGGCGGGACAGGGTTTCACCTCCTGGTCTACCACTGTCTGGATGTGGCGGCGTGCGGCGTCATGTTGCTACGCCTGATCCCGCAATGGCGACACCTTCTGGAGCGGCTCACCGGGCTTTCCGGCAAGGCGCTGGAAGATAGCGCGTTCTTCTTTTTCGCGCTCCACGACCTGGGCAAATTCGCCACCGGCTTCCAGAACCTGCGGCCCGATCTGCTCGAGCAGTTGCAGCACCGGAAGAGCGACAAAGGCTATATCGAACGCCACGATACCCTGGGCTGGCTGCTCTGGCGACACCGATTGCAGGAACGCTTCTTCCCCCCTACAGGCCGGCGGCGACGCGGCTCCCCCTGCCCCGGCGTAGACGCCTGGATGCAAGCGGTCACCGGCCACCATGGCGAGCCTCCGTCGGAAAGCGAACGGGTGCTGGAAGACGCCTTCGACGATGCAGATTTCGAAGCCGCTACCGCCTTCATCAAGACGCTGCTCACCCTCGGCGGCCTGGAGGGAATGCCCCAGCCATCCAAGACATTATCAGCCACCGCCTCCTGGTGGATCTCCGGCCTGGCGGTACTCGCCGACTGGCTGGGCTCCAACCGCCGGTTTTTCCCTTACAACAGCCAGCCCGTTTCCCTGGACGAGTACTGGCCGAAGGCGCTGCGCCACGCCGAACAGGCCATCGAGGCCACCGAGCTCATCGTCCAGCCACCCGCCCAGCGCCTAGATCTGGCCGACTGCTTCGCTGAAACACCGCACGATCTCCGGCCCACGCCCCTGCAGGCCTGGGCGCAGTCGGTGGAAATTCCTTCCGGCCCGGCGCTTGTCATCCTCGAGGACGTCACTGGAGCCGGCAAGACCGAGGCGGCCCTGATGCTCGCCTGGCGCCTGCTGCGGGCCAATGAAGGTACCGGCATCTATTTCGGCCTGCCCACCATGGCCACGGCCAACGGCATGTACCAACGCCTGGGAAAGGGCGATCCTCCGGTCTATACCCGATTGTTTCGGGGTGACAGTCCCCCATCGCTGGCACTGGCCCACGGGCGCGCCGAGTTGGTGACCGCCTTCCGCGAATCCATTCTCCCCGCGGATACCGACGAGCCGCCCTATGGCGACGGCACCCTGCCGGCAGGGCCGCGCTGCAACGCCTGGCTGGCGGACAACCGCAAGAAGGCCCTGCTCGCCGAGGTAGGGGTGGGCACCATCGACCAGGCCCTGCTGGCCATCCTGGCCTCGCGCCACCAGTCGCTGCGCCTGCTGGGTCTGCTCGGCAAGGTGCTGATCGTGGACGAGGTGCATGCCTGCGATGCCTACATGAACAGCCTGCTGGCCACTTTGCTGGAGGCCCACGCCCGGGCCGGTGGCAGCACCATCCTGCTTTCTGCGACTCTGCCTCACGACCAGAAACGGCAGCTCAGCGAGGCCTTTGCCCAAGGCTGTGGGCAGGCTATGCCGCCATTGGAGCGCAACGACCATTACCCGCTCGCCACCTGGCTCGTCGAGGGACGGCTCCATCAGCAGCCCGTGGACACCCGTCCCGAGGTCGCCCGCCGGGTGAAGGTCGAGTTCGCCGCGCAGGAAACCGACATCGAAGTCTTGTTGCAACAGGTGGTGGACAACGGCCGCTGCGCCTGCTGGATCTGCAACACGGTGAACGACGCCCGTCGCCGCTTCGAGGAACTGCGCGCAAGACATCCAGACTGGGCCATCGAGCTGTTCCACGCCCGTTTCACCCTGCACGACCGGCTACGCATCGAGCAGGCCGTGCTGGAACGCTTCGGCAAGGACTCCGGCCCGGAACAACGCCGGGGCCGCATCCTCATCGCCACCCAGGTGGTAGAGCAGTCGCTCGATCTCGATTTCGATGTGCTGGTCTCCGATCTCGCCCCCATCGACCTGATCATCCAGCGCGCCGGGCGGCTCTGCCGTCACAGCCGGGATGAAACCGGCAGGCGCATCGACGGCCCCGACCAGCGCGGCACCCCGGTGCTCACCCTGCTCGCTCCACCCTGGAGCGACCAGCCGGAAACCCGCTGGCTGCGTGACCCGCTGCCCGGTACCGCCGCCGTCTATCAGGACGAGGACGGTCGCCTCTGGCTGGCCATGAAGCTGTTGCGGGAGAAAGGGGGGTTCGAGATGCCCGCGGATGCCCGCCACCTGGTGGAAGGCGTCTATGGTGCCGATCTTTTCAGCGATATCCCGGAAGGCCTGCAGCGACAGGCATTGGATGCGGACGGCGCGGCCAAGGGCCAGCGCTCCTTGGCCAGGCTCAAGGCCCTGCACCTGGAAGACGGCTATCGCCGTGACGGTCCCTGGCTGGACGAGGACATCGCCCCCACCCGTCTCGGCGAACCCACCACCACCCTTTGGCTCGCGCGCTGGCGGGACGAGACGCTGCTGCCGCTGCACGGTGACGATCCTGCGGACCAACAGGCCTGGCATCTGAGCAGCGTCAGCGTGCTCCAGTCCCTGGTCGCCGGCGAGATCCCTCCCGAGGGCATCGACGCCGAGACCTGGGCACAGCAAAAGTCGGCGCTTCCGGGCAAGGGGCGTTGGGGGGTGGTGGTCACGCTCGAACGAGAAGGAGACCACTTCGTCGGCCACGCCCTGGGACCTGAAAACAACCGCCGGCTGCTCCGGTATTCGGAGCAGAGTGGCTTACAGATCGATTTCCACCAAGGGAGCAAAGGAACATGAACCTCATCAACGATCCATGGATCCCCGTCCGCCTCGCCGACGGCACACGCACCACCATCCGCCCCGCCGGGATCGCCAGCCAGGATAACCCGCCGGTAGCCCTGGACGCGCCCCGGGCGGACTTCAACGGCGCCCTGGCGCAGTTTCTCATCGGCCTGCTGCAGACCGCCTTCGCGCCACGCGACGATGACGAATGGATCGAGCGCCTGGAGGAACCACCCACCATCGAGACGCTGGACCGGGCCTTCGCCGCCCATGCCGATGCCTTCGTGCTGGACGGCGAGGGACCGCGCTTCATGCAGGATGCCAGCGTTATGGATGAAAAATACGATCTCCGTACGATAGATGGACTATTGATCGAAACAAACGAGACCCATTTCAACAAGCCCGGGCGTATTAAGCACCTATGTCCTGAGTGCGCCGCCGTAGCGCTCTTTACGCTCCAAATCAATGCACCTGAAGGAGGGCGGGGGCACTACACATCGATACGGGGTGGAGGACCACTGACGACCTTACTGAAGCTGGACGAGAGTAACGGAACAGCAGCCACCTTATGGGATCACATCTGGCTAAACGTTCTACCCACAACTCAAAGAGCTACTGAGAATGCTGAAGCCATTTTCCCTTGGTTGACGCCGAATCGCTTCATCAAGGCAATAACCGGAACTTTCGTATACCCAGAAGATATTCCTCATGAACACTACTACTGGTGCATGCCTCGACGCATTTTACTCCAAGAGAAATCACAACCAGCCCAGCCATGCGACCTATGTAATAGCGTCACAGATACCGGATATTCCGGCTACTACACCCGTCCAAACGGCACCCATTACGCCAAAGAACCAGTCTGGAATCATCCGCTGTCGCCCCATTTACTGCGAGGAAAAACCAAGGACCCACAGGTCGAACATCCACAACCAGGCGGCATCACCTACCGCCATTGGTTGGGATATGTAATTGGGAGTGGAAAAGACCAAGATGCAGTCATCAACGCCCAAAATATCCGCCATTTCTTAACTCTCAAAGCAGCAGACGAACAGTGCATCGTCTGGGCCTTCGGTTATGACATGAAAAGCAATAAGGCCCGCTGCTGGTACGAGTCGACTTTGCCGCTCTACCAAGTACCTAAGAAAATTCAAGAACGCTTCACTTTGCGCGTGAAAACTATTGTTCAGGCGGCTGAGGAAGTAGCTTCTGCACTACAAGATTGCATAAAAGATGCTCTCGCTTCAGACCAGACATTAAAACAAGCGAAAAAAAGTAAGTCCCTTCAGGCTGCGCTGAAGCAGTACCAGTCATGGATCAGAGATAGCTTCTACCAGCACACCGAGACCGACTTCTACGCCCGCCTGCCGCGCCTGATCGAACGCATCCCGCAAGACCAGGACCGCTCGGTGCTGGCCGAATGGCACCAGACGCTGCAAAGCGCCGCGCTGGCCCTATTCGACGAATGGACAACCCGCAGCGATCTCGCCTTCGGCGATCCGGCGCGCGTGGCCCGGGCCCACGACAAGCTGCGCAAGCAGCTCAACAGCAAGAAGCTGAAACAGATCCTTTCGCTACCGACCAACAGGGAGAAAGCCGCATGACCCAGAAGGAACCCCTCTTCACACCCGACAGCCCCGCTGGCCAGGTGCTGGCCGACTGGTGGCATGACCTGGAATCCGACCGGGGTGCCCGCGCCGAGCTCAGGCGCGCCCGCTCGCCCGAGGACGCCGCCCTGATTCCGGCCACCATTGATCTCATCACCCGCCTGCGCGCCACGCCGGTGACCGAGCACAGGGGCTGGGAGGGCCGCATTCCGGCCATCGCCGGTCTGGCCGCCCATCTTGATCACCGTACCACCGACCAGGTGCTTGCGCCACCCAACCGCGAGGCCCTGCCCAAACGCATGGCCAGCCCAAAGGGCGACCGGCCACGGGTCTCCGAGCTGCGATTCCGGCGCCTGCTGCAATACTCCCGGGAAGATCTCTACCGGCCCATGATTCGCGTTCTCGCCCAGCTCGACAACAAGGCCGGCCTGTTCGACCTGGCCGACGCCGTCTTCTGGTGGGGCCCGCAGATCCAAAAGGCGTGGGCCTTCGCCTATTTTCCCGCTCTCAAGAAAACCGCCTGATTCGACAAGGAGAAAACCATGGAACGTTTCGTCCAACTGCACCTGCTCACCGCCTATCCCCCGGCCAACCTCAACCGCGACGACCTCGGACGCCCCAAGACCGCCCTGGTGGGCGGGGCGGAGCGACTGCGTGTTTCCTCGCAAAGCCTCAAGCGTGCCTGGCGGACCTCCGATGTATTCCGTCAATTTAAAGAATCTTCAATGGGTAAGCGGACCAAAAGGGTCGGTGAAGAATACATATTTCCCGAACTTTCGAAGGTTTTCCCTGAAGAGGAAGCTATAGCGTGGGTACGTGATGTTCTCGAGGTCTATGGAGAAGTCGACAGTGCTGGGAAAGAAGAAAACAAAAAAAGGGATATCTACCTTAAGCAGCTGGTATTTATTTCCCCGGAAGAAATTAAGACATTGACTACATTCGTAGAAACTCTGATCCAAAGCCAGAACACCGAGCCATCAGAGGAAATTAAGGAAATTCTCGATCTACGGGCTGCCAGGGACAAAGCGAAAGGGAACACAAAAAAGAAAAAGCATTCCCAGTTGATCGAACAACTGAAACATCATTTGCTTATCCCGACACCAAAGGCCGTCGATATAGGGCTCTTTGGAAGAATGCTGGCTTCGTCACCATCTTACAACGTAGAAGCCGCCTGCCAGGTGGCCCACGCCATCACGGTGCACAAGGTGGCGGTCGAGGACGACTTCTACACGGCGGTGGACGATCTCAACCGCGGCGAGGAAGACGTGGGCGCCGGCCACATGGGCGATACCGAGTTCGGCGCCGGGCTGTTCTATCTCTACCTCTGCATCGACCGCCGGCTGCTGCTGGAGAATCTGGGCGGCGATACCGGCCTGGCCAAACGGACGCTGGCCGCGCTCATCGAGAGCGCCGCCACGGTGGCCCCCACCGGCAAGCAGAACAGCTTCGGCTCCCGCGCCAGGGCCAGCTACATCCTGTGCGAGAAGGGCGACACCCAGCCGCGCAACCTGTCGGTGGCCTTCCTCAAACCCGCCGAGGCGCACGGCGACGGCCTGCTGGCCAATGCCATTGCGGCACTGGAGGACGAGCGCGACCGTCTAGACCAGGCCTACGGCGACGGCGATGCGGATGCCAAGGTCATGGATACCGTCAAACGGGAAGGCAGCCTTCATGATGTCATCGCCTATGCCACCGAGGATCTGGAGAATGACTGAACTGCTCCTGTTCCAGCTCTATGGCCCGCTGGCGAGCTGGGGCGAGCCCGCCGTGGGCGAGTACCGACCCAGCGCCACCCACCCCGGCAAGTCGCATATCACCGGTCTGTTGGCCGCGGCCCTAGGCATCCGTCGCGACGAGGAAGACCGCCTGGCCGGACTCGCGCATGGCTACGGTCTGGCGGTGCGCATCGATGCCGAAGGCGAGTTGCTGCGCGATTATCACACCACCCAGGTGCCACCCAAACGACGGGGACAGCAGTTCCATACCCGCCGTGAGGAGATGGCTTCTGGCGGGCTCTACACCATCCTCTCCCAGCGGGACTACCGGGTGAAGGCGGCCTGGACCTGTGCGCTCTGGCCAAAAGAGACAGCGCCGTACTCGCTGGACGACCTGCGTCAGGCGCTGCAACGGCCCCGGTTCACCTTATACCTTGGCCGCAAGTCCTGCCCGCCGGCCCTGCCCCTGAACCCACGCCTCGTCCAGGCCGGTTCGCTCAAGGCGGCTTTTGACGGCTATCCCTTCGACGAAATGCTGGCCGAGCATCTTGTGCAACGCCAGCAAAAGCGTCGCTACTGCTGGGAAGAACCGCTAACACCGGGCCTGGCAACCGGTTTCGGCGAGACCGAACGGCTCTGGCGCGTACCCCGTAGCGACCTGCCGGGGAGCCGCATCCGCTGGCAGTTCGCCAGCCGCGACGAACACCAGGCAATGGCCTGACAGGGAGGGACGCCATGTATCTCAGCCGCCTGACGCTAAAAGAACACCCTGACCTGCGCGCCATCATCCAACGCCTGGGAGATGCCTACCGGGAACACCAGATGCTCTGGCAGTTGTTCCAAGCAGATCCCGATGCCACGCGCGACTTCCTCTACCGGCGCGAGGTAAGCCAGGGTCGGCCACGCTACTTTCTGCTGTCGCACCGGCCGCCGGTCAATGACCTGGACTTGTGGCGGATAGACCCGCCCAAAGCGTTCACCCCCCGGCTTCAGACCGGCCAGCGGCTGGCCTTCAGCCTGCGCGTGAACCCGGTGATCAGCCGCGACGGCAAGCGCCACGACATCGTCATGGACCGCAAGCATCGGATGGGTTGGAAGAAGATGCCTCCAGCGGAACGGCCGCCGCTCCAGCAGGTGATCCAGGAAGCCGGCCATGACTGGCTGCGGCAACGTGCCGAACGGCATGGCTTCGAGATCGACCCCGATCTATTGCGGGTGGAGGGCTACCAGCAGCACCAGACCCGCCGCGGCAAGCGCACCATCCGCTTCAGCACCCTGGATTTCACCGGGCTGTTGCGGGTGACCGACACCGCGGCATTCAGCCAAGCCCTGGAAACCGGCATCGGCCCCGCCAAGGCCTTCGGCTGTGGCCTGATGCTGGTTCGCCGCACCTGATATATCAATCTTGATATAAATGGCGATGCGTCCTAAGCTGAAACCGGTGGTCTTCGAAGGCGATAGCCTGGATGTCATCCGAAACTTTCCAGACACAGCAAGAAGACGTGCAGGATACGAGATAGACCGGGTCCAGCATGGGCTGGATCCATCGGACTGGAAACCCATGCCTTCGGTGGGTGCAGGCGTGCGGGAGATCCGCATCAAGGTCGGGTTGCAGTTTCGCGTGATCTACATCGCCCGCTTGAGTGACGGCATCCATGTGTTGCATGCCTTCCAGAAGAAAACGCAGAAGACCGCCAAGCGTGACATCGATCTGGCGAAAAAGCGCCTGCAAAGGCTGGCACGGGGCTGAAATGACGACAAAGAAAGTCTATGACGATGTATGGGATGCCATCGAGCAGGACCACGGCATGGCGCAGAACCTCAGGCTGCGCTCTGCGCTCATGATGAAGATCGCAGAATACGTGGAGCAGTCGGGTCTCACCCAGGCGGAGGCCGCCCGCCACCTGGGGACGACCCAGCCACGCCTGAACGACATCATCAAGGGACGCATCGAAAAATGCACGGTGGATCGGCTGGTCAACATGCTGTCACAGGCAGGTTTCAGGGTCGACCTGGACATACATCGCGCCGCCTGATTGACGCATTACGTAACACGTACTACTCTTGTCGTGATAAAGGATTTTCGTGACAAGGCGACGGCCACGGTATTCCAGGGACGACGGACTGGAAAACTGCCACCGGAGATCCAGCCCAGGGCCTTCGACAAGCTCCGGCTGTTGGATGCCGCGACCTGCCTGGAAGACCTGAAAGCTCCACCGGGCAACCGGCTGGAAGCCCTGCGCGGCGATCGTACGGGCCAGTGGAGCATCCGTATCAATGTCCAATGGCGCATCTATTTCCGTTGGGACGATGGCCATGCCTGGGACGTGGAGATCGCCGACTACCATTGAGAACGATGCCATGAACGACAAGCGCCATGATCAGCAACTGCTGCCGCTCAGCACCCCCGGGGAACTGTTGCGCCGTGAATTCATGGAGCCACTGGATCTGTCCGCCAACGCCCTGGCGCGGGCCCTGCACGTGCCGCCGAACCGCATCACCGCCATTCTGAACGGCAGTCGGGCCATCACTGCCGACACCGCCCTGCGGCTGGCCCGCTACTTCGGCACCAGCGCCGAGTTCTGGCTCAACCTCCAGTCCGACTACGATCTGCGTCTGGCACGGCGCGAAAAGGAGGCCCTCATTCGCCGCCAGGTCAAGCCACGCGCCGCCTGAGCCATGCTGCCGCCGCTCAAG
>JALVTT010000184.1 GCA_027024025.1 Sedimenticola sp.
GGCTGGGCCTCGTTGCGCAGCAGGATCCCCTCGGCAAAGCGCCGCTCGGCATCCTCGCTCAGGGGATCCGCCAGGCCGGCCAGGTACTGCTTGGCGCAGCCCTGGCGTGGCGAGGTGATCCGGTGCGACCACTCGCCGTCATCGGTCAGCAGCAGCAGGCCGGTGGTGTCCCGGTCCAGGCGGCCCACGATGTGCACCCGGCGCGCCAGCTCCGGCGGCAGCAGATCCAGGACCGTGGCATGCACCGGGTCGCGCCGCGCGCACACCAGACCCGCCGGCTTGTTCATCACCAGATACAGCCGCCCCGGCAGCGCCACCGGCTGGCCACGCCAGGCCACATCGGCGTCCACCGGCACCCGCATCGACGGGTCGCGCACCACCTCGCCATCCAGGGTGACGCGCTTCTTGCGGATCTCGATGCCGGCCTGCTTGCGCGACAGCTCGGCACCCTGCGACAGCAGGCGGTCCAGGCGTATGGTCTTGGTCTCGGACATGCAGGCAAGGATAGCGGCTGGGGCGGCGGGAAGACTACAATCCGAGTATGAAATTCAGCCAACTGCCCATCGGCGCCCGCTTCCGCCACCAGGGGACCGAGTACCTCAAGACCACCCCGCTGCAGGCCGATCCGGCCGATGGCGGCGCGCGGCGCCTGATCCCGCGCTCGGCCCGGGTCGAGCCCCTGGAAGCGGCCGCCAGCCCCGCCACGGCGGCGCCCAGCTCGATCCCGGTGGCGGATCTGGCACCCGTCATGGACCACCTGGGTCAGGAACTGGCCGACATCATCACTGCCAGCGGCCTGGACGCGGAGGCCAGCCAGGCCGCCCTGGCGCGCTTGCGCCAGGCCTTTGAACAGGCCCGCCGGCGACTGGGCCTGGGGTGATCCCCTCACAAGCGGCACTAATGTCTGGAAAAAAAGTGCAGAGTTCAGGTCTTGTGGCTGCCGTCGCAGTACGGCGGGGTGGCGGTGCGCTTGCAGCAGCACAGGCCGCGCTTGCCGCCCTGGTCCTCCACGAAGCGCAGCGGCTCGATGCCGGTGCCCTTGTGGGAACCGTCACAGAAAGGCTGGATCTTGGAGCGCCCGCAGGCGCACCACCAGTATTCCCTGCCGGCCTCCAGTTCGACGATGCAGGGTTTGTTCTGCGGGGACTCTGGTTCGCTCATGGCTGCCTCCTCACACCGGTTTGTAGATCTCGGCGCCCTGCTCGCGGAACTCCTCGGCCTTCTCCTTCATGCCCGCTTCCACCGCCACGGCCACGTCCTTGAACTTTTTCTGCTCGGCGTACTCGCGCACGTCCTGGGTGATCTTCATGGAACAGAAATGGGGCCCGCACATGGAGCAGAAATGGGCCACCTTGGCGGAGTCCTTGGGCAGGGTCTCGTCGTGGTATTCGCGCGCCCGTTCCGGGTCCAGGCCCAGGTTGAACTGGTCCTCCCAGCGGAACTCGAAGCGCGCCTTGGACAGGGCGTTGTCGCGGATCTGCGCCCCCGGCAGGCCCTTGGCCAGATCGGCGGCGTGCGCCGCCAGCTTGTAGGTGATGATGCCCTCGCGCACGTCGTCCTTGTTGGGCAGGCCCAGGTGCTCCTTGGGGGTGACGTAGCAGAGCATGGCGGTGCCGTACCAGCCGATGTTGGCCGCGCCGATGCCGGAGGTGATGTGGTCGTAGCCGGGCGCGATGTCGGTGGTGAGCGGCCCCAGGGTGTAGAAGGGCGCCTCGAAGCAGTCGCGCAGCTCCTTGTCCATGTTCTCCTTGATCATCTGCATGGGAACGTGTCCCGGCCCCTCGATCATCACCTGCACGTCGTGTTCCCAGGCGATGCGGGTCAGCTCGCCCAGGGTCTCCAGCTCGCCGAACTGGGCCGCGTCGTTGGCGTCCGCGATGGAGCCGGGGCGCAGGCCGTCGCCGAGGCTGAAGGCCACGTCGTAGGCCTTCATGATCTCGCAGATCTCCTCGAAATGGGTGTAGAGGAAGTTCTCCTGGTGATGGGCCAGGCACCACTTGGCCAGGATGGAGCCGCCGCGCGAGACGATGCCGGTGACCCGCTCGGCGGTGAGCGGCACATAGCGCAACAGCACCCCGGCGTGGATGGTGAAGTAGTCCACCCCCTGCTCGGCCTGCTCGATCAGGGTGTCGCGGAAGATCTCCCAAGTCAGCTCCTCGGCCTTGCCGTCCACCTTCTCCAGGGCCTGGTAGATGGGCACGGTGCCGATGGGCATGGGGGCGTTGCGCAGGATCCACTCGCGGGTCTCGTGGATGTTCTTGCCGGTGGAGAGATCCATCAGGGTGTCGCCGCCCCAGCGCGCCGACCAGGCCATCTTCTCCACCTCCTCCGCGATGGAGGAGGTCACCGCCGAGTTGCCGATGTTGGTGTTGATCTTCACCCGGAAGTTGCGCCCGATGATCATCGGCTCCAGCTCCGGGTGGTTGATGTTGGCCGGGATGATGGCCCTTCCTGCCGCCACCTCGTCACGCACGAACTCCGGGGTGATCTCGTCGGGCAGGTTCGCGCCCCAGGACTGCCCGGGATGCTGGCGCAGCAGCTTGGCGTAGCGCGGATCGCGGCGCAGCGCGTCCAGGCGCTGGTTCTCGCGGATCGCCACGAACTCCATCTCGGGGGTGACGATGCCCTGGCGGGCATAGTGCATCTGGGTGACGTTGCGGCCCGGCCTGGCGCGGCGCGGCGGCCGGATGTGCTCGAAGCGCAGATGCGCGAGCGCCGGATCGGCCTGGCGCGTGCGACCGTACTCGGAACTGGGGCCGTCGAGCTGCTCGGTGTCGCCGCGCTCCTCGATCCATGCAGTGCGCACATCCGGCATGCCGCGCAGCAGGTCGACCTCCACATCCGGATCGGTGAAGGGGCCGGAGGTGTCGTACACCGTGATCGGCGGGTTCTCCTCCTCGCCAAAACTGGCCGGGGTGGGCGACTGGCTGATCTCGCGCATCGGCACGCGGATGTCCGGGCGCGAGCCCTGGACATGGATCTTGCGCGAGTTGGGGAAGGGTCGGGTGACCTCTTCCGAAAGCTCGGCGGTCTTCTTGATAAATTCTTCGGGGATGGCGCTCATTGGGTTTCTCTCGTCGTCGAGGGGGAGGGAGAGACAGAAGGGCCCCGGTTGGGGGGGTGGATGTTTCTGACTCAGCTTCCCTCCGCCAGTATTAACTGGATCAGGTTCACAGGGTACTTCTCAGCCCCTACGGGCGCCCCTAGCTGGTTAATCTGACGCGACATCCTGTCGCGGCACGGGGGTCGTTTCCAACCCCGGCCTTGCCATCCCTGGCAAGGCGTTCGCCGGCTGCGAATGTCCACTGGACATTCGGTCCGGCTCACCCTCCCCCAGTATTAACTGGATCAGGTTCACAGGGTACTTCTCAGCCCCTACGGGCGCCCCTAGCTGGTTGTTAAGGTGAAAATGCACCGACAACCCCCTCCCCCGCGTGCGGGGGAGGGTTGGGGAGGGGGCAGGCATTCCTTGTTCCCCCTCTCCCTGACCCTCTCCCCCAAGGGGGAGAGGGGATTACTTTCATGATCAGGTTCACAGGGTACTTCTCAGGCCGCCACGACAAAAGGCGGGCGTCCCTGGCTGGTTTCTGAGTATTTTACTCGGTTTTGTCCAGCCGGCCCACACCCAACTCGACGGGACGGCAAGGTTGCCGACCACAGGGGTTCCCCGGTAGGCTAGCAGCCTGTCGGACTTGGCCATTTGAAGCGAAAATTCAGGGGAGCGAATCAAATGGGCTTATCGGGTGAGGCGAATAGCCGGCCTATTTAGCGAACCCGATAAGTACAGTTGATCGCTATCCATGGATTTGCAGCCAAACAGCATCAAGTCCGACAGGCTGCTGGCCCCTCCCCGCAAATGGGAGGGGGATGGCCGGGCGTATTTCCACATCCGGCCCGGTTTTGGTTTCACCTGCTGGAGATTGGCATGCTTGCACCCGACACCGACAAGGCCCGTTTCAACATGGTCGAACAACAGATCCGCCCCTGCGAGATCATCGACGAGCGGGTGCTCGACGCCTTCAAGGCCATTCCCCGGGAACACTTCGTGGACGAGGGCCAGCAACCCCTGGCCTTTGCCGACACCCAGCTGCCCCTGCCCAACGGCGAGGTGATGATGACCCCGCTGCAGGAGGGCTATATGCTGCAGGCCCTCGACGTGCAACCCGGCGACCGGGTGCTGGAGGTCGGCACCGGCAGCGGATTCGTGACCGCCTGTCTGCTGCACCTGGGCGGCCAGGTGACCAGCTACGAGATCGACCCTGAACTCAGCGCCCGCGCGGGCGAGAAACTGGCGGCCCTGGGGCTGAATGGCGCGCGTCTGGTGGTGGGCGATATCTTCGAGGCCGATCTGCCCGAGCAGAGCTTCGATGTGATCGCCATCACCGGCTCCATCCCCCAGGCCTGCGAAAAACTGGAACGCCTGCTGGCGCCGGGCGGGCGCCTGTTCCAGGTGAAGGGCGAGAAGCCAGTGATGTGCGCCACCCTGATCACCCGCACCGCCGACGGCGAACTGCTGCGCAAGGGCCTGTGCGAGACCTCGCTGCCGCCGCTGCAGAACGCCCCGAAAAAGGAAGCGTTCGTTTTCTGAAACCCCGCCTGCCGCCGTCAGGCAGCGATACCCGGCGCCTCAGGATGCCGGCGGGACGCCGGCGCTCCCGGCGCCGCCCGCCGAACCATCGAAACCCTGGACAGGCGAACCGGCCCCCAGGCGCGATTCGAGCAGGCCGTAGAGCCGGTCCAGCGCGCCCCGGTTCTGCGCCACCATATGCCGTCCGGCCTCGCCCGCGCTCGCGCGCAGGCTGGCGTCCGACAGCCAGTGGGACATGACGCCGGCCAGTTCCTCGGCATCCCCCACCTCCAGCGCGGCCCCGCATTCGATGAGCATGCGCGCGATCAGGGCGAAGTTGAACACATGCGGCCCGAAGCAGACCGGCACGCCCTGGGCCGCGGCCTCGAGCATGTTGTGCCCGCCGATACGCGACAGACTGCCCCCCATGAAGGCGGCATCCGAGGCCCCCAGCAGCACCGGCAGCTCGCCCATGGTATCGCCGAGATAGACCGAGTGCTCCGGCCCCGGCAGACTGCCATCGGAACGGCGTATCACGGGGAACCCCAGGCGCACCGCCTGCAGCGCCACGCGCCCGAAGCGCTCCGGATGGCGCGGCACCAGGATCAGTAGGGCGTCCGGCATCACGCGCAACAGGCGCGAATGGGCGACCAGCACCACCTCGTCCTCGCCCTCGTGGGTGCTGGCGGCGATCCACACCGGGCGTCCGCCCCAGTTGCGCCGCATCACCTCCACCTGTTCGCGCACGCTGGCCGGGATATCGATATCGAACTTGATGCTGCCGGTGACGCTGACCCGCCCGGCGGGCACCCCGGCCTCGACGAAGCGGCGCGCGTCGTCCTCCGTCTGGGCCGCGACCTGGTCGATCCCGGCGAACACCCGGCGCGAGAAACCGCCCAGGCGCCGGTAGCCGCGCAGCGAGCGCTCCGAAAGACGCCCGTTGGCCAGCAGGCTGTATACCCCGGCCGCGCGGCAGGCGCGCAGCAGATTGGGCCAGACCTCGGTCTCGACCATCAGAAAGTAACGCGGCCGCACCGCCTGCAGAAAACGCTCCAGGAAGCGGGGCAGATCATAGGGCATGTAGCTGTGCGCGACGCTGTCGCCGAACAGCCGCCGCACCTGGTCCGAGCCGGTGGGCGTGGTGGTGGTCAGGGTGATCGCCAGATCGGGATGGCGTTCCTGCAGCCGCCGCACCAGCGGGGCGATGGCCTGCACCTCGCCCACCGAGACGGCGTGGATCCAGACCCCCCCGGGCGCCGGGCGCCGCGGAACCTGGCCGAAACGCTCGCCCCAGCGCCGCCGATAGGCCGGCGCCTTGCGGCTGCGCCACAGCAGGCGCGCCAGGACGGCGGGCAGGGCGGCGTGGATCAGAAGGGTGTAGAGGGCGTACATCGAACATCCGGTGACCAGGGATGCGGCATTGTATAACGGCCCGCCACCGCCGGTGATAAACTCCGCGCCGATGAAGATACCCCGCGCCCTGCTGCATCCGCGTCACTGGCCCACCTGGGCCGGCATCGGCCTGCTGCGCCTGATCGTGCTGCTGCCCCATCCGGCCATCATGGCCATCGGCGGCGGCCTGGGCCTGCTGTTGTACCCCTTTGCCCTGCGCCGCCGCCAGATCGCGGAGATCAACCTGCGGCTGTGCCTGCCGGAACGGGACGACAAGGCGCGCCAGCGCCTGCTGAGACAGCACTTCGCGGCGCTGGGCCGGGGCCTGCTGGAGATCGGCATGGCCTGGTGGTGGCCGCGGCGACGCCTGGAGGCCCTGCTGCTGGGCGTCGAGGGCGCGGAACGGCTGCCGCCGGACGATGGCCGCGGCACCATCTTTCTGACCGCGCATTTCAGCTCGCTGGAACTGTCCGGGCGCTACCTCGGCGCCCGCCGTCCCAGCCATGCCATGTACCGTCCCAACGAGAATCCGGTGCTGCAGTATCTGATCGACCGCAACCGGTGCCGGCACATGCTCGGGATCATCCCGCGCGACGATGTGCGCGGCATGATCCGGGTGCTGAAGCAGGGCGGCGCGGTGTGGTTCGCGCCTGACCAGAACTACAGCCGCAAGGGCAAGGTATTCGCCGACTTCATGGGCGTCCCCGCCGCCACCCATACCGCCACCAGCCGCTTTGCCCGAGCCACCGGGGCCCGCGTGGTGCCCTTCGTGCTGCTGCGCGAACCCGGCGGCTACCGCCTGTACATCGAGCCGGAGATCGCGCACATGGGCGAGGATCCGGCGCTGGACGCGCAACGGGTCAACGCGGTCTTCGGCCGCTGGGCGCGCATCGCCCCGGCGCAGTACAACTGGATCCACCGCCGCTTCAAGACCCGCCCGGACGACGGCCCGCCACCCTACCCGGCCCGCCGCCCCAAGCACTGAGCCGGACGCCGGCCCGCTTCATGTAGAATGTCCGGCCAGCCAAGCTATTGCGGAACATCGAATGCAGTTCATCGACCTCAAGACCCAGCAGCTCCGTATCCGGGACGACCTGGACCGTCGGCTCGCCGCCATCCTGGATCACGGCCAGTACATCCTCGGCCCGGAAGTCGGCGAGATGGAACAACGGCTAGCCGACTACGCCGGCGTGGCGCACTGCGTATCGGTCGCCAGCGGCACCGACGCCCTGCTGCTGGCCCTGATGGCCCTGGAGATCGGCCCGGGCGACGAGGTCATCACCACGCCGTTCAGCTTCATCGCCACCGCCGAGGTGATCGGCCTGGTCGGGGCCACCCCGGTGTTCGTCGATATCGACCCACAGACCTACAACCTGGACCCCAGCCGGCTCGCCGCCGCGATCAACGAGCGTACCCGGGCCATCATGCCGGTCGGCCTGTTCGGCCTGTGCGCCGACATGGCCCTGGTCAACGAGATCGCGGCCGAGCACGGCCTGCCGGTGATCGAGGACGGCGCCCAGAGCTTTGGCGCCACCTACCAGGGGCGACGCTCCTGCGGCCTGTCCACCATCGGCTGCACCAGCTTCTTCCCGGCCAAGCCGCTGGGCTGCTACGGCGACGGCGGGGCCTGCTTCACCAACGACGAGGCGCTGGCCACGCGCCTGCGCGAGCTGCGTAACCACGGCCAGGACGCGCCCTACCATCACCCGCGGCTCGGCATCAACGGACGCATGGACGGGATGCAGGCGGCGGTGATCCTGTCCAAGCTCGAAATCTTCGACGAGGAGGTGGAGGACCGCGCCCGCATCGGCGCGCGCTACAGCACGCTGCTGGCGGACCACGACTGCATGACGCCCTATATCCCGTCCGACTGCACCAGCGTGTACGCGCAATACACCCTGCAGGTGAACGACCGTGAACGGGTGCGCGAGGCCCTGCAACAGGCCGGCATCCCCAGCGCGGTCTACTACCCCATCACCCTGGACCGGCAGCCGGCGCTGCGCGACATCTGCCGGGTCGATGGCAGCCTCGAGGTCGCGCACGCCCTGGCCGAACGGGTCGTCAGCCTGCCCATGCATCCCTACCTGGACGAGGAGACCCAGGACCATATCGTGGACGTGCTGAGACAGGCGCTGTGATGAAGGGAACAGGAAAGGGCATCCATACAGCCTCCTCCCCCTCTCAGGGGGAGGGCCGGGGTGGGGGTCCAGACCGCTGATGCACCCCCTGCCCCCCTCCAGCCGCCAGTTGCTGCTGCGCCTGCTCGGATACTTCAGGCCCTACTGGCGCATCTTCATCGGCGGCATCCTGGCGATGGTACTGCTGGCCGCCTCGGAGGCCGGCATCCCCGGCCTGCTCAAGCCACTGCTGGACGGGACCTTCGTCGAAAAGGATCCGCTCTATCTCAAATGGGCGCCGGTGGGCCTGGTCGCCCTGTTCCTGGTGCGCGGCCTGGCCCAGCTGGGCAGCAACGCCGCCTTCGCGGCCATCTCCACACGGCTCATGCACACCCTGCGCGAGGAGATGTTCAACCGCCTGCTGGTGCTGCCCACCGCCTTCTACGAGCGCACCGTCAGCGGCAATGTGATCTCGCGCTTCACTTATGACGTATCCCAGATCTCGCATGCCGGGGTACAGGTGTTCAACGCCCTGATCAAGGACAGCCTCACGGTGGTCGGCCTGCTGGCCTATGTGTTCTGGCTGGACTGGCAACTGAGCCTGTTTACCTTCATCCTGATGCCAACGGCCGCGCTGATCGCCAAGTACATCGGCCAGCGCCAGCGGCGCCTGAACCGGGATCTGCAGCAAAACTTCGGCGACATGACCCACGTGCTGGAAGAGACCACCCGCGGTCACAAGATCATCAAGATCCACGGGGGACAGGACTACGAGGCGAGCCGTTTCGAACGCATCGCGAAAAAGATCCGCCATCAACAGTACAAGCTGGCTGTCGCGGCAACCCTCGGCGTTCCCGCCATCGAATTCGTCGGCGCCGGCATCATGGCGACCGTGATCTACATCGGCACCAACCGCGCCTCAGAAGACCAGCTCACGGTGGGCGGATTTGTCGCCTTCTTCACCGCCTTGGGCCTGCTGTTCTCGCCCATCAAGCGCCTGACCAAGCTGACCGCCCCCCTGCAGCGCGGACTGGCCGCGGCCGAGACCGTGTTCGCCCTGCTGGACGAGGTGCCGGAGGCCGATACCGGCACCCGCTCCCTGGAACGGGTCACCGGGCAGATCCGTTTCGAACAGGCGCGTTTCCGCTACCCCGGCGCCGACCGCGACGCCATCGGGCCGCTGGATGTCGAGATCCAGGCCGACCGCATGACCGCCCTGGTCGGCGCCTCGGGCAGCGGCAAGAGCACCTTCGTGAGCCTGATCCCGCGCCTGCATGAGCTGACCGCCGGACGCATCCTGATCGACGGCATCGATACCCGTGAGGTACGTCTGGCCAGCCTGCGCCGGCACATCGCGCTGGTCGATCAGCAGGTCATCCTGTTCAACGACAGCATCGCCAACAATATCGCCTATGGCACCGATGCCGACCGCGAGCGCATCCGCCAGGCCGCCAGGGACGCCGGGGCGCTGGAGTTCATCGAGGCCCTGCCCCGGGGCTTCGACACCCTCATCGGCGAGAACGGCGTCAAGCTCTCCGGCGGCCAGCGTCAGCGCCTGGCCATCGCCCGCGCACTGATCACCGACGCGCGCATCCTGATCCTGGACGAGGCCACCTCGGCGCTGGACACAGAGTCCGAACGCCTGGTGCAGCAGGGCCTGGAGCGCCTGCGCGAGGGCCGCACCACCCTGGTGATCGCGCACCGCCTGTCCACGGTTCAGCAGGCCGACCGCATCCTGGTGTTCGAACAGGGACAGATCGTCGAGGACGGCACCCATGAGTCGCTGATGCAGCGCCGTGGCATCTATTACCGGCTCAATCAGGCGCAATTGTTCAGCGGCACGGCGCCCGGGGACTCCTGAGCGGCAGGCCCTGACCCCATGCTGTTCAATAGCTACGAATACATCCTGCTGTTCCTGCCGCTGACAGCGGCCCTGTATCTGTGGCTCCACCGCCTCGGCCTGAGCCGCGCCGCCACCCTGCTGCTGATCCTGGCCTCGCTGTATTTCTATGCCAGCTGGCGGCTGGACTTTCTGCCACTTCTGATCGGTTCCATCCTGTTCAACTACGCCCTTGGCCGACTGTTGGCCAATAGACGCGCGCAGCGCCGCTTTTTACTGGCCCTGGGTGTCGCCGCCAACCTGCTGTTGCTCGGGATCTTCAAGTATGCCGACTTCTTCATCGATATCGTCGACGGCCTGGGTGGCAATCTGTCACCGCTCGGCCTGACCCTGCCTCTGGCGATCTCCTTCTTTACCTTCCAGCAGATCGCCTATCTGGTCGACAGCTATCACGGCGCCACCCGGGAATACGACTTCGTCCGATATGCGCTGTTCGTGACCTTCTTTCCGCAGCTGATCGCCGGTCCCATCGTGCACCACGCGGAGATGATGCCCCAGTTCGCCGAGCGGGAGAACCGGCGCATCAACCACCGGAATATCGCCCTGGGCATCACCCTGTTCTGCATCGGCCTGTTCAAGAAGGTGATGATCGCCGACTACTTTGCGGAGATCGCCACCCCGGGCTTCGACAACCACCAGGTGCTCAGCCTGTTCGAGGCCTGGGCCACATCGCTGGCCTACTCGCTGCAGCTGTATTTCGACTTCAGTGGCTACACGGACATGGCCATCGGCAGCGCCCTGTTGTTCAACATCCGCCTGCCCATCAACTTCGACAGCCCCTATCAGGCCCGCAACATCCAGGACTTCTGGCGCCGCTGGCACATCACCCTGTCGCGCTTCCTGCGCGACTATGTCTACATCCCCCTGGGCGGCAACCGGGGATCGCCCCTGGCCACCGGCCGCAATCTGATACTGACCTTTCTGCTCGGCGGACTCTGGCACGGCGCGGGCTGGACCTTCGTATTCTGGGGCTTTCTGCATGGCCTGGCCATGGTCGTACAGCGCCTCTGGGCATGGACCCGTCTGAGCCTGCCGCACTGGCTGGCCTGGCTGATCACCTTCAACTTCATCAACGCCAGCTGGGTGTTCTTTCGCGCCAGGACCTGGGACGATGCGCTGCGGGTGCTGCGCGGCATGCTCGACCCCACGGGCCTGCGGCTGTCCGAACACCTGACGCACTGGCCCGGGTTTGCGCAACTGGCGCAGCACTTCCCCGCGCTTTTCACCCATCTGCACCTTGGGCGCACGCCGTACTTCATGATCGCGGCGATGCTCTACATCGCCATCACCCGACCCAATTCCCAGCAGCTGCTGCAACGCTTCAGGCCGACACCGGCCCTGGCCGCGCTGGTGACTCTGGGCTTCATGGGCATCCTGCTGAACATGGGCAAGGTCAGCGAATTCCTGTATTTCAACTTCTGATGAGCTACCGCACCTTCAATCTCACCTTTGTGGCCGGCGCCGTCCTGTTCGTGCTGTTCAATGCCCTGACCTGGCATTATGCGCTGCGTCCGCTGCTGACCCGCTTCCAGGGCATGGTCATCGGCGATCTGGCCCGGCTGGGCTATATCACCGACCTGGTGCAGCCCCGCAGGAACCGTATCACCCTGCCCCGGCGTCACCTGGAGGCCGCCGACTATGACGGTGGACCGGTCGATCTGCTGACCATCGGCGACTCCTTCTCCAACGGCGGCGCCGGCGGCCCCAACCGCTATTACCAGGACTTCATCGCCTCCCGCCTGGGCTGGAAGGTGCTCAATCTGCGCCCCCTGCCCGGCACTCACGGTATCGACACCATCGACATCCTGCTCAACAGCGGCATCCTGCAGAAGATCCATCCCCGCTATCTGCTGCTCGAATCCACCGCCCGCAAGGTCGCCAGCCGCTACGCCATCGCGCCCGACCGGCATCGCAACATGACGCGGGCGCGCATCGACGCCTACTACCGGTTCGGCTCGCACCAGGCCGGCGCCACCGGATTGGAACTGCCGCCGGTCCGGTTCATCAACACCGGCAACATCAAGTACTGGTGGAACAAGCTGATGTACCGGCTGGACGACTGCGCCTTCACCTCCAAGGCCTGCCGGGTGCGGCTGCGCGCGCCGCGCTTCAGCGTCGGCGACGGTCGGGAGATGCTGTTCTACCGCGGCGATCTGCATGCCGTGCGCAAGCACACGCCGGCCAATGTCCGCGCCATCGACGACACCCTCAACGCCCTGCATGCGCGCCTGGCCGCCGCCGGCATCCGGTTGATCTTCATGCCCGTGGTCACCAAGTACGGGCTCTACCAACCCGACTTCAGCGACCCGGACTACGAGGCCGATCCGCTGTTCCGCCTGTTGCGCAAACAGGCTACCGGCTATGCGTGGATCGATACCGAGGCCATCCTCCGCAGGGCCGTGGAGCGCGGCGAGAAGGACGTCTTCTATATCGACGATTCCCACTGGACCCCCAAGGCATCGGCGCTCATCGCCGAAGCCCTGGCCCGCATCGCCGCAGCCCGGGGCGGAGATTGAGCATGGCCTTCTATCCCAAGGCGAGATACTTCCGTTACCGGCCGGATATCGACGGACTGCGCGCCCTGGCCATCCTGAGCGTGCTGCTGTTTCATGCGGCGCCCGCCTGGCTGCCAGGCGGCTTTGTCGGCGTGGACATCTTCTTTGTGATCTCCGGCTTCGTGATCACCTCGGTGGTACTGCGGGACATGGCCGAGAACCGCTTCAGTCTGAAGCGCTTCTGGGCCCGGCGCGCCCGGCGCATCGTGCCGCCGCTGCTGCCGGTCCTGCTCACCGCGCTGCTCATCGGCTGGTATCTGCTCATGCCGCGCGAGTTTCTCAAATTCGGCACCTCGCTGGCATCCCAGGCGATCTTCGGATCCAACTTCCACTTTCTGCACAACTCGGGCTATTTCGCGGCGCCGGCGCAGACCAAGCTGCTGCTGCACACCTGGTCGCTGTCGGTGGAAGAACAGTTCTACATCGCCTATCCGCTGGTCATGCTGCTGCTGATGCGCCTGAAGCGGCCGCTGTGGTTCATCCTGGTGCTTCTGCTGGCCTCTTTGGCTGTCTCGGTCGGTCTCACCCTGTCCCGGCCGACCGCCGCCTTCTACCTGCCCCAGAGCCGGGCCTGGGAACTGCTGCTGGGCGCGACCATCGCCTTTCATGTGGCCCATGAGCATCACTGGCATGCACCACGCTGGCTGCGCGAGATCCTGGCATGGACCGGTCTGCTGCTGATGGCGCTGTCTCTGTTCATGCTCGATCACAACACCCGCTTCCCCGGCGCGGCCGCGCTCTTGCCCTGCCTGGGGGCGGCTCTGTTCATCTACGCCAATACGCACACCCATACCACACCGGGCCAACTGTTCTCGCTGCGTCCCGTCGTCTATATCGGCCTGATCTCCTATTCGCTCTACCTGTGGCACTGGCCGCTGCTGGTGCTGGCACACAACAGCGGCACCGACCATCCCGCCCTCGCCATCGGAGGCGCCTTGCTGGCCGCCCTGGTCCTGTCGGCGGCCTCCTTCCACCTGCTGGAGACCCCTATCAGGAAAAGGCGCTGGATCGCCTCCGACCGGACCCTGCTCCGAACCGCCCTGGCGTCACTGGCGCTGGTCGCGCTCATCGGCAAGGCCATCGCCGTCGACAAGGGCGTACTGTCCCGTTTCTCGGACCGGGCGGCCGCCCTCTACACCCGTTCCCAGGAGAAATACCCCGGCTGCGCCAGCCAACGTCGCACGGAACTGGGCATCCTCTGCCTGCATAACATCGCAGACCGCCCGGCCGCCTTTGCGGTCTGGGGCGACAGTCACCTCGGCGCCCTGTGGCCGGCGATCGACGCCATCGCGGCGCAGCGCCGTCAAAACTATCTTCTGGTCGGTTGCCCTCCGGTGGCCGGGGTCTATCTCACCAACCAGGCCACGCGCCTGGCCGACTATCCCTGCGCCCGGATCAACGAACGCCTGATCCAACATGCCGGTGAGTTTCCGGTGATCGCCATGATCGCGCGCTGGGCGGTCTATGCCGAGGGGCATGACCCCGCTGCCCTGGATGCCCGCAACCCGGAGATGTATTACGGCGATGCCAGGGGGGCCGCGCACAACCGCACCGAAGGCCGGCGCCTGTTCGCCAGCCACTTCCGCGATACGGTGAAGCGCCTGCTGGCGAACGGCGCGCAGAAACTGGTGATCCTGCGCCAGGTGCCGGAATATCCCTTCTGGGTGCCCAATGAACTCACCCGTCATATCGAACACGGCGCCCCGCTGGACCGCCTCGACACCTCGCTTGCCAGCCACCGCAGACGGCAACATTTCGTCGATCGGGTATTCGACAGCGTGGCGCAGCCCCCCCGTGTCACGGTGCTCGATCCAGCTTCTGTGCTCTGCCACGACAGCCAATGCGATCTGATGCGGGACGGGCAGTCACTCTATCGAGACGACGACCACCTTTCGATCTTCGGCGCCTCGCTGCTGCGTCCCATGCTGGCACGCGAACTGCCTCGCGAGACGGCCTATAATGGGCCACACCGACCAACAGCCTCCGGGCACAACCGGCCAGCAACATCTCCGCCACGCCCCTGACCTTGACGACCGACACACTCAACATCTGGCGACTGCTGGACGGGCGCCGCGGCCACCTCACCCAGATCGAGGGGCTGAGCCAGGCGCTGGGCGGGCGCGTGCCGGTCAGGTGCCTCGACATCGAGGTGACCGGCGGCGCCGGGCCGGTTTGGCAGTGGCTGACCGGACGCTTTCCGTCCGGAGCGGGCCTGCCGCCACCGGACCTGATTCTGGCCGCCGGGCATGCCACCCACTTTGCCGCCCTGGCAGTCCGGCGCCGTTACGGCGGGCGTATCGTGGTATTGATGAAACCCTCGCTGCCCCTGGCATGGTTCGATCTGTGCCTGATCCCCGAACACGACCGCCCCCCGGCACGCGACAACGTCATCGTCACCCGCGGAGTGCTGAGCACGGCGCGTCCCTCGGGCACGCGCGAGCCAGGCACCGGTCTGATCCTGATCGGCGGGCCTTCGCGCCATCATGGCTGGGACGACGAGGCGATCCTTGCCCAGATAACCGAGATCATCAGTCGCCAGCCGACGGTGTCCTTCCGGATCGGCGACTCGCCACGCACCCCGCCAGACACCCGCGAGGCGCTGCTGGCGGCCGGCTGTGACTTCATTCGCTGGGAGACAACCCAGCCCGGGCGGATCCAGGCCGAGATGGCCCGTGCCAGCCAGGTCTGGGTGAGCGAGGACAGCGCCTCGATGGTGTACGAGGCGCTGAGCACCGGCGCCCCGGTGGGGCTGGTCGCCGTGCCCCGACACCGAACCACCCGGATCAGCCGCGGCGTGGACCGCCTGACCGAAGATGGCCTGCTCACGCCCTTCGACCGCTGGCAACAGACCGGCATCCTGCAGGCAACCGCGCCGCTGGACGAGGCGGGGCGCTGCGCCGACGAGATCCTCCGAAGATGGCCGACAAACCGCTGACCGTCCTGCAACTGCTCCCGGCCCTGGAGGGCGGCGGGGTGGAGCGCGGCACCCTGGAGGTGGCCCGCGCCCTGGTGGCGGCCGGCCACCGCTCCCTGGTGATGTCGGCAGGCGGCCGTCTGGTCGAACAACTGCTCGACGAGGGCAGCGAACACATCACCCGGGAGATCGGGCGCAAGCATCCCGCCACCCTGCGCCTGGTGCGCCCGCTGCGCGGGCTGCTGCTCGATGAGGCGGTGGATATCGTGCACGTGCGCTCGCGTCTACCCGCCTGGATCCTGGAATTTGCCCTGCGCGGTCTGCCGGCGGACCAGCGGCCCGTGCGCATCAGCACGGTCCACGGCATGTACTCGGTCTCGCGCTACAGCGCGATCATGACCCGGGGCGACGCGATAATCGCAGTATCAGAGACCCTTCGGAACTATATTCAGCGCCATTATCCACAATGCCCGTCCGAACGAATCCACTTGATTCAACGCGGGGTAGATCCGGCCGAATTCCCATACGGCTTCCAACCAACAAAACGATGGAGGCATACATTTTTCGAACAATTCCCCGACGCGGGTAATTGCATCTTGCTTACTCTGCCAGGCCGCATTACTCGACTCAAAGGGCACCATACATTCATTGAACTGATCGCCACCTTGGTTGCTTTAGGACTCCCTGTACACGGCCTAATTGTCGGCGGCGAAGACCCAAACCATCGTGCCTATGCCGAGGAACTACGCCAGACAATACAGCGCCTAGGCCTGCAGCAACAGATCACCTTAACTGGCCCCCGCAGTGACATGCGGGAAATCTACGCTATCAGTGACCTGGTGTTTTCTCTTTCCAACAAGCCAGAGTCCTTCGGCCGCACTGTCGCCGAGGCGCTAAGCCTGGGAACCCCTGTCGTCGGCTGGGACCGAGGCGGGGTGGGAGAATTGCTGAGAAACTGTTTCCCTATAGGTCTGGTAGCTGCAATGGACAACCGCCAACTTGAGGACCGGGTGAGGCAACTGCTAAACTCTCCCCGCGCCCGCCCCAGAGT
>JALVTT010000185.1 GCA_027024025.1 Sedimenticola sp.
CCCATGATGGAGGGCAGCGGTTTGGGTATCTTGATCTTGGCGCTCAGGCCGCTGCGTGCCTCGATCTGGCGGATGGAGTTGCCCAGTTCGGCCTGCATGGCGGGCTCGTCGGCCAGCAGCGGGTAGGCGCGTGCCCAGTAGTCCAGGGCCTGCCGGTCCTGGCCGCGCTGGGCGGCGGCGTTGCCGAGCAGCCACAGGGCGGTGACGTTCCTGGGCTCGCGCTTCTCGACCTGGTGCAGCAGCTCCAGGGCGGTATCGGAGATCTGCCCCTTGTTCTGCATGGACAGGGCGTCGGCCAGGGAGATCTGGGCGGTGCTGTTGTCGGGCTGCAGGGCGTTGAGCCTGCGGAAGGCGCGCACGGCATCGTCATAGCGTTCCAGCTTCATGTAGGTGCGGCCCAGCAGGAACCAGCCGTCCACGTTGTTGGGGTCTTTCTTGAGATGGTCCTCGAGCTTTTTGACCAGCTCGCCGATCGGCGGCATCCTGTCGTGCCCGGCGACGGCCTTCTGCTCGGCCGGGGCCTTGCCCGGGCCGGAGATGCCCAGCGCGGCCGGGGTGCCGGTCTCGGTATAGGTGATCGCCACGATGGCCGGCACCAGGATCAGCAGCAGGGCCAGGGTCAGGGCGCCTGCGCGGCCGTTGTCGTCGATCTCCTGGTCCTGGCTGGGGACGGTCAGGTCCTGGGCCAGGGCGATCTCGAGATCCTTCTTGGCCTGCTCGAACTCTTCGTCGGAGAGATCGCCGTTGGCGTGTTCGGCCTGCAGCTCGGCGAGGCGGTCGCGCGCCACCTGCACGTTGTATCGCTGGCGGCCCTCGGCGGCGACGCGGTGACGGCGCAGCAGGGTGGGGGTGAGCAGTCCGATCACCGCCAGGATCATGGCGGCGCTGATGAAGATGAAGCTGGTGGTCATTCCTGGTTACCGCTTTGGGTGTCGTCGTCTTCGAGCAGGTGGTGGGCCTGGTCGAGTTGGGTGGATTCGATGGCGGGCTTCTGGTCGCGTTCGCGGGCCTTGCGGATCGCCCGCAGCATCAGCCAGACCGCCAGCACGAACAGGATGAAGGGCCCGATCCACAGGATCAGGGTGCGTCCCTCGAAGGGCGGCTTGTAGAGCACGAAGTCGCCGTAGCGCTTGACCATGAAGTCGATGATCTCGCGCTTTTCCTTGCCCTGCTTGAGCATCTTGAACACCTTGTGACGCATGTCCTGCGCCAGTTCGGCGTTGGAGTCGGCGATGTCCTGGTTCTGGCACACCAGGCAGCGCAGCTCGGTGGTGATTTCCTTGTAGGTCCGCTCCTGCTGGTCGTTGTCGAAGTCGTAGACCTCGATGTTGGTGGCCTGGGCCAGCAGGCTGAACAGCAGGGCGGTGATCAGGAGCAGGCTTCTCATGTCATTGACCCTTCTGGAAGTAGCGGGCGAACTTTTCCTGCCAGGCCGCTTCGGTCAGGGCTCCCTTGTGCTTGGCGCGGATGATGCCGTCGGCGTCGATCAGGAAGGTCTCGGGCGCGCCATAGACGCCGTAGTCCATGGCCATGGAGCTGTCCGGGTCGAGGCCGACCTCGAGGAAGGGGTTGCCCGCGCGCGCCAGCATGGCCTTGCCGTCGGCCGGGTCGTCGCGCCAGTCGATGCCCACGATGGGGATGCCGCGTTGCTTGAGGGCCACCAGGTAGTCGCTCTCGCGCCAGCACTCGGGGCACCAGGAGCCCCAGACGTTGAGCAGCCAGGGGCGGCCCTTGTAGGTGGCCGAGCGGACCTTTTTCTGCGGGTCGAACAGCGAGGGCAGGGTGAAGTCCGGCGCGGCGCGGCCAATGAACTCGGTGGGGATGTCGCGCGGGTTGTACTCGCCCCTGTTCATCTCCATCAGCATGTAATAGAACAGTCCCGACAGGCCCAGGAACAGGACCAGGGGGATGATCGCCTTCTTGCTCATAAGTCAGCTCCTGGCGGATTCAACCATGCCGCCGGCCGGTGCCTGGCGGCGTGCCAAGGCGCGGTAGCGCCGGTCGCTGGCGGCCATCAGGCCGCCCAGGGCCATGATCAGGGCGCCCAGCCACAGCCAGCGCACGAAGGGCTTGTGGTAGATGCGCAGGCTCCAGGCGCCGTTGCCGAGATCCTCGCCCAGGGCCACGTACAGGTCGCGGAACAGGCCGGCGTCGATGGCGGCCTCGGTCATGGGCATCTTCTGTACCAGATAGGTGCGTTTCTGAGGATGCAGTTCGGCCACGACCCTGTCGCCCTCGCGGGCGACGATGGTGCCTTCGTGGGCAGTGTAGTTGGGGCCGGGCACCGAGCTCACGCCCTTGAACTCGAAGGTGTAGCCGCCCATCGCGTAGGTCTCGCCAGGCGCCAGGCGGATGTCCTTTTCGGTGGAGTAGGTGGAGGTCATGGCCACTCCGGTCACGAACACCGCGATGCCCAGGTGGCCCAGCACCATGCCCCAGTAGCCGCGCGGGATGTGGCGCAGGTTGTTGTGCGGCTTCATGCGATCGCGCAGACCGGCCAGGGTGGAGGTCGCCACCCACAGCGCCAGGGTGATGCCGAGCAGGGTCATGGGATTGAAGAAGGGCACCAGCAGCAGGCTGTGGGCCAGCGCCAGGACCACGGCCACCGCCGCCGGCAGGCGCAGCTTGTGCCACAGGCGCTCGGCGCTGTCACGCTTCCAGCGCGCCATGGCGCCGATGCCGATCAGCGCGATCAGCGGCAGGGTCAGGAGCATGAAGATGCGGTCGAAATAGGGCCGGCCGACCGAGATCTTGCCCAGCTGCAGGGCGTCGCTGATCAGCGGGTACAGGGTGCCGAGCAGCACCGCGACCGCCGAGACCAGCAGGATCACGTTGTTCAGCAGCAGGAAGGTCTCGCGCGAGAGCGTCTCGAAGCGCACCGTGCTCTTGATCTGGTTGGCGCGGATCGCGTACAGCAGCAGCGAGGAGCCGACCACGGTGAACAGGAACATCAGGATGAACACCCCGCGCTTGGGATCGGAGGCGAAGGCGTGCACCGAGGTCAGCACGCCGGAGCGCACCAGGAAGGTGCCCAGCAGGCTGAGCGAGAAGGCGAAGATCGCCAGCAGCACGGTCCAGGCCTTGAAGGCGCCGCGCTTCTCGGTCACCGCCAGGGAGTGCATCAGCGCGGTGCCCACCAGCCAGGGCATGAAGGAGGCGTTCTCGACCGGATCCCAGAACCACCAGCCGCCCCAGCCCAGTTCGTAATAGGCCCACCAGGAGCCGAGGGTGATGCCCAGGGTCAGGAAGATCCAGGCGGCGTGCGTCCAGGGACGCGACCAGCGCGCCCAGGCGGCGTCCAGCTGGCCGCCGATCATGGCGGCGACCGCGAACGCGAAGGGAATGGCGAAGCCGACATAGCCCATGTAGAGCATGGGCGGGTGAACCACCAGGCCCGGGTCCTGCAGCAGGGGGTTGAGGTCGCGGCCCTCGGGGGCGGCCGGCAGCAGGCGGTCGAAGGGGTTGGAGGTGATGATCATGAACAGCAGGAAGCCGACGCTGATCAGGCCGAGCACGCCCAGCACCCGAGCCACCACGATCTCGGGCACGCTGCGGCTGAAGAAGGTGACCGCGGTGGTCCACACGCCCAGGATCAGGGCCCACAGCAGCAGCGAGCCTTCGTGCGCGCCCCACACGGCCGAGACCAGATAGGGCGTGGGCAGATGGGTGTTGGAGTTCTCGGCCACATACAGCACCGAGAAGTCATGGGTCAGAAAGCTGTACACCAGCAGCGCGAAGGCCACCGCGATGACCAGGGCCTGCAGGCGCGCCACCGGGCGCGCCAGGGCGATCCAGCTGGCGATGCCGCGCTGCGCGCCGACCAGGGGGAATACGCCCTGCACCACGGCCAGGGCCAGGGCGAGCGCGAGCGTGATCTGTCCGAGTTCTGGAATCATGATTATTTACCTGAAACAGTGGCTTGCAGACGGGCCTTTTCGCCCTTGCTCATGGCGTCCGCGACCTCCGGCGGCATGTAGTTCTCATCGTGCTTGGCCAGGACCTCGTCGGCCACGAAGGTGCCGTCCGGTCTCAGCTTGCCCTGCGCGATGACGCCCTGACCCTCCTCGAACAGGTCCGGCAGGATGCCGCTGTAGGCGACCTTCACTTTCTTGTGAAAGTCGGTGACCGTGAAGTGCACCGTGAGATCGCCCTTGGCGCGCTGGACGCTGCCCTTCTCGACCATGCCGCCGAGGCGGAACACGTGATCGCGCGGGGCCTTGCCCTCGGCCACCTCGGTGGGGGAGAAGAAGTAGTTGAGATTGCCCTTGAGCGCGTTCAGCACCAGCGCGGTGGCGACGCCCAGGGCGGCCAGCGCGACCAGGATCAGGATTATGCGCTTGTGACGTGCTTTCATAGTCAGTCTTCCAGTCGGTTGCGGCGCGCGATCTGCCGCCGGATCTGTTTGGCCCGTTTGTTCAGCAACAGGGGTTCGAGGATCATGCACAGGGCGGTCATGCCGAAGGAGCCCCATACGTAGAGGGCGTATTTGCCCATGTCCAGTTTGTCCCAGATGCTCATGCCCGTTCTCCCACCAGTTCGCGCACCCACTGCGCGTCGTATTCGCGCTCCAGCATGATGGCGCGCACCCTGACCATCGCCATGGCGATGCTGTAGGCCCAGAAGCCCAGGGCCATGATGAGCATGGTCCAGAGCATGGTCTCGTCCATGCTGGTCTGGCCGTTCATCTTGACGCTGGCGCCCTGGTGCAGGGTGTTCCACCACTTCACCGAGAAGTAGATGATGGGGACGTTCACCACCCCCACCAGGAGCAGGATGCTGCTGGCGCGGTCGGCGCGCCGGCGGTCGTCGATGGCGCTGACCAGGGCCATATAGCCCAGGTAGAGGAACAGCAGGATCAGTTCCGAGGTGATGCGCGCGTCCCACACCCACCAGGTGCCCCACATCGGCTTGCCCCAGAAGGAGCCGGTCCACAAGGAGATGAAGGCGAACATGGCGCCGGTCGGGGCCAGGGCCTGTGCCATCATGAACGACAGCCGGGTGTTGAAGGCCAGGCCGATGGCGCTCCAGCCGGCCATCACGATATAGATGAACATCGACATCCAGGAGGCGGGAACATGGATGAAGATGATGCGGTAGCCGTCACCCTGTTTGTAATCCACCGGTGCGACGAAGAAGCTCAGGTACAGGCCATAACCGATCAACGCGATGGCCAGCACCCAGAAGATGGGCGCCAGACGACCGGCCAGGGGATAGAAGGTGGCCGGGGAGGAAAACTTGAACCAGTTGATCAGCCTGTTCTGCATGGGGTGTGTCTGCTCGTCGCTTCTTGGATGCGGAAGGCGCATGAGGGTAACCGATCGTCTAGACCGGCGCAAAACCCCGGGGTTCCCGGGATCCGCGCCGTGCAGCGGGCACGCCGTGAACTGCGACCTGGTACCGGCTTGCCCCTGCTCCGGGTGGGGTTGTGGAGCCTATTCGGCGGACACGCGCAGCGCCGCCGCGGTGGCGAAGGGCGTGCCCAGCAGGGCCAGCAGCAGGATGGCGCCGAGGATGGAGAGATGGGCCTCGCCCCCCAGGCCGGAGGTGGTGGCCTCGACCGCGCCGGCGCCGAAGATCAGCACCGGGATGTAGAGCGGCAGCACCAGCAGCGCCACCAGCACCCCGCCGGAACGCAGGCCCAGGGTCAGGGCCGCGCCGATGGCGCCGAGCAGGCTCAGGGTCGGGGTGCCCAGGAGCAGGGCCCACAACATCACCTCGAGCGCCTCGATGGACAGGTCGTACTGCAGGCCCAGCAGGGGCGCCATCACCACCAGCGGCAGGCCGGTGATCAGCCAGTGGGCGATGACCTTGCCGATCACCACCAGCGACAGGGGCTGTGGCGCGAGCAGCATCTGCTCCAGGGTGCCGTCCCGGTGGTCGGACAGGAACAGCTGCTCCAGCGCCAGCATGGAGGCCAGCAGTGCGCCCACCCAGACCACGCCCGGCGCGATCAGGCGCAGGGTGTTGGGCTCGGGGCCGATGCCGAGCGGGAACAGGCTGACCACGATGACGAAGAAGACCAGGGTGATGAAGATGTCGGTGCGCCGGCGCAGGGCGATGGTCACATCGCGGCGCACGATCCACAGCAGGGTCTCAAGCATGATGCGCTCCCAGGGTCACGCTGCAGACCTCCTCGGTGACCAGGTCCACCTCCTGGTGGGTGGTGACGATGGCCATGCCGCCGCGCGCCAGGTGCCGGCGGATGATCGCCTGCAGGGTCTCCACCGAGGCCACGTCCAGGGCGCTGAAGGGCTCGTCCAGGATCCACAGCGTGGCCCGGTTGACCCACAGCCGGGCCAGGGCCACGCGGCGCTTCTGGCCCTGCGACAGATACTTGGTGGGCAGATCCTCGTGGCCGCGCAGGCCGATGTCGCTGAGCAGCTGCCAGGCCGCGGCCTCGTCCAGGCGCTGGCCGCGGATGGCGCTGTCGATGCGCAGGTTCTCGATGGCGTTGAGATCGCCCTTGAGACCGTTCAGATGACCCAGGTAGAGCAGTTCGGCGTGGTATTCGTCGCGGATGCGCTGGATGGGCCGGCCGTCCCACAGCACCTCGCCCGCCTCCTGGCGCAGCAGTCCGGCCAAGGTGCGCAGCAGGGTGGTCTTGCCGCTGCCGTTGTGGCCGCGCAGGTACATGAACTGGCCGCTGCGCAGTTCGAAATCCAGCCCCGAGAACAGGCGCCGGTCTCCGCGCATGCAGCTCAGATCGCGGACCGCCAGGCAGTGGCCGCCGGGCGGGGTATGAGGTGATTCTTGATTCATGGGGCTGGTTCGGTTCGGACTCGTCTGACGGGTTCGGTGGCGAAGCATACCGTGCCGACCGGGTGCGGGGCGAGTCTCGGCCGGCACAATCCGGGTTAGGGGCTTTCCCCTTTACAAGCTTTGCGTCGTTACCTAGCATCCACCGCACTGACAACGAGAAACGCCACATACCTTCTTTTGAAAACAAATCCGTGGCGGAACTACCATTGGAGGTGATCGAGATGGCACGCAAATTGACCCTGGGCACGGGGCTGGTGATCTTTGTCCTTGGCCTGGTGGCCGCTGGATTGTTTAACATGGGGCTGGCCTATACCAACCGCATGGAATTCTGCACCTCCTGCCATTCCATGCAGACCAACCTTCGAGAATACAAGGAAACCATCCACTACAAAAACCCGGCCGGGGTGCGCGCTACCTGCCACGATTGTCACGTGCCGCATGATTTCTTCCAGCTGATGAAGGCCAAGATCCTGGCAGCCAAGGATGTCTGGGGTGAGCTGACTGGGGAGTTGGATACTCCGGAAAAATACGAGGCGCACCGTTGGGAAATGGCTAATATTGTATGGAGGAAGCTCAAGGAAACGGACTCCGCCACCTGCCGCAGCTGCCACGACTTCAAGGCCATGGATTTCAGCGAACAGGACCGCAGCGCGCGCAAGCGTCACGCGCGCGCCGAGGAGCGGGGCGAGACCTGTATCGACTGCCATACCGGCATCGCCCACGAGGAGCCCGAGGAGCCGGACGATGAAGACGGCAGTGACGATTCGGATGGTTGAGGCCGGGTAGATGAACATGAATCTGAGAAGTTGGATCCTGGCGGCTCTGCTGCTGACGATGGCCCTGCCGGCGCTGGCCGGGGAGAAGGAAAAGGCCCTGCGTGACGCGGCGGCGGTGGGTGACGTGGTCGAGATGCAGCAGTTGCTGGCCGCCGGCGCCGATCCGACCGCGCCCAACAAATACGGCAAGACCGCGCTCATGATCGCCGTGGAGAACGGCAATATCGCCGCGGCCTCATTGCTGGTGTCGCAGGGCGCGGATGTCAATTACCGTACCGTGGCCGGTTGTACCGCCCTGACCTTTGCCGCGGAGAACGATCAGACCGAGCTGTCGGCCCTGTTGCTGGAGAAGGGCGCGGACATGCGCGCGCGTACCCGAGCCGGCTGGAACGCGCTGATGATCGCCGCGCGCTACGGCCTGGATGACATGGTCGAGCAGCTGATCTTCAAGCACGCCCCGCTGGAGGAGAAGGACCGGCGTGGTCAGACCGCGTTGATGATGGCGGTCTATAAGGGTCACGCCAAGGTGGCGAAGCTGCTGATCAAGGCGGGTGCCCGGATCGAGGCGCGCGACATGGAGGGTCGCACCCCGCTGATCCTGGCCGCCGCCAACGGTCACGCCGAGCTGGTGCGCATCCTGCTGGATGCCGGGGCGGACGTGCATGCCCGCTCGAAAGACGGGGCCACGGCCCTGATCTGGGTGGCCGGCGAACACCATCAGAACGTGGTGCCGCTGCTACTGGCCGCCGGGGCCGACATCAATGCCCGTGACAAGGAAGGCGTGACGCCGCTGATGGAGGCGGTGAGTGTGCGCGATCTGGACATGGTGCGCCTGCTGCTGAGCCATGGCGCGGACGCCAGCCTCAAAAACAAGGAAGGGAAGACGGCCCTGGACATGGCCCGGCGCGGCCGCGACAAGGCCCTGCTGGAGGCCCTGAAAGGCGCCTGACAGGCGGCATGTGGACAACAAAAAACCCCGCGGGGACCAGTCCCGCGGGGTTTTTTGTTGGTTCAGGCCGGGGCCTTATTTGCTGCCCAGGGCGTTGATGATGGCCTCGTAATCGGCCTCCTTGAGCTTCTTGAATTTCTTCTTCATCTTCTTGGGCATCTCGCGCTCACCCTCGTGGAACATCTTGAATTGGTGCCGGATGTACTTCATCCACTGGCCGCCTAGGATGCCCGCATCGTCGTCGGGATCGGTGCCGAAGTCATCGTGGCACTTCTTGCACTTGTGCTTGAACAGCTTCTCGCCGCGCTTGACCAGCTTGGGATCGGTCTCCTGCTCCGAGGCGTGGCTCTTGAAGGTCTTCTTGGAGTAGTAGTCGGCCAAGGCGTTGATATCGTCCTCGCTCAGCTCCTTGGCGACCTCGTTCATGTCCTTCTCTTCGCCGTCGTCGTCCTTGAACTTCACGCCGGGACGATCACCGTTCTTGTAGTTCATCAGCTGGTCGTGCAGATAGGTGGCCGAGTAGCCGGCGATGTTGGGGACTTCCGGATGGGTGCTGTTGCCGTCCTTGCCGTGGCACTCGTTACACTCGTGCGCAAGCTTGGCCACGTCGGCCGCGGAGGCGGTCACGGGGAGGCCATAGGCCATGATGCCTGCGCCCACCAGGGCGCCCGTGCCAACCAGGGTGATAACCGATTTCTTCAACATACTGTGCTCCAATGCTGGTTGTTGATTCCTTCCAGGCGGTGCTGCGGTTCCCGGAGGAGAGGAGGTTTGGGCCGCCAATCCTACCGCCATAACCCGCGGTTTGGAAATAGCGGGCCGCTTGCGGGTTTATTGATCCAGATCAGTGCCTGAAGTTCCCTTAGCGCACCACCCCGGGGAAATCCGCGTTGGTCCAGCCCGCGGGCGCGACCTTATCGGGCGGCGGTCGCAGGGAGGCGACATAGCTCAGGACCGCGCGCTCTTCCTCGGGCTCGAAGTCCTTTATCTGCTTGGTCATCTTGCGGTCGGCGTTGCGCCGCAGGCCCCGGCGGATGTGGTCGAACTGGCGCTTGAGATAGAGGAAATGCTGGTCGTAGAGCAGGGGCGCCAGGTCGACGGGGTCGCCCTGAGCCTGCTCACCGTGGCAGTCCTTGCATTTGTCCATATAAATCTTGCGCCCCTGCTCGATCAACTTGGCCCGTCCGCGCCCGTTGTCCGGGGTCATGGGCAGCGAGGCCACGTAACCGGCCACGTCCGCGATCTCCTGGGCGCCGCCGAGCACGCGCGGCGAGGTGAAGGCGCGCATGATGGGATTGCTGCGGTTGCCGCGGCGGATGTCCTCCAACTGTTTGATGATCACCCCGGCGAGCTGGCCCGCGATCTGGGGATAGGTGCCGTTCTTCTGTCCCCAGGCCTCGGGGCCATGGCAGCTCACGCAGTTGATGTATAGCCGTCGCCCGTTTTCCAAGTCGGGCTTCAGACGCAGGGCTTCCTGATAGGACCTCAGATCACGGTGGTCGTCTGCCGCGCGGGCTAGCGCTGAGCCAGAAAATCCTAGCAGCAGCGCCAGTGCCAGGCAGTGTGAACGGTGCTTCATCTTTGGATTCTCCGTTACCCTTATCTCCCTTGAGGCTTATGATTCTGCGAGTGCTATGACAGTGTGCGCAAGAGACGGATGATGCCGGCATTAACGCATGTTAATTGAATAATTTAATGTTGCACTGACAGGTCTGACACGAAAGTTTGAAATGCAGCGCAAGCGGTGCTATAAATGCGGCCATCCACACTGTACGCTAGGTAAAAGAATTACCAGGCCTGGTGCGATGCAGTGTGGGACGTGGCGGCAGGTGTAAGGATCTGCTTCCGCGATTGCGTTTTAAATCACGACCTACCTAAGGGGGTTACCAAGTGAACAGAAGAGCGATTGCTCTCGCGGTGCTTGGCGCCATGGCGGTTGCGGGGTGTGCCCCGCAGCAGAGTGCCAAGGCGTCTGCGCCCGGAGCCAAAGGCGTTGCTGTCGCTTCGGCCAAGACCAAGCCGAAGAATGACTACAACATCACCGTCAACTACGAGCTGGGCATGCACTGTACCGGCTTCGACTTCACCTACTGCTGCGTGCTGCCGCCGTATAACTCGGTGCAGAGCCAAGTCATCAAGACCGCGACCGGCCCCAAGAAGTATCCCGAGCTGCTCGAGTCCGACGAGAAGGACCACGGCGTGCTGGTCGATGGCAAGAAGCGCTTCAAGCTGGCCTATGGTCACATCGATAACACTTACTCTGAAGGTGGGAAGCTCTCCTACTGGAATGTTCCCTACGATGTCAACGGTGACGGCAAGTGGGGTAAGAACGAAAACGTGGCCAATGCCTACTGGACCCACCTCTATGTGTACAAGGATCTGAAGGGCACCAACCCCAAGCACACCAGCAAGGACAGCGAGAAGCTGGTGGTCGGTCTGCAGATTCCGGTGCCGCTGGACAACGGTCCCGCGGGCGCGGCGGTGCCCAGTCCCATGAAGGGCGGCCATCTGCACTACTCGGGCCAGAAGGGCACCATCGTCTATACTAAGTCGCCAGTGCTGGACAATGTGCCGATCGTGCTGACCAATCCCGGCATCTGGGACGCCCTGGGCCTACCGCTGACTCCCTTCACCGATACTGTCGCGGCCAAGAACCCGCTGACGCTGGTGGAATCGGATGTGCAGCCGTATCAAAAGGCCCAGGTCAGCCTGGTGGATGCCGATACCGGCAAGCCGGTTCTGGATTCGCACTCCGGCAAGCCGATCAGCTTCGTCGGCACCAGCCCGATCGACGTGCCGAACTGTTCCAGCTGTCACGCCAACAAGACCGCGAACGGCAACAAGTACACCCTGTACAAGCAGGAGCGCGCGTTCTGGAAGGGGTTGGGTGCGTCTGACTGGATTGCCGATCTGAAGGCAACTTCCATCTCTATTTTGCAGATTCACGATGATCGCAATGGCACCGATTTCCTGAAGAACTACAAGCCGAACAGCCGGGATGTGAGCAACCGTCTCGGCCGCGATCCGGTGCTGTGCCAGAAGTGTCACGCGGACAACGTCATCGCCGTGCTGTCGTCCAAGACGCACAAGAAGAACGGCAAGGACGTGGTGATCCCGGCCCTGACCGAGGCGATCCATACTGTGCACCAGACCGCGCAGCCGCTGCCGGACTCGCATGGCCGCACCGGCGCCTGCCAGGCCTGTCACCCGGCACACCGGATGGATGGCAGTATGAAGGACTTCCCGATCACCAAGGATGGGAAGAACGCCTTTGCCAACGCCGATAACCGGGACTCCAAGGGCTGCTACGCCGGTCGTGACGTCCACTCCAATATCGGCAAGGACCGTGACGGCGTGGAGACCGACGAGCACCTGAACGCCATCGGTCAATGGCTGCAGGCCAATGTGTCCAAGATCGGTAACGGCGAAGGCGGCAAGGGCCTGTGGTGTACCAACTGCCACAACCAACTGTCCCGTGAGCTGTATCAGCGCGACAACCTGACCAACGCCTTCCTACAGACCGGCAAGACCCTGCGCAACAAGTCGCTGGAAGAGATCGCCAAGGGTATCGGTGTCTCCATGGATCAACTGAAGGCCATGATGGACCCGAAGGTGGTGCTCGACTCCAAGGGCCACGACACCCCCGGGAAGTCCGAGATCCTGCATACCTGGGCCAAGGATCGCCTGGTGCCGGATATCGCAGTGATCGCACTCAAGGGCAATGGCCCGCTGGTGCACAAGGATGAGGACGGCGACATCAACGTGGTGCCGCTGTCGGCCAACCCGGCCGTGGACATCGCCTCGCTGAAACTGCCGGCGGGCGCCACCGGTGCCGCAGCCGTGCCGTATGATGCCGCGACCCACGGCCGCGACTACTGGCTGGCTCCGGGTGTACCGCACTGTGCCGACTGTCACGCCGCGCCGTTCGTGGAAGGTCAGGGGGGCGTTGCCTTCCCGATCAACCAGCCCGGCAAGTACAGCCTGTACCGTTACACCAAGGGTCACGCCGGTATCGCCTGCCAGGGTTGTCACGAGTCCATCCACGGCCTGTACCCGGTTGCAGCCGATGTGGACAAGACCACCTATGCACAGGCAGCGTCCTACAACCCGGACGGCTCGCATGGCCCGCTCAAGTGTGCTTCCTGCCACGTAACCAACGAGGACGGTGTACCGCTGATCGCCAAGTACGATCCGGAAGCCGACAACGAGGCCGACAAGCATGTCTGGAAAGGCAAGCCGATCGAGCATGACTTCGAGGCCGCCGTGCAGTGGATCCACGCCTATGCCCCCGACCTGGGTGGCGCGATCCCCGAGGATTGATCCTCTGGGTTGCCAGGGACGGCATCAAGCAAGTGAAACAGGGGGCGCAAGCCCCCTGTTTTTTGCCCGAACAAGTTTAAGAAAATGCTGAAAAAGTGTTTTCTCTATCTGAGCCCGAGAGGCATAAGTCGTATGAAGAAGTGTAATGCGAAACTGATTGGCGGCGTCCTGCTGCTGTTGAGTACCGTGGGCGGAGCCGCCTCGGCCAAGGTCGACAATCCCAGTCTGGTGGATGTGGGGCCCTATCATGTGACGGTCAACGATCTGAAGACCGCGATCAAGGCCTCGCCCTTCGCCACCCAGTTCGTGGCCATGGATGTCAAGGATCAGGCCGGCCTGCGGGGTGACCTGCTGCGGCGCCTGGTGATCTCGCGCCTGCTGCGCCTGGAGGCCGAGCATCTGGGTCTGGACAAGTCCCCGGCCTTTTTGCGGGAGGTCGACAACTTCCGGCGCGGTCTGCTGTATCGGGAGTACATGGACCGCATGCGCGGTCGCCTCAAACTCTCGGACGCAGAGATCGACGAGATCCACAAGGCCGTCGGCGGCAATGCCGACGCGGTCGAGGCCATGAAGGCGGCCCGTATCGCCAAGCGTTATCGCGCGGTGCGCGAGGTGACCATGGAGAGCCTGATTCGCAATCGCCACGTGGTGATGCACGAGGACAGGATCAATGCGGACATGAAACCCGATACGGTCCTCATGGAGGGCGACGGGCTGAAGATCACGCTGGCCGATCTGACACGCGCAGGGGGGGCGCCCAGTCATCCCCAGCCGGCCTGGGTGAAGGAGCAGTTGCCCAAGCTGGGTGAGTTCATCCTGGTCAGCGACCGCGCGGCGGCCGATGGCATTGATGTCAGCGAGCGGGTAGAGAGCTATCGCAACGAACGCCTGCCCGCGTTGCTGATGGAACAAAAGGAGCGCGAATGGACCTCGGATGAAAAAGTGCTGCGTGATTTCTATCAGAAGCACCCGGAGATCGCGCATATCGCCGAGCGCCGCCATATCGGCATGATCGTGTTGCCGAGCTTTGCTCAGGCCAACGCCATGCGCAAGCGTATCCTGAATGGCGAAAGCCTGTTCCGCCTGGCCGGTCTCTACAGTATCGATCCCTATGGGCGCTCGCATAACGGGGACATGGGCTGGGTGCGCGAGGGTTCTGGCATGCCCGAGGTTGAGAAGGTCATCAGCAAGCTCAAGGACAATGAAATCAGTCCGGTCATCAAGACCTCGCGAGGCTATTACCTGGTGACCATCCTGGAGCGGGAGAAGGGTGAGGACCGTCCCTATGCCGGCATCCGTGACAAGGTACGTCAGGCGGTGATCAACAGCCGCATGAACCAGTATGTCAAGGAGCTCCAGGGCCGCTACAAGGTCACCTGGAATCTGCAGGAAATGCCGTCCAAGGACGCCGCCAAGGCGGCGGAGTGAGGGAGCGAACGATGCGGTTTTCCAGTCGACTTCTTCACCATGCCCGCCTGGGCGGGCTGGCCCTGCTGCTGTGCCTCGGGCTGGGCGCGACCGGCGTGGCCGCCACCTCGCACCGGACCACCACCCTGGCCCTGCCGTCCAGGACCAACAATGCCTGGGAGCTGAAGCCGGTCACGCTGCCCGATCTCAAGGGCAACAAGCGCAACCTGCATGACTGGTCCGGCAAGGTCATCATGCTCAACTTCTGGGCCAGCTGGTGCGGGCCCTGCCAGGTCGAGATCCCGCAGTTCGTGCGTTACCAGGAGAAATACGCCGGCAAGGGCCTGCAGATCGTCGGCGTGGGCCTGGACGAGGCACGCAAGCTCGGGAACGTCGCCCGCACCCTGGAGATCAACTACCCAGTGATGGTGATCGACGAGTCCGGCGGCGCCGCCCTGATGCGTGAATGGGGCAACGACACCGGCATCATCCCCTACACCGTGGTCATCGACCGGGACGGGCGCATCCGCTACATCCACCGGGGGCAGATGGACGACTACGCCTTCCAGCACTATGTGAAGCCGCTGCTGGATGCGGGCTGAGTGATCGCGCGGGGTCACCGGGTCCGGGCCTCTGCCCGACCCGGTTTTCTAGGTGGTAACCCGAATAGTAATTGCCCGCTGAGATGGCATCATGCGGGGCAGGGTGATGGCGACCAGGCCCCGGCCGGGGGCGGTTTTTCGAGGGTGTATGAGAAAGTTTCTTGAGCCACGACCACAGGGGACCGAGTGTGCCGTCTGTCCGATCCGGCAGTTCGCCCTGTTCAAGGTGGTGCCGCCCAGCTATCTCAAGGATGCCCAGTCGCGGCGCACCGACCAGTATCACCTGCCCGCGCGCCGCCATCTCTACGAGGAGGGTGACCCGGCCGAGATGGCCTTTACCCTGTTCGACGGCTGGGTGATGCTGTACCGCTCCCATTCCGACGGCGCCCGCCAGGGGTTGCGGGTGGCCCTGCCCGGCGACTTTCTCGGCTATATGCCGCCCGGCGAGGGCCGGATCCACCATGCGGCACAGGCGATCACCAATGTCGTGGTGTGCGGCTTCCGTCAGCCCGATCTGCACGAGATGATGGAAAAGCACACCGAGCTGGCGGCGCACATCACCCGCATCCATGCCCGTTACATGGTCAGCTGCCAGAGCCACATGCTCGGCCTGGGGCGCAAGTCGGCGGAACAGCGCATCGCCTACCTGATCGCCGAGCTGTATCACCGCCTGATCAACCGGCGTCTGCTGCCCGCGGACAGCCCCAGCATGCCCTTCCCCCTGACCCAGGAGATGCTGGGCGACATGACCGGCCTGACCCCGGTGCATACCAACCGCGTGATGCGCAAGCTGCGTACCGACGGGGTGCTGGCGACCGAGCGTCAGCGCCTGACCATCCTCGACCACGCGCGTCTGCTGGAGATCGGGGAATTCTCCGCCACAGAAGCCGAGTAGGCGGTTTCCGGCCATTCCCGGTATAATCCCGGCGTTTTTCAACCGAATTTGTCATTTGCCGGAGATTTGCCGTGTCTGAAAAATCCAACTCCCGAGTCCTGACCGCGAGCGTCGCGGCCCTGCTTACCGCCTCTGTCTTCTCGCTGGGCAGCGCCTTCGCGGCCGACAGCCTGCAGAACGCCGAGATCCTCGAGCGCATCAAGCCGGTGGGCCAGGTCAATGTGGCCAAGCCGGCGGCCGCGGCCAAGCCCGCTGCGTCCGCGCCCGCCGCCAAACCGGCCGCTGCCGCCCCGGCGGCCTCCAACCCGGTCAAGGCCGCCGCCGAGATGGCCGGCTCGGCCATGGGCCAGGTCGCCAAGAAGGTCGAGCAGACCGTTGCCAAGGTGACCCAGGCCGTGGCGCCCGCCGCCTCCGGTGGTGACGACGCCAAGGCCCTGGCCCAGGCCAAGGGCTGCCTCGGCTGCCATGCCGTGGACCACAAGATCGTCGGTCCGGCCTACAAGGACGTCGCCGCCAAGTACAAGGGCGATGCCGGCGCCCTGGACCGCCTGGTGGCCAAGGTGAAATCGGGTGGCGCGGGCAACTGGGGTCAGGTGCCCATGCCGCCGAACAACGTCACCGACGAAGAGGCCAAGAAGCTGGTCAGCTGGGTGCTGAGCCACTAGCCCCCCTGTCCTCCCC
>JALVTT010000186.1:0-960 GCA_027024025.1 Sedimenticola sp.
GCGCCGTCCAGGGTGGCACGATGGGAAAGCGCCGCGTCTGACGCAGGTCCAGCAGCGGCACATCGGCGCCGAAACCCGTCTCCTCCCACAGCTCACGCCGGGCCGCCATGCGCGGGCTCTCGCCCGGCTCCAGGGAGCCGGTGACCGACTGCCAGAACCCCGGCGGCGAGACCCGCTCCAGCAGCAGGATCCGCGCGCCGGGCGCGCACACCAGCACCAGTACCGACTGCGGTCGCTTGTATCTCAAGGGCCTGCCCCTCCCCTCGATGGAAACACCCTTTCCGGCCGGCACGGGACTCCCGTTCCCGAATATTGTCGCGACATTAAAGTTATCCACAGCCCGGCCGAAACAGCTGGCAGACAAGCATTACCCGGATGGTGCCCGATGTCCAAGCTGTTCCCCCATACCCGGCAGACTCCGGTCTCCGGTCCCGCGCCGCCGGCGCCTCTCCACCTGTCCGGGGAGGGCTGAGCCATGCCGTTCCAGCATATCCCGGATGACGCGCTCAGGGCGACCCTGGATGCCCTGATCGGCCAGATGCACGACGCGGTGCTGGTGGCCGACCCCCAGGGCCGGGTGCGCCTGTTCAACGAGGCCGCCCGCGGCCTGTTCCGCCTGGGCGATGCCGAACCCCTGATCCATGAGCTGTTCGAGGACTACCCCGGCCTGCGCCGGGCGCTGGCCGCCGGCGGCGAGTCCGAGGCCAATATCCGCCCGCGCGGCGGCCGGCCCAGCCGGGTCACGGTGCGCCTGCCGGCCGACCCGGGCTCCGAACTGCCGCTGGACGTGTTCATCGTGCACGACATCAGCCACCAGCGGCGGGTGGAGGAATCGCTGCACCGCGAGAAGGAGCTGGCCCAGATCACCCTGCAGGCGATCGAGGAGGCGGTCATCACCACCGACGCCCAGGGACGCATCAGTTCCGCCAACCAGGCCGCTTGCAAACTGCTGCGGCGCGA
>JALVTT010000186.1:970-16384 GCA_027024025.1 Sedimenticola sp.
ACCGGCCGCTTCGGGATCTGCTCACCTTCGCCGAGCTGGAGAACCGGCGGCGCCTGCGCAACGGCCTGGAGAAGACGCTTCGGGAAGGCGAATCCTGCGCCATGGACGGCCTGCCCGAGCTGCGTCTGAGGAACGGCGAGACCATCTACGTCGGCGGCCGCCTGGCCCCGCTGCGCGCCCGCGACGGCAGCATCATCGGCGCCATCCTGGTACTGCGCGACGTGACCCGGGAAAAACGCATGAAGGAGATCCTCTCCTTCCAGGCCACCCACGACGACCTGACCTCGCTGATCAACCGGCGCGAGTTCGAGCGCCGCCTCGATGATCTGCTGGCGCACCGCTCGCCCAGCTCGCGCCATGTCCTGCTGTACCTGGACCTGGACCAGTTCAAGCTGATCAACGACAACTGCGGTCACCACGCCGGCGACCGCATGCTGCGCCAGCTCACCGGCCTGCTGGGCACCCGATTGCGCAAGAGCGACACCCTGGCCCGCCTGGGCGGTGACGAATTCGCCGCCCTGCTGCCCAACTGCGACCGTGATTCGGGCTGCCGCGTGGCCGAGACGCTGCGCGAGACCATCCGCAATTTCCGCTTCACCTGGAACGGACGTTCGTTCGGCGTCGGGGTGTCCATCGGCCTGGTGCAGATCGACGACAGCCTGGGCAACATCGCCGACATCATGGCCGCGGCCGACTCGGCCTGCTATATGGCCAAGGAACGGGGGCGCGACCAGGTGGTGGTCTATCGACCGGACGGCAACGAAGAGATCGAACGGCGCCACCAGATCGCGCAGGCGGCGCACATCCGCGAATGCCTGGAACAGCGACGCTTCCGCCTGTGGGCCCAGCCCATCCTGCCCATCGAGTCCAGCCCCTTCCACTGGGGCGTGGAGATCCTGGTGCGCATGGTGGACGAACAGGACAAGCTGGTGCCGCCCGGGCTGTTCATCCCGGCCGCCGAGCGCTACAACCTCATGGGCCACATCGACAGCTGGGTCGTCGGCGCGGTGTGCAGCCACTGGGAGCAGCACCCCGAGGTGTTCGACCGCATGAGCAAGGTCGCGATCAACCTCTCCGGTCAGTCCATCGCCAACGAGGAGTTCCTCGGGCACCTGATGTCGGAAGTGGACAACCACGGCATCCCGTGGGACAAGCTCTGCTTCGAGATCACCGAAACGGCCGCGGTGTCGAGCATCGAACAGGCCCAGCACTTCATCAAGATCCTGCGCGAGCGCGGCGCCGACTTCTCCCTGGACGATTTCGGCAGCGGACTGTCCTCCTTCGGCTACCTCAAGGATCTGGATGTCAACTATCTCAAGATCGACGGCGCCTTCGTCAAGGACATGCTCAGCGACGAGGTGGACGCGGCCATGGTGCGCTCGATCAGCGACATCGGCCGCACCATGGGCCTGCGCACCATCGCGGAATTCGTCGAGAACCTGGCCGTGGTCGAGAAGCTGCGCGATGCGCGGGTCGATTACGCCCAGGGTTACGGCATCTGCAAACCCATGCCGATCAAGGACTTGGCCGATTACCAGCCCAGCCCGCTGGGACCGCAGAAGCTGCTGCGGGTGGCGCCGGACTGATTGCCCCGTTCGCGTGTCCTCCCAGTGCGGTTCGAAACCTCACCGAACCCTACCCGACCCGTAGGGTGCCGGTGACGAAGGAACCGCGCCGCCATCCCGATCCGCACCGGGCGCCGCAAGACTCAGCCGGCCGGTTTCTCGGGCACCCGCACGCGGATGTGCAGCTCGCGCAACTGCGCGGCGGAGACCTCGGAAGGCGCCTGGGTCAACGGGCAGGCGGCGCTCTGGGTCTTGGGGAAGGCCATCACATCGCGGATGGAATGGGCCCCGGCCATCAGCATCACCAGGCGGTCCAGGCCGAAGGCCAGGCCGCCATGCGGCGGGCAGCCGTATTTGAGCGCATCCAGCAGGAAGCCGAACTTCTCGCGCGCCTCGGCCTCGTCGATGCCCAGCAGGTCGAACACCTGTTCCTGCACCGCCTCCTGGTGGATACGGATGGAGCCGCCGCCCACCTCGGTGCCATTGAGCACCATGTCATAGGCGCGCGACAGACAGGCCCCGGGGTCGCTGCCCAGCAGTTCCACGTGCTCGGCCTTGGGCGCGGTGAAGGGATGATGCAGGGCCTGCCAGCGCTGGCTGCCCTCGTCCCATTCGAACATGGGGAAGTCCACCACCCAGAGCGGCTCCCAGGTGTCGCGCATCAGTCCCAGGTCCTCGGCCAGCCTGACCCGCAGCGCGCCCAGGGCCTCGTTCACCACATGCGCCTTGTCGGCGCCGAAGAAGACGATGTCGCCGTCCTCGGCCCCGGTGCGGCGCATGATCTCCATCACCGCCTCGTCCGGCATGAACTTGAGGATGGGCGACTGCAGGCCGTTGACCCCGTTGGCCAGCTCGTTGACCTTGATGTAGGCCAGACCCTTGGCGCCGTAGATGCCGACGAACTTGGTGTAGTCGTCGATCTCCTTGCGGCTCAGGCGGCCACCGCCGGGCAGGCGCAGCGCGGCGACCCGTCCCTTGGGATCGCTGGCCGGGCCGGCGAACACCTTGAAGTCGATGTCCTGCAGCAGGTCGGCCACGTCCACCAGCTCCAGGTCGGCGCGCAGATCGGGGCGGTCCGAGCCGTAGCGGCGCATGGCCTCTGCGTAGCTCATGCGCGGGAAGGGATCGGGCAGTTCCACGCCCAGGGCGTCACGGAACACACCGCGGATCATCTCTTCCATGAGACCCATGATCTGGTCCTCGTCGAGGAAGGACATCTCCAGGTCGAGCTGGGTGAATTCCGGCTGGCGGTCGGCGCGCAGGTCCTCGTCGCGGAAGCAGCGCACGATCTGGTAGTAGCGGTCCATGCCGGACATCATCAGCAACTGCTTGAACAGCTGCGGCGACTGCGGCAGGGCGAAGAACTTGCCCGCGTGCACCCGGCTGGGCACCAGGTAGTCGCGCGCGCCCTCGGGAGTGGCGCGGGTCAGCATGGGGGTCTCGATGTCCAGAAAACCGTGCTCGTCCAGATAGTTGCGCAGCAGGCGGGTGACCCGTGAGCGCAGCATGATGCGCTCCTGCATCACCGGACGGCGCAGATCCACATAGCGGTAGCGCAGGCGCAGCTCCTCGGAAGTGTCCTCGTCGTCGAGCTGGAAGGGCGGGGTGTCGGCGCGGTTGAGGATCTCCAGTTCCTTGCCCAGGATCTCGATCTCGCCGGTGGACAGCTCGGGGTTGGTGGTGCCCTCGGGGCGCGCCCGGACCCGGCCCTTGATGCGCAGCACGAACTCGTTGCGCACCTGTTCGGCGACGGCGAACACGTCCTCCACATCCGGGTCGTACACCACCTGCACCAGGCCGGTGCGGTCGCGCAGGTCGATGAAGATGACCCCGCCATGGTCGCGCCGGCGGTTTACCCAGCCGCACAGCTCCACGGTCTGGTCGATGAAGTCAGCATTGATTTCGCCACAGTAATGGGTGCGCATGAACGATTCCTGAAAGATAAAACAAGACGCCCCGCCGGGCGGAGCGTCACTCTGGATCAAAATACCGGCCGCGACCTACTGACAGGCGCAGGATCCGCCGCAGCAGCCGCCGCCTCCGGAGGCCGCCTCGTCCGTGGTGGAGGACTTGCCCGAACCCTTGAACTCGGTCTCGTACCAGCCGCCGCCCTTGAGACGGAATCCGGTGGCCGATACCAGCTTGACCAGCGCCGCGCGGCCGCACTCGGGGCAGTCGCTCAGGGGCTGGTCGCTCATCTTCTGCATGGCCTCGAACTCGTGGCCGCATTCCGAGCAACGATATTCGTAGAAAGGCATGACATTCTCCACTGATCGGTTCTGAAAACCGGAGAATTTTATCACATGCTGATATTGATAAGGAACGCCGGCATGCCGGCGCCGGCCGGATGCCGGGTCAAAGCAGCATCGAGCTGTGCAGCTTGGGGTCCTCGTCCAGGCGCTCGTCCTCCTCGCGCAGCCGCTGCACCAGCCGCTTCAGATGGGCCAGCTCGCTCTCCGGCAGGCCGAAGCGGATGAAGCGCTCGGTGCGGCGCAGAACCTCCTCCAGGCTCTGGTTGCGCTGATAGAGATACAGCAGGGCGTGCGCCAGATAGTGCGGATCGACGTCGCGCTCGCGCATGCGCTCGGCGGCGTCCAGTGCGGTTTCCAGTTCCTGTTCGCTGGGCTTGTTCATGTCCTGCTCCTTCCCGGTCTGATGATGGGGCGGACATGAGAGACTCAGCCCGCCTCCTGCGGATGCTCCTTGCGTCGCAGCGCATTGCTCTGGCAACGCAGCACGTGCCGGATCAGCAGGTCGCGGTCCTGCTCGCGCATGTGGGTGAATGCCAGACGCATGCGGTAACTATAGCCGGAATCGCGATCCCGTTCATCGACCGGCTCGCAGTCGACCACGGTGCCGTACATCAGCACTCCGGTGAAGGAAGGGAACAGCAGCATCTTGATCTCCAGCACCTGGCCGGGCCGATAACACTCGTTGAGCAGAATGCCCATGCCGCCGCCACTGAGATTGACCGGGTGCGCCGGCTCCTCCAGCAGCTCGGACTCCTGAGAGATAAAGGCCCGGCCCAGGACCTCGATCTTGCGGTCCAGGGCCTTGAGATAGGCCGCCACATCCGGATCGCTGTTCTCGATCCGGCGCATGCTGACCGCCATCTCCGCGCTGATCCCGATCAGGCTGGACATCACCGTGAAGCCGTCCGTGAAATTCTGCTGCATGCGCTGCAGCAGGGTGTCCAGCTGATCTTCCGGCACCTGCCGGATACTGACCCGCACTGAATCGTTGACCCGGAAATATTCTCGCCGATCCTCGTTCACTTGCTCGATCCTCCCGCCTTTCCATTGTCGATATTGATCACCTCTCCCTTGTCGATATCCTCGCCACGCATGATGATCAGCTCCACCCGGCGATTCTTGGCGCGTCCCTGCGGCGTGTCATTGCCGGCGATGGGATGGGTGTCGGCCAGCCCCTCCACCACCACCCGGTGATCGTCGATGCCCTTGTTGCGCAGCAGGGAGTGCAACACCGTGACCGCGCGCGCCGAGGACAACTCCCAGTTGGAGCGGAACCGTCCGGTCCGGATCGGGATATTGTCGGTATGCCCGGCCACCAGGATCTTGCCCGGGCGCGTGGCCAGGACCTCGGAGATCCGGTCCATGACCTTGTTGAAGCCCGGATCCAGGCGCGCGCTGCCGGAGGGAAAGGAACCCTTCTCCTGGATGCGGATGATGATCTTGCGCTCACGCCGCTCCAACGAGATCTGGCCCTTCTTGATCTGCTCCTTGAGCGCCTCCTGCAGCTCGGCGTACTGCTGGTCCAGTTCCTTCTCGATGAGCTTTTTCGCCATCTCCAGGGCCTGCTTCTTGCTGATCACGGCCTCGTTGTCGCTGTCGTGCATCTTGAGGTTTTCATGCTGCTCGTCCGAGGTCTCCTGGTGGACCTCGTTGACCACCGAGGGATCGCTGATCGAGGGGCTCCATTCCTGCTTGATCACGCTCACCCCCATGACCACCTCGGTGGCGGGGATCTCGCGCTGCACGCCGAAGGCGTCCTTCATGGACTCGGCCATCTTCTTGAAGCGCACCGCGTCCATGGTGGCGAAGGACAGCAGCAGGACGAAGAAGCACATCAGCAGCGACATCAGGTCGGCGAAGGTGCCCAGATAGGCGGGCAGGCCTTCTTCGCAGGGGGGGCACTTGTCCGCCATCTCAGTCCTCCGAAGGCCGCTTGTTGCTCGGCAGATAGGTGGAGAGCAGCTGCTCCAGCACCTTGGGGTTCATGCCCTCCTGGATGCCGGCGATGGTCTCCATGATGAGCGACTTGTTGGTGCTCTCGATCGCGGTGGCGCGCGCCAGCTTGTCGGCGATCGGCTGGGCGAAGGCGTTTGCGATGACCGCGCCGTACAGGGTGGTCAGCAGGGCCACCGCCATGGCCGGGCCGATGGCGGCGGGATCGGACATATTGGCCAGCATCTGAACCAGGCCGACCAGGGTGCCGATCATGCCCATGGCCGGCGCCATGGTGGCCATGTTCTTGAACATATTGATACCGACCTCGTGGCGCTCCAGCATCAGATCGATCTCCTTGCCCAGCATGCGCTGCACCAGCGCGGGGTCATGGCCGTCCACGCACAGACCGATGCCCTTCTTCATGAAATCGTTGCTGATCTCCTGGCCCTCCAGGGCCAGCAGGCCGTTCTTGCGCGCGATGTCCGCCAGGGCCACGCCCTCCTCGATCAGCTTCTTGGGATCATCGACCTTGTAGAAGAAGGCCTTGAGCCCGATCGCGAAAGACCCCAGGAAGTCGCCCAGCGAGACCTGCATCAGGGTCACCATGAAGGTGCCGCCGATCACGATGAGCACCGAGGGGACATCGAAGAACATCATGACATCGCCACCGGTCGCAATGGCGCCGATGATGATGCCGAAGCCGCCCAGAAGGCCAACCAATGTTGCGATATCCACTACTACCTCCCTTCAAGGATCAAGACGTATCATGTCGCGCATGCGGCGTTGCTCTGGAAGGGGTAGCGGACAGGCCGGCGAAAACTTTAGTTCCGGCCCGGAATTTCCCAAGTTGAATGGACAAGTCATTGAAACAGCAGAAAACCGTCCTGATCACCGGCTGTTCCAGCGGCATCGGCCATGCGGTGGCGCATGGCCTGCAGCGGCACGGCTATCACGTGATCGCCAGCGCGCGCAGCGGCGCCGACGTGGAGCGCCTGCGCGAGGAGGGGCTGAGCGCGGTGCAGATCGACCTGGACCGGATCGAGAGCATCCACGCCGGCCTGGCGCTGGCCCTGGAACTGGGGGAAGGCCGTCTCTACGGCCTGTTCAACAACGGCGCCTACGGTCAGCCCGGCGCGGTCGAGGATCTGAGCTGGGAGGCGCTGGAGGCGCAGCTGCGCACCAATCTGCTAGGCTGGCATGAACTGACCCGCCAGGTGATCCCGGCGATGCGCCGCCAGGGCGAGGGCCGGATCATCCACAACAGCTCGGTACTGGGCCTGGTCGCCATGCCCTTCCGCGGCGCCTACAACTGCTCCAAATTCGCCCTGGAGGGCCTGACCGACACCCTGCGCCTGGAACTGCACGGCAGCGGCATCCATGTCAGCCTGATCGAGCCGGGGCCCATCCGCAGCCGCTTCCGCGAGAACGCCTACCGCATGTACCAGCGGTACATCGATGCGGAAAACAGCGTGCACCGGGCGCGATACCGGGCCATGGAAGCGCGCCTGCGCAAGGAGGGCGATGCCATGCCCTTCACCCTGGGACCGGAGGCGGTGCTCAAGCGCGTGATCCACGCCCTGGATTCACGCCGGCCCCGGCCACGCTATCCGGTGACCGTGCCCACCTACGCCTTCGCCCTGCTGCGCAGGCTGTTGAGCACACGGGCCCTGGACGCGCTGCTGCGCCGCGCCTCGGGTGGCGGATCGCGCTGAGGCCTGCCCGGCACCCACCCCGGTACGGTTCGTAACCTCGCCGCACCCACCGGCCCGTAGGGTGCCGGTGACGAAGGAACCGCACCAAGACCCGGCCCAATGCCGCCCCGCGCAGCGCCTCAACGCTGTTGCCAGCTGCCGTCGGCCGCCTGGTACCAATAACCGGGGTTGGCCTCCTCGGCCCACACCCGGGCGAAGGTGGCGCGGATGTCCTTCTCCCATTCCGGGTGACCGTTGGCGCGCGCGATCTCGCGGTACAGGGCGTTGCGGTCGCGGTTCTCCGCCGCGACCAGCTTCTTGACCCGAGAGCGGTCGCGCAGCGAGGCGGCGGACAGGTCGCGCACCGAGACCAGGCCGTTGCGGTCGAAGCCGATCACTCCCTTGCGATAGAACGGCGCCAGCGCGCCCTGACGCTTCGCCATCGAGGCGCGGATGGCGTTGATCGCCGGGCTGCTGATGTCGATATTGGCCTGCGCCGCGTGCGCCGCCGGCACCAGGGCATCCAGCAGGCGCATGGCCAGGCCGCGGGCCAGGCCGGATTCGCGCGAGGACTGGGGCTTCTCCTGCGGCGTCTGTTGCGGCTTCTGCGCCTCGTCGTCCTTGCCCAGCACATCACGCACGATGGTGCGCGCGGCCTCCTCGGCCGCCGCCGCCGGGAAGTAGATATTGATGGTCACGCACGAGGCCAGCACCATCGCCAGCAGTGACCACAGCAGCCATTGGGTGTTGAGTGTCTTGCGCTTCATCGCTCCAGTCTCCTTGACGAAATCCATCCTCCGGTCGGAGGGCACCGCCTCAGCATAACCCAGCGGGCACAGGCCTGTCTCAGCGCACTTTCACCCCCTTGAAGCGGATCGACCGGAGCCGCGCCAGCAGATCGTCCCAGCCCACCTTGCGGTTGCGTCCGATGACATCGATACGCGGGATGCCGGCGCCCTTGACCAGATAGTAGCCTCCGTCCGGGGCCGGGATGCCGTCGATCCAGGCGGTGTCGCCGCGCTGGCGTATCCTGAGTTCGATGCGGTCGTAGGAGAACTGTTCGAAGAAGCGCAGAAAGGATGAGGACAGCGCCCCCGAGACGCCATTGCCCAGCTCGGTGAGGTTCTCCACCGCGCGCTGGCTGATGCGGTGGCGCAGGTCATCATGCGGCGCGGTGTAGAGATGGGCGTCGAATTGGTCGGACCGCCAGGCCACCAGCCGCAGATCCCGGACCTCGCCATCCAGCCGGCCCTGCATCTCGCCAAAGGAAAAGGTCTGGGTCAGCTTGAGCAGATCCAGACCGCGCAGTTCCACCTCGCCGCGCAGCACCGGCGCCACCGAGCCCAGATCGTCCAGGCGCAGACGCTTCAGGCGCAGGCTGCCGTCGAAGGCCCTGACCAGCAGGTCGCCGTCCACCCGCAGGCTGCCGTCGTGATAACGCGCCCGCGGCACCCGGCTGCTGAGCGCGCCCCGCATGCGCGGCCAGCCCAGATCGGTGCTCAACTGCTCCAGCTGCACCCCCTCCAGATCGAGACTGAAACCGACATCCGGGCCCTGCGCGGTCTGCACCCAGGTCAGGCGGTCGAGCCGGATCTTCCCCTCGTAGAAGGGAATCACCAGGGGACGGCTCAGCCAGGCCGAGGGACCGCTCATCACGAAGTCGGCGCGCGCGGCGCCGAAATCCAGGCGTCCCAGATGCCCGCCCGCCAGAGACAGACGGCTGGGCGCGACCCGGCCGTCGCGGCGCCAGTGCAGATCGGCCGCCAGGCCGTTAGCGCCCAGCCCGGCGGCCCGGTCCAGATCGGCGCCCTTCACCTGCGCGTCCAGGGCCGCCAGGCGCGCGTCCGCCCAGCGCAGATCCAGGCTGCCCCGGCCCTCCAGTTCCAGCTCGGCCAGCGGCCCGTCCGCCAGCAGGGGCTGCAGCAACTGCCGGTGCAGGTCTTTCAGCGAGGCGGACTCGAGATGCGCCCGGCCCGAACGCACCTGCTTCTTCCCGGTGTCCAGCACCAGGGCCGCATCGGCCCGCAGGGCCTGGCCGGCGTCCAGGGACAGGCGCGTCAGATCCAGCTCGGGTGAGCGCCAGCGGCCGCCGGCCCGCAGATGCAGGGGCTGCTTGCCCAGATCGAGAAACACCGGATCGCTGTACAGCTCGCCGGCCTCCAGGCGCAAATCCAGCGAGCCCCGCCAGCCGCCGGACTGCCGGCCCTCGACCTCGAAGCGACCGGCCAGCTTCTCGGCCGCCTGCTCACCCGCGCTGTCCGCCCAGGCCAGGCGCCCGAAGCGGCCTTTCGCCTTCAGGGCCCGCACCCCGCCGGCGTCGCCCGACAGATCCAGGGTCGCCGCCAGACGTCCGTCCAGCGCGTCCAGCCCCTGCTTGCGGCGCCATGCCGTCAGCCCCGGCAGGCGCTTGAGCTGCAGCGCCCGGGCGCGCGCCGAGAGCCGCCAGCGCCCCGCCCGCCAGCTCAGCCGCCCGCTCAGGCGGTCGCCGGCCAGGCGCAGGCCGCTGAAGCGCGCGCGCCACTGGTCGCTGCCATTGGAATCCAGGTCCAGGCGCAGGTGCTGCCTGCCCCAGGGCGAGGCCGCGATCTTCAGCACCGCCTTGCGGCAGTGCAGCGCCGGCCAGTCGGCGGGCGCGCCGGGGCAGTCCAGCTCCACGCCCTTGAGCGGGGCGTCCAGTCCCGGCAGGCGCAGGCTCGCCACCTTCAGGCGCAGATCGTAGTCGCCCCCGCGATGCACCAGCGCCAGTTCGATGCCCCGGGCCTGAACGCCCTCCCGCTGCAGGTCGGCAATGCTCAACGCGAGCTCGACCGGCGCGGCCACGGCCAGCAGCGGCAACAGCACCAGCACGGTCATCCACGCATGGCGCAGCGAATGGAAGCGGACAGCCCTCATGCCGACAGCATACCGGGCGGGGCGGCATCATCAAGCCGACGGGACCGAGCGCCTGGCTATCCCCCGGCGGCCCCCTGGGCGCGCCGCCATCCCGATGGCCCGGCCGGCGGGACGCCGGCGCTCCCGCAGGCCTCCCGCACCCCTTGTCGGCGGGGGCTTTCCGATACAATGCCCGCATGCCCGAGAAGATCTTCATCTCCGACCTGCATCTGTCGCCGGAACGGCCGCAGACCACGGCCCTGTTCGAGCACTTTCTGGCCAGCCGACCGCAACCCGGCGACCAGCTCTACATCCTGGGCGATCTGTTCGATGCCTGGATCGGGGACGACGACGACGCGCCGCTGGCCGAGCGCGTGCGCCAGGCCCTGCGCGGGCTGAGCGCGCGCGGCGTGGCGGTGTTCATCCAGCGCGGCAACCGCGACTTCCTGATGGGCCGGCGCCTGATGCGCGAGACCGGCGCCACCCTGCTGCCCGACCCCTGGCACACCGAGGTGGCCGGCCAGCCCACCCTGCTGATGCACGGCGACCTGCTGTGCACCGACGACCTGGCCTATCAGAAGGCGCGCCGGCGCCTGCGCAATCCGCTGTTCCAGTGGCTGGCGCTGCGCCGCTCGCTGGACGCCCGGCGCCGCATGGCCGCCGAATACCGCCGCCGCAGCGGCGAGGTCACCGCCATGACCGCGGCCGACATCATGGACGCCAATCCCGACACGGTGCTGGACTATCTGCGCCGCCACCGGGCCACGCGCATGATCCACGGCCACACCCACCGCCCGGCGGTGCACCGGCATGCGCTGGGCGACGGTCGCGAGGCGGAACGCTATGTGCTGGACGAGTGGCACGCCGACCACGCGGCGGCCTGGGTGGACGACGGCCGGACCCTGAGGCGCGAGGCGATCACCCCTTCCGGCACATCGCCTCCAGACGATCCAGCTCCGCCTCGCTGAAGCCAGCCCGCAGGCGCGCCTCGCGATGCAGGGGGCAGCGCATGCGCCCACCGAACTCGGCCTGCAGCAGGGCGAAATAATGCGCCTCCGGGTCCAGGCCGCGCGCCTCGCACAGATGGCGGAACCAGCGCGAGCCGGCCTCCACATGCCCCACCTCGTCGCGCAGGATGACCCGCAGCGCCGCCACCGTCTCGTGGTCGCCGATCTGCTCGAAGCGCCGGATCATGCCCGGAGTCACGTCCAGGCCGCGCGCCTCCATCACCCGCGGCACCAGGGCCATGCGCCGCAGCGGGTCGTCGGCGGTCTTGCACGCCAGCTCCCACAGCCCGTCGTGCGCGGGGAAGTCGCCGTAGGCGTGGCCGAGCGCGCGCAGCCGCGCCTGCAGCAGCGAGAAATGATGTGCCTCCTCCGCCGCGACCCGCAGCCAGTCGGCGTAATAGCCCTCGGGCAGTCCCTGAAAGCGCCAGGCCGCGTCGCAGGCCAGGTTGATGGCATTGAATTCGATGTGCGCCACCGCGTGGATCAGGGCGGCGTGCCCCTCGGGCGTGCCGATGCGCCGCCGCGGCACCTGCGAGGGCGGCACCAGCACCGGCCGGGGCGGCCGCCCCGGGGCCCGCACGTCCGGCAGCGCGCAGGGTTCGGGGCGCAAGCGCCCGGCCCGCCAGTCCGCCCACAGCGCGGCGGCCAGCTCCAGCTTCGCCTCCAGATCGGCACAGACCAGGCAGGCGTGCGCGGCTTGGTGAAGATTGTCCGGCATGTGACCTTTGTATATTAATGATGACTGAAATACCAGCCCGCCAGTGATAGACTGAGGCCATCCGCCTCCGATGTCATGAGGAGTACCCCCTTGGGCAACATCAACTTTCATCGCCATTACAGCCGCAACACCCTGCTGCGCATGCTGCTGCTGATCCTGGCCGCCACCGTCCTGGTGCTGTGGAAATGGGACTACGTCAACCAGCTCTACTTCAAGGACCAGCTGACCGAGCTGGGCTGGGTGATCAACGGCTCCATCGTGGCCCTGTTCCTGATCGGCATGCTGCGCATCGCCATCAGCCTGGCCAGCTACGCGCGCGAGGAGAACGCGATCCTGCGCTTCATCCGCAACCAGGCCAAGCGGCCGGACGACCCCCTCAAGGGCGTGGGCAAGAGCACCCTGATGGCGCAGCGCTACCGCACCCTGGTGGCGCTGCACGAGACCCACACCCCGATCAACCAGAACGCCCTGGCCTCCACCCTGGTGGCGGCCGAGAGCACGCGCAGCAGCCTGGCGCGCTTCATCAACAACATCCTGATCCTGACCGGGGTGTTCGGCACCGTGGTGTCGCTGTCGATCGCCCTGATCGGCGCCTCCGACGTGCTGGAGAACGCGATCAACGCCAGCGGCATGGGCATGGTCATCCACGGCATGTCCACGGCCCTGTCCACCACCATCACGGCGATCGTGTGCTATGTCTTCTTCGGCTATTTCTACCTGCGCCTGAACGACGCCCAGACCAACCTGGTCAGCGGCATCGAGCAGGTCACCACCCACTACCTGATGCCGAAGTTCCAGGTCCAGACCGACACCGTGCTGTACGAGTTCACCGGCCTGATCCGCTCGCTGCAGTCGCTGGTGGCCGAGATGCAGAACACCCAGACCGCGTTCAAGGACACCGAGGCGCGCATCGCCGAGACCCTGGAACACTACCGCGACAAGGTGGACGGGCTGGAGGAGCACATGGACACCATCATCCACTACCTGCGCCTGGGCTTCCGCCTGCGTGACGACGAAGAATGAACGGCGGCTTCACCGATCTGCGGCTCAACCGCCAGGACGGCCAGGTCAACGAGAGCTTCTGGCCCTCGTTCACCGACATCATGACCACCGTGGTCATGATCTTTCTGATCGCCCTGGTGGTGCTGCTGCTACGCAATATGGAGCTGGTGCGGCAGCTGCGCTCGACCATGGAGGCCGAGCGCGTGGCCGCCGAGCTGGCGCGCGCCACCGGCGAGGAAAAAGACAGCCTGTCCATGGCCCTGCACCGCACCCGGGCCGAGCTGGAGCAGGCGCGCCTGGAGATCGAACGCCTGCGCCGGAAGGCGGTGCGGCGCGAGGCCCTGGTGGCCGAGCAGCTCGAGACCATCACCCAACTCGAGACCCAGCGCGACGACCTCACCCAGCAGGCCGCCCAGCTGGCCCTGGCCAAACGCCAGCTGCAGACCGACCTCAAGAACCAGAAGGCCCGCGTGCGCACCCTCACCCAGTCGCTCAGGAACCGCGACATCGAACTCAATGCCGCGCGCGCCGACGTCAAGAACCTGCAGGCCAATATCGAGAGCCTGCAGGGCAGCCTGGGCGACGCCCAGGCCCAGGCCACCCGCCTGCAACAGCAGCTCGGCGAGCGTGACAAGGCGCTGGAGGCGGCGCGCAAGCTGGCCGCCGAGTACGACCGCAAATACCTGATCCTGGCCGGCGACTACGACAGCCTCAAGACCAAGTACGACAAGCTGGTGCGCCCGGCGCGCTCGCCCAAGGGGCGCTACCGGGTCGAGGTGCGCTACTGGAAGGAGAAGGGCCATTACCGCATCGCCTGGCGCGAGGGCGACAGCGGAGAGTTCCAGAAGATCTCGCGCCACCGTCTGGACCTGGTCCTGACCCGGCTGATGCGCGAGCACAAGAACGGCCTGTACGTGAAGGTCATCTTCCCCGACAACAGCGGCCTGTCGTACAACGAGGCATGGGAGTTCACCAACCATGTCCACAGCCACTACGACTACTATTTCCGCCAGGAAGGCGCCGGGGACAAGGGCGCGGACAGCGCCCCGCAGGCCGCCCGCAAGGCGGGCTGATGATCCGGGTCAACCTGGTCACCGGCTTTCTGGGCACCGGCAAGACCACCCTGATCCGGCAACTGCTGACACAGCGTCCGCCCGGACAGACCTGGGCCGTGCTGGTCAACGAGTTCGGCGAGGCCGGCATGGACGGCCGCCTGCTGGATGACAGCGGCGTCGCCATCGAGGAGGTCGCCGGCGGCTGCCTGTGCTGCGTGGCCGGGCCGGCCTTCGGCGTCGGCCTCAACCGCCTGATCCGCGAGCACCGTCCCGAACGCATCCTGATCGAGCCCAGCGGCCTGGGCCACCCGGCGCGCCTGCTGCAACAGCTGCGCTCGCCCCTCTACCAGGACGTGCTGACACCGCGCGCCACCCTCTGCGTCATGGACGCGCGCCATCTGGCCTCGCCGCGCCACCGCGAACACCCCAACTTCATCGACCAGATCCACCTGGCCGATGTACTGGTGGCCAACAAGGCGGACCAATACCGGCCCGAGGACGAACAGGCCCTGCTGGCCTTCGCCAGAGACCTGCAGCCGCCCAAGGCGCGCCTGATCATCACCCGCCAGGGCCGGGTCTCCCCCGCCCTGCTCGACCTGCCCGCGGGCGAGGGGCAGGCCCGCTTCCCCGAGGCGCACGCCTTTCTGGCGCAACAGGGCCACGCGCATGCCCCGGCCCAGCCCGGCGACGAGGGCTGGCTGCGCTTCGAGGCCGGGGAGGACGGGTACCACCGCGCCGGCTGGCTGATCGGCCCGCAGTGGCGCTTCGCGCGAGCGCCCCTGCTGGCCCTGCTCGACGGGCTGGCCTGCGAACGGGTCAAGGGCCTGTTCCGCTGTGAAGGCGGTGATTTCAGCTACAACCGCGCCAGCGGCGAGACGGAGATCCGGGCAGTGGACGCGGGCGCGGGCTCGCGCCTGCAGCTGATCGACCCGGCGCCACCGGACGCCGAGGCCGTGGAGCGGTCGCTCAGGGCGCTACGGATTTCTTAGCCACCTGATCGCGCAGATAGACGGGCCCGGCCCGCTCCGGCGGCAGGCCCTCGCCCGCGGCCAGGGCCGCCGCGCCCAGCGTGGCCACATCCTGGGCATGCACCGTGGCATCGGCCTGCGGGCTCAGGGCCAGACGCGCGCACAGCGCCTCGCCATAGGGTTCGAGCGCGCTGCCGGCCAGGGTCCAGTCGTCATGGCCCGCCGGCAGCGTCACCTCGTCCGGCGACCCGACCCGCTCCGCTCCCAGCCGCCGCATCAGCCCCCCGGCCTCCGCCTCGTAGGCCCCCCAATAGACCTCCTGCATGCGCGCGTCGAAGGCCGCCAGCACC
>JALVTT010000187.1 GCA_027024025.1 Sedimenticola sp.
GCCTGGAAACGGACAAATCGGACGAAATTGGCCAATTTCCGGCCAGAGGGTAGGAGCCGCCGTGCTTCATCCGCTGCTGGCCGCCAGAAAGGCCCCTTCAGTCGGGTTATTTTCAACGGCCTGTTAAGTTATTATATAAGCACTTATAGTTCCCGACGAGGCCTGCATCCCGCTTGGCTTCAATCGGATTTTCGGTTTTCGTCCTGTTCTCTGGTGCGCAAGGGCTGCGATCGCCGAGCAGTTTCCGGGGTGCGCCGGTTTTCGGATGGTCGCAGGTTTGCCAACGGTAGGGCATGGCGTGTCGCGCGCGATGTCAACAGCGGTCGGAAAGGTTGAGGTGACGATATGAGCTACAGGCGCGAGATGGCACGTCTGGTGCAGGAGGCGCGGTCGAGGTCCGCATGGCAGACCCGTCTGGTGTTCTGGGGGGGTGCCGTGGTGGTGGGCGCGGCCTCCACCCTGCTGGCCATGGGAAGCAGTATGGCCGATGAACACTTTCGGGAATGGGCATCCCGCTGGGTGTGGCTGCCGTTCCTGCTCACACCCGCAGGTCTGGTAGCCATCAATTGGGCGACCCGAAACCTCTTTCCTGGTGGCGAGGGCAGCGGGATTCCCCAGGCGATCGCCGCCCTGGAACTGGCGGAACACAGTGACCGCAGTGCCGTGCTGTCGCTGCGAATCGCTATCGGCAAGGGGCTGGCGATCGTGTTGGGACTACTCTGCGGGGCATCGATCGGGCGCGAGGGTCCGACCGTACACATTGCCGCATCGGTTATGTATTCGCTTCACCGGCTGGGTTCTTTTCCCATCCATCACGTCCGTAAGGGACTGATTCTCGCGGGAGGGGCTGCCGGGCTTGCTGCAGCCTTCAACACCCCGCTGGCGGGGGTGATGTTCGCCATCGAGGAGATGAGCCGCAGTTTCGAGGAGCGTATCGCCGGCAGCCTGATGGTGGCCGTCATCCTCGCCGGTATGACCTCCCTGATGATTCAGGGCAATTACACCTACTTCGGCACCTACTCGGCACAACTGGATCCCTGGCATGCCTTCGACGTGATCGTCGTCGCAGGGGTCCTGGGCGGTGCCGCCGGCGGGCTCTTCTCTGCCATCCTGATCGCTGGAGGTCGGCGCCTCAAGCCGATTCGCGCCAGCCATCCCTATCTTTTGGCGCTGGGGCTGGGGCTGCTGGTCGCGGCGATCGGGGTGGTTTCGGGCAACACCACCTGGGGGACGGGTTACGACGCGGCACGTGGCGTACTGGAAGGGACCGATCCGGCCGCCCCCTGGTATGCCCCGCTGAAGTTTCTGGCGACCGTCTTTTCCTATCTGAGCGGCATTCCGGGAGGGATATTCGCGCCCAGTCTCTCGGTGGGTGCCGGCTTCGGCTACGATCTCAGTGGCCTGTTCCCGGATGCACCGGTGGTTGCCGTGGGTCTGCTCGGCATGGTGGGTTATTTCAGTGGTGTGGTTCAGACACCGATCACTGCGGTTACGATCGTCATGGAAATGACCGACGACCATCGGCTGCTGTTGCCACTGATGGCCACGGCACTGCTGGCAAATGGGGTATCCAGGGTGCTGTGCCGCGAGCCGATCTACCAGGCCATGTCGCGTGACTTCCTTGCACTGGTGCGTCAAAAAGCGGGCGGCAAGGAGACGACCGATGCGACTGAGGAAAACCCAGGGAGAGATGGTGGTGTGGCATAGTCACAAGCTGCTGCTATGGCTTGTTCTGGTCTTGTTCAGTGCCCTGTCTCTGGCAGGGGACGGGCCCGGGGCCTCGGAACTCGAGCTGATTCGCGAGCAGGCACAAAAGGGCGATCCGGGCGGCGAGCTCCTCTACGGCCTCGCATTGATCGAGGGTCGCTATGGCCTGCATCCCGACCCGGCCAAGGGACTGCCATGGATAAGGCGTGCGGCCGAAGGGGGCAACGCCTATGCAGCGCTGGTGCTCGGCAATGCCTACGCCCTGGGGAAAGGCACCCACAAGGACCCTGTCAAGGCGGTTTTTTGGTGGCGCAAGGCAGCCGACAAGGAGGTTGCGGAAGCGGCCTATCACCTGGGACGGGCCTTTGCCGAAGGCTTCGGCGTGCCCAAGGACCCGCGCAAGGCGGGGTACTGGCTGCGCCAGGCGGCCGATGCCGGCTATCCCGATGCCCAGTATGCGCTGGGACGCATGCTTCACGAAGGGGTGGTGGTGGAGCCGGATCAGGAGACGGCCATGGCCTGGCTGCGGCGTGCCGCCGCCAACGGCCATCGCGAGGCCGTGCATCTGCTGAGACTGATCGAATCGCTGGTGCGTGCCGTGATGCCACTGTCCCAGGAAGGCTATGAGGCGCTGCACCGGCGGGCCGTCGGGAACGATCCCCATGCCCAGTATGAGCTCGCCCTACGCTATGAGACCGGCGCCCTGGACGTGAATGCCGATCCACGGAAGGCCCTTTTCTGGTTCAGGCAGGCGGCAAAACATGGCAATGTGCTGGCGATGCATCGGCTGGCACGGGCCTATCGCAAGGGCGAGCTCGGGCTGCCCGTGAATCCCGACAAGGCGCGCTACTGGCAGAAAAGGGCGCGTGCCCTGGCGCGTGAGACATCCCGCTGAGCCGGTCGATCACCGGGTTGCGAATCAGGCCTGGCCGGGGGGCAGGCTGTAGCGGCGGATCTTCCCATGATGGAAAGCGATTGCCACCGCGCGCAGCGCCAGGCATGTCTCCCGGTCGGTCGGCAGACCATAGAGCCGGTCGCCGAGCACGGGAAATCCCGCGCCGGCCAGATGCCGTCGGATCTGGTGTTTGCGGCCGGTGTCGATACTCACCTCCAGGCCCGAGCGGTCGGTGTCCGGGGCGTAGGCGATGCGCCGGGCATGGGTGAGCGCGGGTCTGCCGTCCAGCGGCGCGTCATAGTGTTGGGCTGCTTCCGGAAAACACCCGTGGACCCGCACCCGGTAGATCTTTTCCACCCTGCGCTGCTCGAACAGGGCGGTCAGTTCGCGCGCCGCGCGCTTGCTGTGGGCGACCAGGATCAGGCCGCTGGCGGCCGCGTCCAGGCGGTGCACCAGAAAGCTCACCCGCTGCAATTGAGTCTCGGCGAAGCGCACCAGGCTGGTGTGATCGCCCCAGCGTGAACCGTGCGAGCGCATCCCCGGTGGCTTGTCCCAGACGCTGAACGCGCCCTCGTCCGCGATCAGGATGGCGGTAGCGGGTTCCTGATCGAGGACTGCCGGGTTGTGATGAAAATGGAGTCGGTCACCGGCCTGCAGCCTGGCCTTGTGGCGGCGCAGGCGGCGTACATGTCCGTCCCGTTCCAGCCATACCGCGCCCTTGTGCATGGCGCTCTTGACCGCCTGCCTCGACAGCCCGCTCGCCCGCGCCAGCAGGGCCACCGGCGAGGCTGTGTCGCCGGTCCCGTCGATGGCCACGCTGAAGGTCCGTGCCCGGCGGTTTGGTTCTTCATGAGGCATGCCGCTATGATGGCATGATGGAGATCGATATTTCACCACTGGAAAGGGCTGTGGCGCGTCTGTCCGAGGGGTTGTCACGCTGGCGGGCGCATACGGATGACGATCAGCTTCGTGACGGCCTGATTCAGCGTTTCGAGTTCACCTATGAGTTGGCGCACAGGATGCTCCGGCGCTACCTCGAGTCGGTGGCGGCGAGCCCGGAGGAGATCGATCGCATGTCGTTTCCCGATCTGATTCGTACCGCCAGCGAGCAGGGTCTTTTGCTGCATGACTGGGGGGTGTGGCGGGCCTATCGAGAAATGCGTAACAAGACCAGTCATACCTATAACGAGGATGTTGCAGTCGATGTGGTCGAGGGCATTCCAGCCTTTCTGGAGGATGCACGGGTCTTATGCCAAAACCTGAAACAACGTCTGGTCTGAGCAGCGGCGTCCCATCGGGGTTGGCAATCGAGCCGGCCGAGTGGGCCCTGTTGGCGGATATCCTGCATCGGTTTATCCCGGACTATTCGGTCTGGGCCTTTGGCTCCCGGGCGGGCGGTCGGCCCAAGCCGTATTCCGACCTGGACCTGGCGATCGAGGGGCCCCAGCCCCTGTCCCTGGACAGGTTCGATGCCCTGCGCGAGGCCTTCAGCGAGTCGCCGCTGCCCTGGAAGGTGGATGTCGTCGAGCTGTCGCGGGTTGACGAGGATTTTGCGCGCCTGATCCGCCAGTCCCGGGTCCTGCTGAGAAGGCCGGAGCCGTCTTGATCGGCGTCCCGGGCCTGTGTAAAAACATTGAACCGCAAAGGACGCGAAGTACGCAAAGGTCGGTGATGGCTGAGAGAACCCTTCCTGGCAGCGCCTGCTCTTGTTCTTGGCGTTCTTTGCGTCCCTGGCGATAAATCTTCGTGATCCGGGCTGTGAGCAGAGTTGTAGCCCGGTCTCTTGTTGGGCACGCTGCGCTTTGCCCAACCTACGAAACTGGACCGTTTAGGTCAGCAGCAATTTCAGCGATATAGCGATCGATACCGCCACCAGCAGCGGCCGCACGATCACGCTGCCATGACGCATCACCAGGTGCGAGCCCAGCCAGGCCCCGGCGATCTGTCCCAGTCCCATGAGCAGCCCGATGTGCCAGACGACGTGCCCACCGGCGGCGAAGAACAGCAGCGAGGCGATGTTGCTGGTGAAGTTGAGCAGCTTGGTGCCGGCGGTGGCGCGCCGCAGATTCCAGCCCAGCAGCAGCACGAAGCCGGTGGCGAAGAAGCTGCCGGTGCCGGGGCCGAAGAAGCCGTCGTAGAAACCGGCGCCGAAACCCACCAGCAGGGCGAACAGGCCGGGGGAGATGCGTTGCCGCGCGTCCTGGTCGCCGATGCGCGGCGAGAACAGAAAGTACAGGGCGAACCCGATCAGCAGGAGGGGCACCAGCCGGTGCAGCCAGTCGGCGACCAGGTATTGCACCGCCAGGGTGCCGCTGACCGCGCCGGCGAAGGTCCAGGCGACCGCGGCGCGCAGCCCGGAGAGGGTGATCTCGCCCTTGTGCAGATAGTTGAGCGAGGCGGTCGCGGTGCCGAAGCTGCCCTGCAGCTTGTTGGTGGCCAGGGCCGGCAGGGGCGGCACTCCCGCCCACAGCAGCGCCGGCAGGGTCAGCAGCCCGCCGCCGCCCGCGATGGCGTCGATCAGGCCGGCCAGCACGGCCACCCCGGCCAGCAGGGCCAGTGTTTCCGGGGAGATCAGGTCCATGAAATCCTGTGGTTTCCTGAAGGGTGATAGGAATCAGTGGAGGGCGTATTGTACGCTTCCGATGTACGGAAACCGATTACCATGAACGCACTGCAGATCCACAATCTGGAGAAGACCTACGCCAAGGGGCCGCACGCCCTGCGCGGCATCGACCTGGAGGTGGAGGAGGGCGATTTCTTTGCCCTGCTGGGGCCGAACGGGGCGGGCAAGTCCACCACCATCGGCATCATCTGCTCGCTGGTGAACAAGAGCGGCGGCACGGTGCAGGTGTTCGGGCACGATCTGGACCGCTCGCCCGAGGCGGTCAAGTCCTGCATCGGCTATGTGCCCCAGGAGTTCAATTTCAATCCCTTCGAGCCGGTCGGCGAGATCGTGATCAACCAGGGCGGGTATTACGGCATCCCGCGCGCCGAGGCGCGCCGCCGCGCCGAGCAGTGCCTGCGCCGCCTGGAGCTTTGGGACAAGCGCGAGCAGATGGCGCGTTCGCTGTCCGGCGGCATGAAGCGCCGCCTGATGATCGCGCGCGCCCTGGTGCACCGGCCGCGCCTGCTGATCCTGGACGAGCCGACCGCCGGGGTGGACATCGAGATCCGCCTGTCGATGTGGGAGTTTCTGCGCGGCATCAACGCCGACGGGACCACCATCATCCTGACCACCCACTATCTGGAAGAGGCCGAGAACCTGTGCCGCAACATCGCCATCATCAATGAGGGCCTGATCGCCGAGCGCGCGGCCATGCACGAGCTGCTGCGGCGCCTGCACCGTCAGGACGTGATCCTGGATCTGGCCGCGCCGCTGCCGGCGCCGCCGGAGGTGCCCGGCTACGTCATCCGCCAGCTCGGCCCGACCCGCCTGGAGGCCGAGGTCGGTTCGGGTCAGCCGCTGAACCGGCTGTTCATCGGCCTGCAGCAGGCCGGGGTGGAGGTGCTGAGCATGCGCAACCGGCAGAACCGTCTGGAGCAGCTGTTCCTGGACATGGTCAACAACCACAGGGAGCGCGAGGCATGAGGTACTTGGTGGCCTTTCAGACCCTGGTGACCAAGGAGTTCCTGCGCTTCATCCGCATCTGGGTGCAGACGGTGCTGCCACCCGGAATCACCACGGCGCTGTATTTCGTGATATTCGGGACCCTGATCGGCGACCGCATCGGTGACATGGACGGCTACCGCTATATCGACTTCATCGTGCCCGGCCTGATCCTGATGGCGGTGATCACCAACAGCTACGCCAATGTGGTCTCCAGCTTCTACCAGGCCAAATACCAGCGCAATGTCGAGGAGATGCTGATCGCGCCCATCCCGCCCTGGGTGATCCTGGCCGGCTATGTCGCCGGCGGCGTGGCGCGCGGGGTGGTGGTCGGCATCCTGGTGACCCTGGTGTCGCTGGCCTTCTCCGATCTGGTCATCCACAGCTACGCGATCACCCTGGCGGTGTTCATCCTCACCTCGGTGCTGTTCGCCCTGGCCGGTTTCATCAACGCGGTGTTCGCCAACAGCTTCGATGACATCTCCATCATCCCGACCTTCGTGCTCACGCCGCTGACCTATCTGGGCGGGGTCTTCTATTCCATCAAGCTGCTGCCGCCGCTGTGGCAGGACATCTCCCTGGCCAACCCGGTGCTGTACATGATCAACGCCTTCCGCTACGGCCTGCTGGGGGTGTCCGACATCCCCCTGGCGACCGCCTTCTACATCATCCTGGGCTTCATCGTGGTGCTGTTTCTGTTCGCCCTGCAGTTGCTCAGGAGGGGTGTGGGCATCAAGACCTGATGGGCTACGACCGCGCGCAATGGGGCTGGGCCCTGTATGACTGGGGCAACTCGGCCTTCGCCACCACGGTCATGGCCGGGTTCTTTCCCGTGTTCTTCAAGCAGTACTGGGCCGGCGGGCTGAACCGTATCGACAGCACCTTCTGGCTGGGCGCGGTCAACTCCGGCGCCGCCCTGCTGGTGGTGCTCGCCGCGCCCCTGATCGGGCTCTGGGCCGACCGTGCCGGCATGAAGAAGCGCCTGCTGGCCGGTTTCGCCACCCTGGGCATCCTGATGAGCGGCGGGCTGTTCCTGGTCGCCCAGGGGATGTGGCCGCTGGCCCTGGCGCTCTACCTGGGGGCGGTGCTGGGCTTTTCCGGCGGCAATGTCGGCTACGACGCGCTGTTGCCGGCGGTGGCGCGCCCGCGCGAGCTGGAGCGGGTCTCCGCGCTCGGCTTCGCCCTGGGCTATCTGGGCGGGGGGCTGCTGTTCGCGCTCAACATGGCCATGGTGCTGGCGCCGGCGCGCTTCGGACTGAACGACGCCGGGCAGGCGGTGCGGGTCTCCTTTCTGATGGTGGCGCTGTGGTGGGCCCTGTTCAGCCTGCCGCTGCTGCTCTGGGTGCCGGACGACGGGGGCCGTGCCGGGGACGGCTCGGGCCTGGTCACCTGGCGGGCCTTGCGCCACACCTGGCGCGAGCTGCGGGCCCTGCCGATGGCCTTGCTGTTCCTGGTGAGCTACTGGCTGTATATCGACGGGGTGGACACCATCGTGCGCATGGCGGTGGACTATGGTCTGGCCATCGGGCTGGGCGCCAGCGATCTGCTGAGCGCCCTGCTCATCACCCAGTTCGTGGGCTTTCCCGCGGCCCTGGGTTTCGGCTGGCTGGGCGCGCGCTTTGGTGCCAAGCCGGGCATCTGGATCGCCATCCTGGTCTATATGCTGGTGGTGTTCTGGGCCTGGCGGATGCAGAGCGCGGCCGAGTTCTATGCCCTGGCGGTGGTCATCGGCCTGGTGCAGGGCGGCATACAGGCGCTCAGCCGGGCGCTGTTCGCGCGCCTGGTGCCGCGCGGGCAGTCCGGGCGCTTCTTCGGCCTGTACAACATGATGGGCAAGTTCGCCGCCGTGCTGGGACCGCTGCTGGTCGGCGCGGTGACCATGCTCTCCGGCAGTTCGCGCCTGGGTATCCTCAGCGTGCTGCTGCTGTTCCTGCTCGCGGTGGCGCTGCTCTCGCGGGTGGATGTGGCGCGCGGCGAGCGCGAGGCCCGGGCCGTGGCGGACATGGCCCCGGACATTCCGGCCTAAGGTTTTCAAACGTCCCGCCGCTGCTACTATTGACTGATTCGGGTCCTGTTGCCGCCGGAGCCCCATGCCGCACACCCTGACCACTGGAAAACCGCTCACCCGCCTCACCGGCAGGCGGCCGCTGGCGCGCGCCTATCGCGCCATCCTCTGGGTGCTGATGCTCAGCTTCCTGCTGCTGGCGCTGCATATCTGGCGCGAGGTGAAGACGGAGGTCGACGAGCGCCTGGGCGCCACCACCCGCCAGTTTGCGCAGATGGCGCGCGCCGAGTTCATTCACCAGGAGGCCATGCTGCGCCTGCTGGGCAGCCGCTTGCTGGATGCCGGGGCCCTGGACGCGCCCGAAAAGGGGCGCCGCCTGATCGAGGAGATGCAGCGCATCAATCCGGCCCTGGCGGGCTACGGACTGGCGCGGCCGGACGGCCAGCTGGTGCTGGTCTCGGGGGTGCCGGCGGGACGGGCCCTGCCCAACCTGCTGGATCAGGAGGCCTCGCATGACGGCTTTCTCCAGGCCCTGCGCGCGTCTCGCATGGTCGTCGGGCGGACCTATTTCTTCGGCCTGCTGCGCCGCTGGCTGATTCCGGTGCGCCTGGCCCTGCGCGACGGCGACCGCGTGCGCGCGGTGATGGCGGCCGGGATCGATATCGACGCCCCCGAGGCCCTGTGGAATGTCATGGACGTGCCCCCGGACATGCACGTCAGCCTGGTGCGCGACGACGGCTATGTTCAGCTGCGGCGCCCGGTTGCGCCCGAGGCCTATGCCGGGGTGTACGACCACCCCGTGAAATGGGCGCGGACCCAGGCGCATGACCCCTTCGAGGCCGGCGCCCTGACGCGCAGCGAGTATGTGCAGGGGTTCGGTCTGAGCGTGGTCAGCGCCTATCCCGGCGGCTACCGGCTGCGTCTGTTCGGCATGCGCATCCTGATCCCGCTGGCGCTGTTTCTCGGCATCCTGCTGACCGGCTACTTCTTCTATCGCTCGGCCTGCCGCAGCCAGAAGCGCTATGAGGCGGGCCTGATCCACCAGGCCACGCACGACGCCCTGACCGGCCTGCCCAACCGCCATCTGATCCACGACCGCCTGGAGCGGGAGATCGCGCACGCGGCCCGCCAGGACGGGCGCTTCGGCGTGGTGTATCTGGACCTGGACAACTTCAAGCAGATCAACGACGGCTTTGGTCACGATGCCGGCGACCGGCTGTTGCAGGCAGTGGCGCGGCGCCTGCAGGCGGTGCTGCGCGAGGTGGACAGCCTGGGCCGCATGGGCGGCGACGAGTTCGTGGTCCTGATGTCGGAACTGGGCGAGGCGCGCGACGCCGAGGTGCTGGCGCAGCGTCTGCACGCGGTGTTCGAGCAGCCCTTCGACCTGGCCGGGCGCGCGTATTTCGTGACTGCCAGCATCGGCATCGCGGTCTATCCCGATGACGCCCGCGACGTGGGCGGCCTGATGAGCCGCGCCGATGCCGCGCTGTACCGCGCCAAGGACCGGGGCCGTGACTGCATCTGCTTCTTCGAGGCCGCCTTCGACCAGGAGATCGAGCGCCGCACCCGCCTGGAACAGGGGCTGCGCCAGGCCCTGCGGCAGGGCGAGTTGTACCTGCTCTATCAGCCCAAGATCGACGCCCGAAGCGGGCGCTGGGTGGGAGCCGAGGCCCTGATGCGCTGGCATTCGCGGGAGCTGGGCGAGGTCTCGCCGGTGGAGTTCATCCCGGTCGCCGAGGAGACCGGGCTGATCCAGGCCCTGGGCGGCTTTGCCCTGGAGCGCGCGCTGACCGATCTGCGCAGGATCCAGCAGCTGGCGCCGGACTTCCAGATGGCGGTGAATGTCTCGGTGCGCCAGTTTCACGAGCGGGATTTCTTCGAGCACACCCTGGACGCGGTACGCCGCAGCGGCATCGATCCCGCGCACCTGGAGCTGGAGGTGACCGAGAGCATCATGGCGCGCCCCATCGCCGGCATGGAACGCCTGCGCGAGGCCGGCCTGCAACTGGCCATCGACGACTTCGGCACCGGCTTCTCCTCGCTCGGCACGCTCAAGCGTCTGCCCGTGACCACCCTCAAGATCGACCGCGAGTTCGTGCGCGACATCGAGACCGACCCTGCCGACAAGGCCCTGGTGACCGCCATGATCGCCGTGGCCCGCGAGCTGGACCTGCAGGTGGTGGCCGAGGGGGTGGAGACCGACGGCCAGACCGACTACCTGCGCGCCCAGGGCTGTCACCTGCTGCAGGGCTTTCTGTTCGCCCGCCCGCTGTCCCTGGACGCCCTGCTGGAGGGCCTGGCGGCCAATCACCCGCAAGGGGGCTGAACCCCGTCCCCGGCGACCTTCCGGCGGCGCGCCGGTTTTCCGGCCCCGCCGGGTCCGCCGCGCTGTCAAACTCATGGCGCCGCGCCGTTCGTCATTCGCAAGCCATTGAAATCACTCGATTCCGACGCCCCGGGATCCTTGGCATGACGATTGCAATTCCCGTGACAGAAGCAATTGTCTGTGACCAGGGGACGCAAGCATGGCGAAAGACGAAAAAGACATCGAAGGCGAGGAAGGCGGCGGTGGCGGCAAGAAGAAGCTGATCATCATCATCGCCGCGGTGGTGCTGCTGCTCGGTGGCGGCGGCGCGGCCTTCTTCCTGATGGGGGGGGACGACAAGCCCGCCGACGAGGCCGAGGCCAAGGCCGAGGAGACGGCCAAGCCCAAGCCGCCGGAAGAGGGCGATCCCATCTATCTCGACCTCAAGCCCAAGTTCATCGTCAACCTGCCGCCGGGCGGACCGGCCAAGATGCTGCAGATCGCGGTCACGGTCTATACCCGGCAGCAGCCGGTGGCCGATTTCATCAAGGAAAACGATCCCATGTTCCGCCACTACCTGAACAACCTGTTCGAATCGCAGTCGAGCAAGGCGCTGCTGACCCTGGAGGGCAAGCAGAAGCTGCAGCAGGCGGTCAAGGATCTGATCTCCAAAAAGCTGGAGGAGATGGACCAGCAGGGCAGGATCAAGGACGTCTATTTCACCGAGTTCGTACTCCAGTAGGGCACCGTCATGGCTGATGATCTGCTTTCCCAGGACGAGATCGACGCGCTCCTGCACGGCGTCGACGGCGGTGATGTCGAGACCGAGACCGACGAGCCGCTGGACCCGGACGAGGCGCGATCCTACGACTTCGCCAGCCAGGACCGCATCGTCCGCGGCCGCCTGCCGACCCTGGAGATGATCAACGAGCGCTTCGCGCGCTATTTCCGCACCAGCCTGTTCAACATGCTGCGGCGCAGCTCCGACATCTCGGTGTCCGGGGTGCAGATGCTCAAGTTCGGCGAGTTCGTGCACAGCCTGTTCGTGCCGACCAGCCTGAACATGGTCAAGATCGCGCCGCTGCGCGGCAAGTCGCTGTTCGTGCTCGACCCCAAGCTGGTGTTCAGCGTGGTGGACAGCTATTTCGGCGGCAGCGGCCGCTTCCACACCAAGATCGAGGGGCGCGACTTCACGCCCACCGAGCTGCGCGTGGTGCAGATGCTGCTGGAGATCGCCTTCGAGGATCTGCGTCAGGCCTGGAAGCCCGTCCTGGACGTGCGTTTCGAATACCAGGAATCGGAGGTCAATCCGCAGTTCGCCAATATCGTCAGCCCCTCCGAGGTGGTGGTGGTGACCACCTTCAACGTGGACCTGGAGGCGGGTGGCGGCGACTTCTACATCTGCCTGCCGTACTCCATGCTCGAACCCATCCGCGAGCTGCTGGACGCCGGCGTGCAGAGCGACCGGGGCGAAAAGGACGAGCGCTGGGAAAAGGCCATGCGCGAGGAGATCCTGGACGCCTCGATAGAGATCAACAGCGAGCTGGCCAGCGTGGTGCTCAGCATGCAGCAGGTGGCCGAACTGCAGGTCGGCGACATCATCCCCATCGACATCCCCGAGCAGATCGAGGTCTGCGCCGAGGGCCTGCCGTTGTTCCGTGGCGTGCTGGGCGTGCACAAGAACCACTACGCGGTGAAGGTCGATGAATGGATAGAGCGCAGCCAGTCCATGGGACTGAACGAGCTGATCGCGCTTGACCAGGCCGAGACCGAGGAGGCGCCCGAGCAACCCGAATCAACCCCGCCGGAGGCCAAGGCCTATCCGGCACTGAAACAGGAAGTCGCATCATGAGTGAAGAGACCGAAACCCCCGAAGGCGGCGTGGACGACCAGGCCATGGCCGATGAATGGGCCGCGGCGCTGGAGGAACAGGCCGAGGTGGAGCAGCAGTCCGAGGCCCAGGCCGCGGACTTCCAGGACCTGCAGCCGGAGAACAGCGGTTGCGGCGACATCAAGCTGGACGCCATCCTCGACGTGCCGGTGGTGATCTCCATGGAGATCGGCCGCACCCGCATCAACATCCGCAATCTGCTGCAGCTCAACCAGGGCTCGGTGGTGGAGCTGGACCGGCTGGCCGGCGAACCCATGGACGTGCTGGTCAACGGCACCCTGATCGCGCAGGGCGAGGTGGTGGTGGTGAACGAGAAGTTCGGCATCCGTCTGACCGACATCGTCAGCCCGGCCGACCGGGTGAAGAAGCTGCGGGGCTGAGCCATGCGCCCGCGGTACCGCCATCTCCCGCCGCTGGCCGCGCTCCTCGCCGCGCCGCCGCTGGCGGCCGCGCCCCAGGCCGCGCCGGCGGTGCTCGGCAGCGGCAATCTGCTGGAAACCGCCGGCGGCCTGGCGGTGGTGCTGGGCCTGCTGCTGGGCCTGGCCTGGGTGGTCAAGCGCTACCTGGCGGTGCCCGGCGCGAGCAAGGGCCGCATCCAGGTGGTCGGCGGGGTCTCGCTGGGCCCGCGCGAACGCGCCGTGATCGTGGAGGTGGAGGGCGAACGCCTGCTGCTGGGCGTGGCCCAGGGCAATGTGCGCATGCTGCACCGTCTGCCCGCCTCCGATGCCGGCGCCTTCAGCGAGGCCCTGGCCCAGGCCGCCGGTCCGGAGGAGGCGGCATGAGGGCCCTGCTGTACCTGCTGATCCTGTTCAGCCCGGCCGCCCTGGCGGCGCCGGGGGTGGAGGCCCTGAACGTCACGCCCAACGCGGATGGCGGCCAGACCTATACCCTGAGCGTGCAGATCCTGCTGATGATGACCGCGCTCTCGCTGCTGCCCGCCGCGCTGATGCTGATGACCTCCTTCACCCGCATCGTGATCGTGCTGTCCATCCTGCGCCAGGCCCTGGGCACGGCGCAGACGCCGTCGAACCAGGTGTTGATCGGCCTGGCCCTGTTTCTGACCTTCTTCATCATGTCGCCGGTGTTCAACCGGGTCTATGACCAGGCCCTGGAACCGTACTTCTCCGACAAGATCGGCTTTCAGCAGGCCCTGGAGGCGGGCAAGAAGCCGCTGCGCAAATTCATGCTGGCCCAGACCCGCGACGACGATCTGGCGCTGTTCGCGCGCATCGCCGGGATCAAGGGCTTCCAGCGCACCGAGGACGTGCCCTTCAGCCTGCTGATGCCGGCCTTTGCCACCAGCGAGCTGAAGACCGCCTTCCAGATCGGCTTTCTGCTGTTCATTCCCTTTCTGGTGATCGACCTGGTGGTGGCAAGCGTGCTCATGTCCATGGGCATGATGATGCTCTCGCCGCTGATCATCTCGCTGCCCTTCAAGATCATGCTGTTCGTGCTGGTGGACGGCTGGTCGATGATCATGGGCACCCTCGCCAGCAGCTTCTACGTGTGAGGCGATCATGGACGCGGACTCGGTCATCAGCATAGGACGTCAGGCGATGGAGGTGACCATCCTTCTGGCCGCGCCCATCCTCCTGATCTCGCTCGCGGTGGGCCTGCTGATCGCCATGTTCCAGGCCGCCACCCAGATCAACGAGATGACCCTGAGCTTCGTGCCCAAGCTGATCGCGGTGGCGGTGGTGCTGATGGCGGCCGGACCCTGGCTGCTGCGCCAGATCGTGGGCTTCACCCAGAAGCTTTTCGAAAACATCCCCTTTCTGATCGGCTGAGGGGGCGGGGCATGCAATTCACCGACGCCCAACTGCAGCAATGGCTGGCCGATTTCTTCTGGCCCCTGGTGCGCGTCGGCGCGGCCCTGATGGCCGCCCCGGTGTTCAGCGTGCGCCAGGTGCCGGTGCGCTACCGCGTGGCGCTGGCGGTGCTGATCACCCTGCTGATCCAGCCGATGATCCCGCCCTCGCCGGTGGTGGACGTGTTCGGCGCCTCCGGCTTTCTGATCGCGCTGCAGCAGATCGGGATCGGCGCCATGATGGGCTTCGTGGTGCAACTGGCCTTCAACGCCCTGATCTTCGGCGGCCAGGTCATGGCCTACAGCATGGGCCTGGGCTTCGCCAACATGATGGACCCGATCAACGGCGTGCAGGTGCCGGTGGTCTCCCAGTACTGGCTGATCCTCGCCATGCTGGCCTTCCTGCTCGGCAACGGCCATCTGCTGCTGCTCGGCAGCGTGGCGCAGAGCTTCCAGATCCTGCCGGTGGCGGTGGACGGGCTCGGTCGCGCCGGCCTGTGGGGCGTGGTGGCCTGGTCCTCGCGCCTGTTCGCCGCCGGCCTGCTGATGGCCCTGCCGGTGATCATCGCCCTGCTGCTGATCAATATCGGCATGGGCGTGGTGTCGCGCGCCGCGCCCCAGCTCAACATCTTTGCCATCGGATTCCCCATCACCCTGCTGATGGGCTTCATCCTGATCTGGGTGACCCTGCCGCAGGTGATGAGCGGGTTCGGGCGCCTGGTCAACGAGACCCTGTCCCTGGGTGTCGATCTGCTGAACGCGAGGTGAGGCATGGCGGAGAACGAAGACGGCCAGGAAAAGTCGCAGGAACCCACCAGCAAGCGGGTCGAGGACGCGCGCAAGAAGGGCCAGGTGCCGCGCTCGCGCGAACTCAACACCATGGCCCTCACCCTGGTGGGCGTGGCGGTGATGATGCTCATGGGCGGGCGTTTCAGCAGCGGCTTCGAGGGGCAGTTCCGCGAGCATCTCAAGCTCAGCCGGCGCGAGATCTTCGATCCCAACGCCCTGTTGGCGCACCTGGTCGGCGGGCTGCAGGACGCGCTGCTCATGCTCCTGCCCTTCTTCGGCGTGATGATGGTGGTGGCGGTGGCCGCCTCGGTGGCCCTGGGCGGCTTCAACATCAGCACCGAGGCCATGCAGCCCAAGCTGTCCAAGCTCGACCCGATCAAGGGCCTGAAGCGGGTGTTCGGTCCCAAGGGGCTGATGGAGCTGCTCAAGTCGCTGGCCAAGTTCGTCCTGGTGTCGCTGGTCACCATGGGCGTGCTGTGGAGCTGGCGGCGGGACATCGTCGGCCTGGCCGATCTGGACATCGGCGTGGCCCTGAGCGACGGCCTGCGCATGGTCGGCTGGGCCTCGCTGCTGATCGCCTCGACCATGATCCTGATGGCCGCCATCGACGTGCCCTTCCAGCTCTGGCAGCACCGCAAGGAGCTGAAGATGACCCAGCAGGAGGTGCGCGACGAACTCAAGCAGACCGAGGGCCGGCCCGAGGTCAAGGGCCGCATCCGTCAGCTGCAGCGCGAGATGGCGCAGCGGCGCATGATGCAGGAGGTGCCCAAGGCCGATGTCATCGTCACCAACCCGACCCATTACGCGGTGGCCCTGCGCTACGACCCGGACACCATGAACGCGCCCCTGGTGATCGCCAAGGGCAAGGATCTGGTGGCGGCCAATATCCGCGAGATCGGCCGTGAACACCACATCCCACTGGTCGAGGCGCCGGTGCTGGCGCGGGCCGTCTATTTCCACAGCGAACTCAACCAGCCCATCCCGGCTCAGCTGTTCCTGGCGGTGGCGCAGCTGCTGGCTTACGTCTTCCAGCTGCGCGCCTGGGAGGAGGAGGGTGGCGACATACCCCAGCCGCCGGAGGAATTCCCCGTGCCCGAGGAGATGCGTCATGACTGAGCATACCGATATGGAGCGCAAAGGATGCGGAGGTGCGCAAAGGGTTCTCGGCCGGGACATGCGGGGGACGAAGGAAGGCAGGTCTTTGGGTG
>JALVTT010000188.1 GCA_027024025.1 Sedimenticola sp.
GCGCTTGTGCGCCTCGATATGGGCCAGCAGGGCGCGGTAGCGGTCGATCCCCGATATAACAGTCCCGCCCGAAGGGCGGCGGCCATCGCCCTCCCCCCCGCCGCGCGGGGGGGAGTTGGAGGGGGGGAGGCCGACCACCACGTCGTCATAGACATCCGGTATCCGGATGCCCCGGTCATCGAAGTAAGGCAGGGCGGATTTCTCCGGGGCCAACCCCGCGGAATAGGGCATCAGGGTTTCACTGCGTCCCCAGAATGCCCGCAGGTAGATGTCGAGCTGGCGTTCATGATCGACATACAGGGTTCCGTGGCGCTCACGGGCGAGTACGGCGACGCTGTCGGCGGTCTGCAGGCCGAAATATTCGCGTTGACGGTCGGGATGGTCGGGGTAGTGTTGCAGGCCGTATTCGATCCAGTTGCGCAGGCCAGGCAATGACAGCTTGTGGAGTAATGAGGGCATCTGCTCCAGCAGTGCTTCCAGGCCGGGACTGGCAATGGTGGCACCCTGATTGCCGTGGATGGAGGTGCTGGTGCGTTCCATGAAGTCGAGCACCATCTGGCAATAGGCCTGCATCAGCGCCATGCTGCCCAGGCGCCGGGCGGCCTCGGCGATGGTCTGCAGGAAGGCGGGGATGGAGCGGCCGTTGGGGCTGCGGGACATCTTCCATACGGTCTGGGAGACCAGGGACAAGGCGGCCTCGTCGCCGAGGCGTTCCACCACCTGCGGCATCTCCTCGATATATTCCAGGACCGGCCCCACGCCCCAGCCGGTCATGCAGATCAACGAGGCGCCGTCGAGATAGTCCCTGATCCCGGCGGAAGAGAGCGCCAGTTCGGCCTCGCGCATGCAGCCCTCGAACACATGGTCGATCTGCTCGAAGCTGCAGCCGAGCTGCGCGCGGTAGGCTTTCAGGTCGGATTCATTCATGAAGATTAACCGCTGGGAACGCAAGGGGCGCGAAGTTGGAAAGGCAGGCGGGTGCCCGGTTGGGATGCACAGCCGTCCCTTTGTGTTCGTTGCGCCCTTTGGGGTGAATAAGCTTACCCAAACACCGCGTCGATGGCGTGGTACAGGGTGGAGCGGATGTCCTCGTCATCGGTGATCGGGTCCACCAGGGCCATGCGGCAGGCGCTGGGCCCACCGATGCCGCGCCTGATCAGGCGCGCGGCGTAGACCAGCAGGCGGGTGGAGATGCCCTCGTCCAGGCCATGCCCCTTGAGGTTGCGCGCGGTCTCGCCGATCTTGACCAGGCGCGCGGCGGTCTCGGGGTCGCAGCCGGTCTCGGTGGCCACGATATCGGCCTCCAGCCCGGGCGCCGGGTAATCGAAGTTCATGGCCGAGAAGCGTTGCTTGGTGGACTGCTTGAGATCCTTCATCAGCGACTGGTAGCCGGGGTTGTAGGAGATCACCAGCTGAAAGTCGGGATGGGCCTCGACCAGTTCGCCCTTCTTGTCCAGGGGCAGGGTGCGGCGGTGGTCGGTGAGCGGGTGGATCACCACGGTGGTGTCCTGGCGGGCCTCGACGATCTCGTCCAGATAGCAGATGGCGCCGATGCGCGCCGCGGTGGTCAGCGGTCCGTCCAGCCAGCGGGTGCCGTCGGCGTCCAGCAGATAGCGCCCGACCAGGTCGGACGCGGTCATGTCCTCATTGCAGGCCACGGTGATCAGGGGTCTGCCCAGTTTCCAGGCCATGTGCTCGATGAAACGCGATTTGCCGCAGCCGGTCGGGCCCTTGACCATCACGGGCAGGCGTTCCTCGTAGGCCGCCTCGTAGAGGGGGATCTCGTCGCCCTGGGGTTGGTAGTACGGCTCTTGGTCTATGAGGTATTGCCGGGTATCGGTCGTCATATCGGGGTCTCGTTGTTTGCTGTATGGAAAAAAAAGCCCCCGCGGTGGCGGGGGCTTCTGGCAGACCACGGTTGGAATTACTTGTGGTCCGAGATCCCCAGCTTTTCGCGCCAGCCCGGATACAGGGCGTCCGCGTCGTGCGGGAAGGACTCGAAGGCACGCGCGAATTCCTTGTGCTCCTTGGCCCACTCGATCGGGTCGGCGCCGGCCTTCCAGCAGTCATAGGCCTGTTGCAGGGAGCGACCGCCGGCGGCCGGGCCGTCGATGTGGCCGAAGGAACCACCGCCACAGGTGTTGATCACGTTGGCGTGGCCCAGGTTTTCGAAGAAGCCGGGCAGGCGCAGGGCGTTCATGCCGCCGGAGATGATCGGGGTGGTGGGCTTCATGCCATACCACTTCTGGTAGAAGTAGGGGCCCTGGCACTCGTCGCGCTCCAGCATATAGGCCAGTACACGGTCGTCGCGACCACCTTCCATCTTGCCGTAGCCCATGGTGCCGGTATGGATGCCGGAGGCGCCCATCAGGCGGGCCATCTTCATGTGCACCAGCATGGTGTAGCCGCGCGGGTTGACCTCACTGGTGGCCATGCCGTGGCCGGCGCGGTGATAGTGCAGGAAGGTGTCGGGGAAGTTGCGGCGGCAGGTCGTGATGCCCACGGGGCCGGCCACGAAGCCATCCACCAGGAAGGCCAGGTGTTTTTCGTTGCCGTACTTGCTGAAGGTTTCCAGGATGTAATTGCCGCGCGCGACCATCTCCGCGGGATCGTCGGCGGTGATGTTGGCCGAGAAGAACTTGGCCTCGCCGGTCTCCTGCTGGGCGCGATCCATGGACTCGGCAACCAGCGGCATGACCTCCTTCATGGGGCAGAAGGGCTGGTTGGCCTGGGGCTCGTCGTTCTTGATGAAAGTGCCGCCCAGCCAGAAGTCGTAGCAGGCCTTGGCGAAGGGCTCGGGACGCAGACCCAGTTTGGGCTTGATGATCGTGCCCGAAACATAACCGCCATCGGTGGTGGGGCGGCCCATCTCGGCCCACATGGTCTCGATGTTGGTGGCGGGGCCGTCGAAGTTCCTGACCATGACTTCCGGTACCAGGAAGTCCAGCAGGCGCAGGCCGATGATGTCGCCCATACCCTGGTTGTTGCCGATGATCAGGGAAGTCATGTGGGCCACGCCATGCTTGCCGTCGAGCAGGTTGCGGTCGAACAATTCGACCGGATAGGCGATCTTGATCAGGCCACCGTCCTCGCCGAAGGCGCCTTCGTCGATCTCATAGACCAGGGCATCGACGCCACGGGTGAAATCGTCGGTGGTCGAGACCTCGACATTGGTGCCGGTGGAAGATTCGGCGGCCACGTGGGCGGCGGTGGCCAGGAAGCCCAGGCCGGGTTTAGGCTTGAGCCGGTAGGCGGTCAACAGGTGTTTGCCACCTGCGATCAGATCTTCCTCTTTCAGGCTGAGATCGGAATAACGACTGGATTGGTCGAGCGCCATGGTCTGTATCCTCTAGAACATTGCTGAATGGATGGTGCGGGGCACCGGAAAAAGCCGGGGGATCCGAGAGACGGGTGGGTCTGGTCGATCTCCCTGCTCAATGTAGGGCGCATTCTAGGCGGTCGCTTAGCATAAGGGAATGCTGATTTGCTTATCATGACGATAAATATATACCTGAATCCGTGATTCCAGACCCCAGGAAACCGCATTGTGCCACGCCGATCGGGTAGCGGCCGTTATCAGCGGCATACGATCGGGTTTTTATGTGGGAAGGTGGGGAAATCTGTG
>JALVTT010000189.1 GCA_027024025.1 Sedimenticola sp.
CACAGATTTCCCCACCTTTCCACATAAAAACCCGATCGTATGCCGCTGATAACGGCCGCTACCCGATCGGCGTGGCACAATGCGGTTTCCTGGGGTCTGGAATCACGGATTCAGGTGGGAGTTTCGCGGCAGGGCCCTGTTCGCGCTGAGCTGCCTGGTGCTGTCCAAGGCGGCCAATGTCGGCATTCCGGTGGTGCTCAAGCACATCATCGACTATTTCCAGCACGACTCGGCCGGCGGGGCCGTGCTGGCGCTGCCGATCAGCCTGCTGCTGGCCTATGGCCTGCTCAAGCTCAGCGCCAGCCTGTTCAACGAGCTGCGCGACGTGGTCTTCGCCAAGGTGCGCTACCGGGCCATGCGGCGGCTGTCCACCCGGGTGCTGACCCATCTGCTGCAGCTCTCGCTGCGCTTTCACCTGGGGCGCAAGATGGGCGCGGTCAGCCGCGACCTGGAGCGCGGCACCCGCTCGGTGAGCCAGATCCTCAACTACATGGCCTTCAGCATCCTGCCCATCGTGGTCGAATTCAGCCTGGTGGCGGTGATCATGTTGCGCAACTACGATGTGGTGTTCGCCGCGGCCATGTTCGGTTCGGTCGCGCTGTACATGGTATTCACCTTTCTCATCACCGAGTGGCGGATGGATTTTCGCCACCGCATGAACCAGCTCGACTCGCGCGGCAACTCCATCGCCTTCGACAGCCTGATCAACTACGAGACGGTCAAGTACTTCGGCAACGAGCGGGTCGAGCTGCAGCGCTACGACGATACCCTGGAGGAATGGGAGCACTGGGCGGTGCGCAGCCAGTCGTCCATGTCGCTGCTCAACTTCGGCCAGGGCGCGATCATCGCCCTGGGGGTGACCCTGGTGATGGTGCTGGCGGCGCGCAGCGTGACCCAGGGCGGCATGAGTATCGGCGACCTGGTGCTGGTCAACGCTTTTCTGCTGCAGCTGTTCATCCCGCTGGGCTTTCTCGGCATCGTGTACCGTCAGATCAAGTACTCCCTGGCCGACATGGACCTGATCTTCAAGCTGCTCGACACCGAGCCGGAGATCCGCGACGCCCCGGACGCCCGGCCGCTGCAGCTGCGCGAGGGCGAGATCCGCTTCGAGCACGTGGACTTCGCCTATCAGCCGGAGCGCCAGATCCTGCACGACCTGAGCTTTGTGGTGCCGCCCGGTCACAAGGTGGCGGTGGTGGGACACAGCGGGGCCGGCAAGTCCACCCTCTCGCGCCTGATCTTCCGCTTCTACGATGTGCAGGGCGGGCGCGTGCTGATCGACGGCCAGGACGTGCGCGAGGTGACCCAGGACAGCCTGCGCGCGGCCATCGGCATCGTGCCGCAGGACACGGTGCTGTTCAACGACACCATCTACTACAACATCGCCTATGGACGCCCGGGGGCCAGCCGCGAGGCAGTCGAGGACGCGGCGCGCATGGCCTGCATCGCCGATTTCATCGAGGGCCTGCCCGAGGGCTGGGACACGGTGGTGGGCGAGCGGGGGCTCAAGCTGTCGGGCGGCGAGAAGCAGCGCGTGGCGATCGCGCGCGCCATCCTCAAGCGACCGCGCATCCTGATCTTCGACGAGGCCACGTCCTCACTGGACAGCCATACCGAGCAGGCCATCCAGGAGACCCTGGCCGAGGTCGCGGCCGACCATACCACCCTGGTGATCGCGCACCGCCTGTCCACGGTCATGGACGCGGACCGGATTCTGGTGATGGATCAGGGACGGATCGTGGAGGCGGGCACCCATGCCGAGCTGATGGCGGCGGAGGGGGCCTACCGCCGCATGTGGGATCTGCAGCAGCAGGAGGCACTCGAGCGGCAGGGGCTCGAACAGAAGGCCGGCTGAGGCGGGGCGCCCCCCGTGAGAGGGCGCCCCCTCAGCTCAGTGCGCGCAGGGCGCGTTACGGCACAGACGGTCGATCAGCGACTGCTTGTGCGAGAGTTTCGACAGGCGGCAGGGCAGGCATTCCCAGGCCGCGTTGATGGCCGATACGGCGGCGCCCGCGCCGATCAGGCTCCAGAACACCACATCCACCCATGCATGGGTCATGAGGCCTTCCTGGCCCAGCGTGATGGTTGCAATGATCCCGAAAACCGAGGCCGCTACAACGCCAATGATTAATGCAAACATGGTCTTGTCCTCGTGTTGCGATAAAAACGGTCTATATCTATCTCGATATATTCTTAGATTAGCAATTGCTTATAAAGTTTCAAGCAGTTTAACGCTTTAAACGCCTGAATTGTGGGATGATTGGCAGTATCCTCGCGTCGCTGGATGGAGACATTGATTATCCGCAATTTAACAAGGGTTAATCGGGGATGCCAAACCGGCTTCCGGCGCCCGGGGCTGGTATTTGTAGGTAACCGTATGAATAACAAGTAAAAACAGGGTTCACATGACAAAATCCATATACCTGGTCGGCGGCGCGGTGCGCGACGAACTGCTGGGATTGCCGGTGGCGGAGCGCGACTGGGTGGTGGTCGGGGCCACGGTCGGGGAGATGCTGGCCGAGGGCTTTCGTCAGGTGGATCCGGAGTTTCCGGTGTTTCTGCACCCCCGTACCGGAGAGGAGTACGCCCTGGCGCGGCGGGAGATCAAGGCCGGGCCCGGTTACCGCGGCTTCCGCATCGAGGCCGGGCCGGATGTGACCCTGGAGGAGGACCTGGCGCGCCGCGACCTGACCATCAACGCCATGGCCCGCGACTGCGAGGGACGGCTGATCGACCTGCACGGCGGTCAGAAGGACCTGGCGCGGGGCCTGTTCCGGCACATCACCCCGGCCTTTGTCGAGGATCCGGTGCGCATCCTGCGCGTGGCCCGCTTCGCCGCGCGCTTCGGCGCCCACGGCTTCCGCGTGGCGCACCCCACCCACCACCTGATGCGCCAGATGGTCGAGGCCGGCGCCGAGCGCGAACTGCAGGCACAGCGCCTGTGGCGCGAGATGCACAAGGCCATGGCCAGCGAACAGCCGTGGCGCTTCTTCGAGGTACTGCATGCCTGCGGCGCCCTGGCCGGCCGCCTGCCCGGACTGGCCGCGCGCATGCACAGCGGTCATGGGCGGACGCACGGCGCGGGCGTGCTGCACGCCGCCGCCCGGCTCAGCCCGGACCCGGAGCTGCGCCTGGCGGCAACCCTGCTGACCCTGCCCGAGACGGTGGAAGACCTGCGCGAACGGCTCGGCCTGTCGCGCCGGGTGATGGCGCTGCTGCGCCAGGCCCGGCCGCTGTGGGAGACCCTGAGGCAGGGCGGCCCGGACGATGCCGCCGGACGCGAGCGCCTGCTGGGGGAGATGGGAGCCTGGCGCCGGGACGGACGTTTCGAGCAGCTGCTGATCCTTTTTCAGGCCCAGCCGGACCCGCCGCCCGGGCTGAATCGTCTGCCGGCGGCGGCGCGCGCCGGGCGCGCCGTGGACCCGGACCGCCTGCGCGGCGCCGGGCTGACGGGGGCGGCGCTGGGCCAGGCCCTGCGGCAGGCGCGGGCCGAGGCCGTGCAGGCGGCCTGGCAGGGGGTAGAATCCGGGCATGAGTGAAGACAGCGGTCCAGCGATCAGCGGCAACACCGCGCCCACCCGCGACAGCGAGCGGGCGCGCG
>JALVTT010000190.1 GCA_027024025.1 Sedimenticola sp.
ATCGCGCCGATCGCGATGGACGAAGGTCTGCGTTTCGCCATCCGCGAAGGCGGCCGCACCGTGGGCGCCGGCGTGGTTTCCAAGATCATCGAATGATCCTGTTTTTGAGTGATTAAGTAATGACCAATCAACGTATTCGAATCCGTCTGAAGTCGTTCGATCATCGACTGATCGACCGGTCGGCCAAGGAGATCGTCGAGACCGCCAAGCGCACCGGCGCCCAGGTGCTCGGCCCGATCCCGCTGCCGACCAAGAAAGAACGCTTTACCGTGCTGATCTCCCCGCACGTCAACAAGGACGCGCGCGACCAGTACGAGATCCGCACCCACAAGCGTCTGATGGACATCGTCGATCCGACCGACAAGACCGTCGATGCGCTGATGAAGCTGGACCTGGCCGCCGGTGTGGACGTCCAGATCAAGCTCAACTGAGGCTATAGAAAATGGCGATTGGAATCGTAGGACGCAAGGCAGGCATGACCCGCATCTTCACCGAAGATGGCGTGTCCGTTCCTGTCACCGTCATCGAGGTTGAACCGAACCGCGTCACCCAGGTGCGCACCGTCGACAACGACGGCTACAGCGCCATCCAGGTGACCACCGGCTCGAAGAAGGCCTCGCGTGTCAACAAGCCGATGGCCGGGCACTTTGCCAAGGCCGGCGTCGAGGCAGGCCGTGGCCTGTGGGAGTTCCGCCTGGACGATCACGAGGGCGAGGCCCCCGAGGTCGGCGGCACCGTCGATGTCAGCATCTTCGAGAACGGCCAGAAGGTGGACGTGCGCGGCATCTCCAAGGGCAAGGGCTTCCAGGGTGGCGTCAAGCGTCACAACTTCCGCACCCAGGACGCCACCCACGGCAACTCGCTGTCCCACCGGGCGCCGGGCTCCATCGGCCAGTGCCAGACCCCGGGCCGCGTGTTCAAGGGCAAGAAGATGGCCGGCCACATGGGTAACGAGCAGGTCTGCACCCAGAACCTCGAGGTGGTGCGGGTGGACGCCGAGCGCAACCTGCTGCTGGTCAAGGGCGCCGTGCCCGGCGCGCGTGGCGGCGATGTGATTGTCACGCCGGCAATCAAGCTGAAGAACAAGGGGTAAACCATGGATCTGAACGTACAAGGTGGCGCGAGTATCCAGGTCTCCGATGCCGTGTTCGCAGCCGACTACAAAGAGGCGCTGATTCACCAGGTGGTGACGGCCTACATGAACGCCGCGCGTTCGGGCACCAAGGCGCAGAAGAACCGTTCCGCGGTCAGCGGTGGCGGCGCCAAGCCGTGGCGCCAGAAAGGCACCGGCCGGGCCCGCGCGGGCACCATCCGCAGCCCGATCTTCCGCGCCGGCGGCGTGACCTTCGCCGCGCAGCCGCGCAACTATGAGCAGAAGGTCAACCGCAAGATGTACCGCGGCGCGCTGCGCTCCATTCTGTCCGAGCTGGTCCGCCAGGACCGCCTGGTGGTGGTCGAAAGCTTCTCCGTGGATGCGCCCAAGACCAAGCAGCTGGTCTCCAAGCTGAATGACATGGGCATCAGCGAGGCGCTGATCGTGACCGAGGAGATGGACGAGAACCTGCTGCTGGCCTCGCGCAATCTGTATCACGTGGATGCGCGCGCGGTGCAGGAGGTCGACCCGGTCAGCCTGATCGGCTTCGACAAGGTGATCATCACTTCCGGGGCGCTCAAGGCACTGGAGGAGAAACTGGCATGAACAAAGAACGTCTGTTGAAGGTGCTGCTGGCGCCGCTGATCTCTGAAAAGAGCGTGGCCGCCGCGGACACAGGTAACCAGTTCGCGTTCAAGGTCGCCCGGGACGCCACCAAGCCCGAGATCAAGGCAGCGGTCGAAATGCTGTTCGAGGTCGAGGTCGAGCAGGTGCGTACCCTGGTCGTGAAGGGCAAGACCAAGCGCTTTGGACAGCGCATGGGTAAGCGCGCCGACTGGAAAAAGGCCTACGTCCGTCTCAAGGCGGGCCAGGACATCAATTTCGCCGAGAGCGCCTAAGCGCTCCCCAACAGCCAAGCGGACAAGATTATGGCGATAGCTAAATCAAAACCCACTTCTCCCGGTCAGCGTCACGTTGTCCGAGTCAAGCGCGACGGCCTGCACAAGGGCGGCCCGCTGCGCGCACTCGTGGCCAAGAAGAGCAAGACCGGCGGTCGTAACGGAAACGGTCGCATCACCACCCGGCACAAGGGCGGCGGCCACAAGCAGCGTTACCGCATCATCGACTTCAAGCGCGACAAGGACGGCGTGGTCGGCAGCGTGGAGCGGATCGAATACGATCCCAACCGCACCGCCCACATCGCACTGGTCAAGTACGAGGACGGGGAATACCGCTACATCATCGCGCCGGCCGGCATCAAGGCTGGCGACAAGGTCCAGTCGGGTGACGACGCCCCGATCGCCAAGGGCAATTGCATGAGTCTGCGCAACATGCCCATCGGCAGCCTGGTGCACTGTGTCGAGCTGAAGATCGGCAAGGGCGCGCAGCTGGCGCGCAGCGCCGGGGCCTCGGCCCAGCTGGTGGCGCGCGAGGGCGATTACGCCACCCTGCGCCTGCGCTCGGGCGAGATGCGCAAGGTCCACGCCGACTGCCGCGCCACCCTGGGCGAGGTGAGCAACTCGGAACACAACCTGGCCAAGCTGGGCAAGGCCGGTGCCGCACGCTGGCGCGGCATCCGCCCCACCGTGCGCGGCGTGGCCATGAACCCGGTCGATCACCCGCACGGCGGTGGCGAGGGCCGCACCTCCGGCGGGCGTCACCCGGTCAGTCCCTGGGGTGTCCCGACCAAGGGTCACAAAACGCGCTCGAACAAGCGCACCGACAAGTTCATCGTCCGCGACCGTCGTCGCAAGTAACAGGTGGGGTAGAAGGGTATGCCACGTTCCATTCGCAAAGGTCCTTTTATTGATCTCCACCTGCAGAAGAAGGTGGACGCCGCGCGCGCGGCCAATGATCGCAAGCCGATCAAGACCTGGTCGCGCCGTTCCATGATCAGTCCCGATATGGTCGGGCTGACCATCGCGGTATACAACGGCAAGCAACATGTTCCGGTGCTGATTTCCGAAAACATGGTGGGCCACAAACTCGGTGAGTTCGCGCTGACCCGCAACTATCGCGGTCACGACGCGGACAAGAAGACCAAGAAACGGTAAGGAGAGAAGCGATGCAAGTAGTAGCAAAATTGCGCTTTGCGCGCCTCTCGGCACAGAAGGGTCGCCTGGTCGCTGACCAGATCCGCGGTCTGCCTGTGGAGCAGGCGCTGAACATTCTTGCCTTCAGCAAGAAGAAGGGCGCCGCGCTGATGAAGAAGGTGCTCGATTCCGCAATCGCCAACGCTGAAAACAACGAAGGCGCCGATGTGGACGAGCTGAGAGTCAAGACTGTCTGTGTGGATGAGGGGCCGACCATGAAGCGTCTGCGGGCGCGGGCCAAGGGTCGCGGCACCCGCATTCTCAAGCGTACCAGTCACATTACCGTCACTGTGGCGGATGAATAAGCGGACATAACTATGGGTCAGAAAGTACATCCAACCGGTCTCCGTCTCGGTATCGTCACCGACTGGACCTCCAAGTGGTACGCAGACAGCAAGGACTACGCCGATCTGCTGAACACCGACCTGCAGGTGCGTGATTTCCTCAAGGAAAAGCTCAAGCAGGCCTCGGTGAGCCGCATCCAGATCGACCGTCCGGCGAAGAACGCGCATATCACCATCCATACCGCCCGTCCGGGTCTGGTCATCGGCCAGAAGGGCAAGGACATCGACGAGCTGCGCAAGGAAGTGGCCCGCCGCATGGGGATCCCGGTGCACATCAGCATCGAGGAGATCCGCAAGCCGGAACTGGACGCGCAGCTGGTGTCCGAGAGCATCGCCCAGCAACTGGAGCGCCGCATCATGTTCCGCCGCGCCATGAAGCGCGCGGTGCAGAACGCCATGCGTCTGGGCGCCCAGGGCGTGAAGGTCAATGTCGCCGGTCGTCTGAACGGCGCCGAGATCGCGCGCAGCGAATGGTACCGCGAGGGCCGCGTGCCGCTGCACACCCTGCGCGCCGACATCGATTATGGCTTTGCCCAGGCGCTGACCACCTACGGGATCATCGGGATCAAGACCTGGATCTTCAAGGGTGAGGTGTTCGGCGATGAACCCGCCCAGGCCGAGGCCCCGCAAAAGGGCAAGGGCAAAACTGCAGGTGGACGGGGGTAAGTCATGCTGCAGCCGAAACGTACGAAATTCCGCAAGCAACACAAGGGCCGCAACCGTGGCCTGGCGCACAACGGCAACAAGGTCAGCTTTGGCGAGTTCGGCCTCAAGGCCACCGGTCGTGGCCGGATCACCGCGCGCCAGATCGAGGCGGCCCGCCGGACCATCACCCGTACCGTGAAGCGGGGCGGCAAGCTGTGGATCCGCGTGTTCCCGGACAAGCCGATCTCGAAGAAGCCGCTCGAGGTTCGGATGGGCAAGGGCAAGGGCAACGTCGAATACTGGGTGGCCCAGGTCCAGCCCGGCCGCATGCTCTACGAGATCGAAGGGGTTTCCGAGGAGCTGGCGCGCCAGGCCTTCGCCCTGGCCTCGGCCAAGCTGCCGGTGAGCACCACTTTTGTTAAACGGATGATTCTCTGATGAAAGCGAGTGAACTTCGTGAAAAGTCTCAGGCGGAGCTGCGTGAGACCCTGAATGAACTGCTCAAGGAGCAATTCAACCTGCGCATGCAGCGCGGCACCGGGCAACTGGGTCGTCCGCATCTGATGAAAGAGGTGCGCCGCAACATCGCGCGCGTCAAGACAGTGATCAACGCCAAGCGTCAGGCAGGTGAAGCATGAGCGAACAGGCAGCAGCAAATGACAACCGCACCCTCCAGGGGCGCGTGGTCAGCGACAAGATGGACAAGACCGTGACCGTGGTCATCGAGCGTCGGGTCAAGCACCCGCTGTACGGCAAGTTCGTGCGCCGCTCCACCAAGGTTCACGCGCACGACGAGAACAACGAGTGCCGGATCGGCGATGTGGTGGTGGTCGAGCAGTGCCGCCCGATCTCCAAGACCAAGAGCTGGCGCTTCGTGAAGCTGGTCGAACGTCCGAACTGAGTTAACGATTCAATACTGATTTTTGGGGTAGTGTCATGATCCAGATGCAAACCATGCTGGACGTTGCAGACAACAGCGGCGCAAAGCGCGTCCAGTGCATCAAGGTGCTGGGCGGCTCGCATCGTCGTTATGCCGGAATAGGCGACATCATCAAGGTGTCGGTAAAGGACGCTATTCCGCGCGGCAAGGTCAAAAAGGGCGACGTCTACAACGCCGTGGTGGTGCGTACGCGCAAGGGTGTGCGTCGTCCCGACGGTTCGCTGATCCGTTTCGACGGCAATGCCGCGGTGTTGCTGAACAACGCCCTGGCGCCGATCGGAACCCGTATTTTTGGCCCGGTAACGCGCGAACTGCGCAGCGAGCGTTTCATGAAGATCGTGTCGCTCGCTCCGGAAGTGCTCTGAGGAAACCGCTATGGCACGACGTATTCGTAAGGGCGACGATGTCATCGTTCTCACCGGCAAGGACAAGGGCAAGCGCGGCACCGTGCTGGCCGTGATCGGTGACCGGGTGCTCGTCGAGAACATCAACATCGCCAAGAAACACATGAAGCCCAACCCCAACAAGGGTGAGCCGGGCGGCATCGTGGATAAGGAAATGCCGCTGGATATTTCCAACGTGGCGCTGTTCAATCCTGCCACCAACAAGGGCGACCGCGTGGGATTCAAGATCCTCGAGGACGGCCGCAAGGTGCGCGTATTCAAGTCCAACGGCGAAGTCGTGGATGTGTGAGGCATAAGTGATGGCACGTTTGCACGATCATTACAAAGAGAAGGTGGTTCCCGCGCTGGTCGAGAAGTTCGGCTACAAGAGCGTGATGGAGGTGCCGCGTATCGAGAAGATCACCCTGAACATGGGTGTCGGCGAGGCCGTCGGCGACAAGAAGAACATGGAGTACGCGGTCAACGACATGGCCATGATCGCCGGCCAGAAGCCGATCGTCACCAAGGCGCGCAAGTCGGTGGCCGGCTTCAAGATCCGCGAGGGGTGGCCCATCGGCTGCAAGGTGACCCTGCGCCGCGAGCGCATGTACGAGTTCCTCGACCGCCTGGTCAACATCGCCCTGCCGCGGGTGCGTGACTTCCGTGGCGTGAGCCCCAAGTCCTTCGACGGGCGCGGCAACTACAGCCTGGGCGTGAAGGAGCAGATCATCTTCCCCGAGGTGGAGTACGACAAGGTTGATTCCCTGCGTGGCATGGACATCACCATCACCACCACGGCGCGTACCGACGAGGAGGGCCGTGCCCTGCTCGACGCGTTCAATTTCCCGTTCAAGTAAACGAGCGACTAGATATGGCAAAGAAAAGCATGTGGGCCCGGGAGCTCAAGCGCCAGAAGACCGCGGCCAAGTACGCGGCCAAGCGCGCCGAGTTGAAGGCCATTATCAATGACCGCAGCCGCCCGGTCGAAGAGATCGACGCCGCCGTGGCCGCGCTGCAGAAGCTGCCGCGCGACGCCAGCCCGGTCCGGCAGCAGCGCCGTTGCCGGGTCTCCGGACGTCCGCACGCGGTCTATCGCAAGTTCGGTCTGTGCCGCAACAAGCTGCGTGAGGCGGCAATGCGCGGCGAAGTGCCGGGCCTGAAGAAAGCAAGCTGGTAAGGCTGGTATTCCAGTCCTGATTGGCCTATAATGCGCGGCTCCCTGAAATCGGGGGCCGTGTTTTGTTCACCGGGTATCGCACCGCAGGACGGTGGCTGACCCAAAGGAGACTCATCATGAGTATGTCGGATCCGATTGCGGACATGCTGACGCGTATCCGCAACGGCCAGGCTGCCAACAAGGCGTCTGTGCAAATGCCCGCTTCCAAGAAGAAGCAGGCCATCGCCAAGGTCCTGAAGGACGAAGGCTATATCATCGATTACAGCGAAATCGAGGTCGACGGCAAGCCGACCCTGGAGATTCAACTGAAGTACTTCCAGGGCGCGCCGGTCATCGATTTCATCAAGCGCGTGAGCCGTCCCGGACTGCGTATCTACAAGAGCCGGGATGAGCTGCCCAGGGTCCGTGGCGGCCTGGGTATCGCGATCGTCTCCACCTCCAAGGGCGTGATGACCGACCGGGAGGCCCGCAAGCAGGGCCACGGTGGTGAAGTCATCGCCTATGTTGCCTGATCGGGGGTGAGTCATGTCGCGAATCGCTAAAGCACCCATTACCGTCCCCTCCGGGGTCGATTTCAAGGTCGAGGGCCAGCATGTCTCCGTCAAGGGCGGCAAGGGCAGCCTGGAGATGGACCTGCACCCGGATGTCACCCTGTCTCTGGACGACGGCGTGATCACCGTCCGTCCGGTGGACGAGAACAGCAAGGCCGGCTGGGCCATGGCCGGCACCATGCGGGCCCTGGTCAACAACATGGTGGTCGGCGCCAGCGCCGGCTTCCAGAAGAAGCTGCAGCTGGTCGGCGTGGGTTACCGCGCGCAGGCCAAGGGCAAGGTTCTGAATCTGAACCTGGGCTTCTCGCACCCGGTCGATTACCCGGTGCCCGAGGGCATCACCATCGAGACCCCCTCGCAGACCGAGGTCGTGGTCTCGGGCAGCGACAAGCAGAAGGTGGGCCAGGTGGCCGCGGAGATCCGCAGCTTCCGTCCGCCGGAGCCCTACAAGGGCAAGGGCATTCGCTATGCGGATGAGCGCATCATCCGTAAAGAAGCGAAGAAGAAGTAAGGAGTTCACGATGGATAAGAAAGCATCTCGTCTCCGCCGCGCCAAGCGGGCGCGCGCCAAGATCCGCGAGCTGGGTGTGCACCGTCTGACGGTACATCGTACTCCGCGCCACATCTACGCCCAGGTGATCGCGCCCAACGGCGCCGAGGTGATCGCCGCCGCCTCCACGGTGGACAAGTCGGTCGCCTCCGGCATCGAGGGCAGCACCGGCAATGTGGCGGCCGCCGCCGTGGTCGGCAAGGCCATCGCCGAGCGGGCGAAGGAGAAGGGCGTCGAGCGCGTGGCGTTCGACCGCTCCGGTTTCCGTTATCACGGCCGCGTCAAGGCACTGGCCGATGCCGCGCGTGAAGCCGGCCTTGAGTTCTGAGGAGTCTGACAGATGGCAAATTACGATACCAAGCCGGCCGGCGATGAGCTGATCGAAAAGCTGATCGGCGTCAACCGGGTCGCCAAGGTCGTCAAGGGCGGCCGTATCTTCGGTTTCGCCGCCCTGGTGGTGGTGGGCGACGGCAACGGCCGGGTCGGCTTCGGCACCGGCAAGTCCAAGGAGGTTCCGCTGGCTATCCAGAAGGCCATGGAAGCGGCCCGCCGCAACATGATCGAGGTCAAGCTCAAGGACGGCACCCTGCAGTACCCGCTGATGGGCCGTCACGGCGCCGCGCGTGTCTATATGCAGCCGGCCTCGGAAGGTACCGGCATCATCGCCGGTGGCGCCATGCGCGCGATCTTCGAGGTCGTGGGCGTGCACAACGTGCTGGCCAAGTGCATCGGCACCAACAACCCGATCAATGTGGTCCGCGCCACCCTCAACGGCCTGGCCAAGATGGACGACGCGGAGTACGTGGCGGCCAAGCGCGGCAAGACCGTCGAAGAGATCCTGGGGTAATCGCCATGGCTGACAAGAAGATGATGAAAGTGAAGCTGGTGCGCAGCATGCACGGTCGCGTCAAGGGGCACAAGGAGTGCGTCCTGGGCCTGGGCCTGCGCCGCATGCACCAGGTGGTTGAGGTAGAAGACACGCCGTCCACCCGTGGCATGGTGAACAAGGTCTACTACATGGTCCAGATCGTAGAGGAAGCCTAAGATGGGTTCTGAGAATTTGCGTCTGAATACGCTCAAGCCGGCACCGGGCAGCAAGCCCGCGCGCAAGCGCGTGGGCCGCGGCATCGGCAGCGGCCTGGGCAAGACCTGCGGCCGTGGCCACAAGGGCCAGAAGTCCCGTTCCGGCGGCAAGGTGCAGATCGGTTTCGAGGGCGGCCAGATGCCGCTGCAACGCCGCCTGCCCAAGGTCGGCTTCCGTTCGCGCATGGCCAGGGTCACCTCCGAGGTGCGCCTGAACGAGATCGCCAAGGTCGAGGGTGACGTGGTGGACATCGCCGCCCTGCACGCGGCCGACATCCTGCCCAAGCGCATCACCCGCGCCAAGGTCATCCTGTCCGGCGAGATCGATCGTGCCGTGACGGTGCGCGGCCTGGGTGTGACCAAGGGTGCGCGCGCCGCCATCGAGGCGGCCGGCGGCAAGGTCGAGGACTAAGGCGCGGCCATGGCACAGAACCCCGCAGCCGGCGTGTCGATGGGTCAGCTCACCGAGCTGCGTCATCGTCTGCTGTTCGTCCTGGGCGCGATCATCGTGTATCGCATCGGGACCTTCATCCCGGTGCCCGGCGTCGATCCGGCGGCGCTGGCGGCCCTGTTCGACCAGCAGAAAGGCACCATCCTGGACATGTTCAACATGTTCTCGGGCGGGGCGCTGAAGCGGGCCAGTCTGTTCGCCCTGGGCATCATGCCCTATATCTCGGCCTCGATCATCGTGCAGCTGATGACCTCGGTCATCCCCAAGCTGGACCAGCTCAAGAAAGAGGGCGAGGCCGGCCGTCGCAAGATCACCCAGTACACCCGCTACGGGACCCTGGCCCTGGGCACCTTCCAGGCCATCGGCATCGCCATCGCCCTGCAGGGCCAGTTCGGCCAGGGGCTGGTGGTGCAGACCGGACCCGGCTTCGTGTTCACCGCGACCGTGTCCCTGGTGACCGGCACCATGTTCCTGATGTGGCTGGGCGAGCAGATCACCGAGCGCGGACTGGGCAACGGGATCTCGCTGATCATCTTCGCCGGCATCGTGGCCGGCCTGCCGGCCGCCTTCGGTTCGGTGGTGGAGCTGATCAGCAATGGCGAGATGAACGCCCTGCTGGGCCTGTTCCTGTTCATCATGGTGATCCTGGTGACCGGCTTCGTGGTGTTCGTGGAACGCGGCCAGCGCCGCATCACGGTCAACTACGCCAAGCGTCAGCAGGGGCGCAAGATGTTCGCCGCCCAGTCCAGCCATCTGCCGCTGAAGCTGAACATGTCCGGGGTCATCCCGCCCATCTTCGCCTCCAGCATCATCCTGTTTCCGACCACCCTGGCGCAGTGGGCCGGGACCACGGAGAACATGCGCTGGCTGCAGGACATCATCGCCCTGGTCTCCCCGGGCGAGCCCCTGTACATGGTGGCGTATGCCGCCGGCATCATCTTCTTCTGCTTCTTCTACACCGCACTGGTGTTCAACGCGAAGGAGACCGCCGACAACCTGAAGCGCTCGGGCGCCTTCATCCCCGGGATCCGTCCCGGTGAGCAGACGGCGCGTTATATCGACAAGGTCATGTCCCGGCTGACCCTGGCGGGCGCGCTCTATATCACCGCGGTGTGCCTGCTGCCCGAGTTTCTGCGTGGCAGCTTCAATGTGCCCTTCTACTTCGGCGGCACCTCGCTGCTGATCGTGGTCGTGGTGGTGATGGATTTCATGGCCCAGGTGCAGGCCCACGTGATGTCGCACCAGTACGAGGGCCTGATGAAAAAGGCCAATTTGAAGAACGTCGGTGGCGCGGGTTCGCTGCGCTGATCGACGCTCACAGGAGAGATCAAGATGAAAGTCAGAGCATCCGTGAAAAAGATGTGCCGCAACTGCAAGATCATCAAGCGCCACGGCGTGGTGCGCGTGATCTGCACCGATCCGCGCCACAAGCAGCGCCAGGGCTGATCGCCCAGGGCATTGAAAGAACGGTAGATTTTTGCTAGAGTGCCGCGCTTTCGCGCGCGGTTTGCCGACGAGAGTTTTCAGGAGACTTACAGAATGGCCCGTATAGCTGGTGTCAACATCCCGGATCGCAAGCACACCGTGATTGCGCTGCAGGCGATCTACGGTATCGGCGCGACCCGTGCAAAGCAGATCTGCGAGGCCGCCGGTATCGCCCCGGAGCGCAAGGTCATCGAGCTGGCGGAAGACGAGCTCGAAAAGCTGCGTGCCGAGGTCGGCAAGTTCACCGTCGAGGGCGATCTGCGCCGCGAGGTGTCGATGAACATCAAGCGGCTGATGGATCTGGGCTGCAACCGCGGCATCCGTCACCGCCGGGGCCTGCCGCTGCGCGGCCAGCGCACCAAGACCAACGCGCGCACCCGCAAGGGCCCGCGTAAACCGATTAAACGTTAATTCAACGCGTAGTTATCAGGAATCAGGCAGATGGCCAAGAGTACCACCCGCAGAAAGGTCAAGAAGGTCGTGACCGACGGCGTTGCGCATATCCACGCGTCGTTCAACAACACCATCATCACCATCACCGATCGCCAGGGCAACGCCCTGTGCTGGGCCACCGCCGGGGGCTCCGGCTTCCGCGGTTCGCGCAAGAGCACGCCCTTCGCCGCCCAGGTGGCCGCGGATCGCTGTGGCGAGATGGCCAAGGAATATGGCGTCAAGAACCTGGATGTGAACGTCAAGGGCCCCGGCCCGGGTCGTGAATCCGCCGTGCGTGCGCTGAACAACGCCGGCTTCAAGATCACCAGCATCTCTGACGTCACCCCGATTCCGCACAACGGCTGCCGTCCGCCTAAAAAGCGTCGCGTGTAAACTGGAGTTAGATCATGGCACGTTATCTTGGACCCAAATGCAAACTGATGCGGCGCGAGGGCACCGACCTGTTCCTCAAGAGCCGTGTGCGCTCCATCGACACCAAGTGCAATATGGAGAAGGTGCCCGGCCAGTCCGGTGACCGCCGCCGCCGGCTCTCGGACTATGGCGTGCAGCTGCGCGAAAAGCAGAAGGTGCGCCGCCTCTATGGCGTGCTGGAGCGTCAGTTCCGCAACTATTACAAGGAGGCCGACCGGGTCAAGGGTCCGACCGGCGAGAACCTGCTGCGCATCCTCGAGAGCCGCCTGGACAATGTGGTTTATCGCATGGGCTTCGGCAGCACCCGCAACGAGGCGCGCCAGCTGGTCAGCCACAAGGCCATCGAGGTCAACGGAAAGGTCGTGAACATCCCCTCCTACCGGGTCAAGCCCGAGGACGTGGTGTCGGTGCGCGAGAAGGCCCGCGGCCAGGAGCGCATCAAGAGCGCGCTCAGCCTGGCCGAGCAATACGGCATGCCCGAGTGGGTCGAGGTCGACAGCAAGGCCATGAAGGGGGTGTTCAAGCGCCACCCGGATCGCGCCGAGCTGCCGGCGGAGATCAACGAGCAACTGATCGTGGAATTGTATTCCAAGTAATCAGGCCTTTCAGGAAAGAGAACAGAAGAGGGTAATCCATGACGGGTTCGGTCACCGAGTTCCTCAAGCCGCGTATCGTCAACGTAGAGACGATCAACGCGCGCCACGCCAAGGTTTCGCTGGAGCCGCTGGAGCGTGGTTTCGGCCACACGCTGGGCAACGCCCTGCGGCGTATCCTGCTGTCCTCCATGCCTGGCTGCGCCATCACCGAGGCCGAGATCGAAGGCGTGCTGCATGAATACAGCGCCATCGAGGGCGTGCAGGAGGACGTGCTGGAGATCCTGCTCAACCTCAAGGACGTGGCCATCATCATGGAAGACCGCGACGAGGCCACCATCTCGCTGCAGGCCAAGGGCGCCGGCACCGTGACCGCGGCCGATCTGCAGCTCTCGCACGGCATGGAGGTCGCCAACCCGGATCACGTCATCGCGCACCTGACCGACAAGGGCGCGCTGAGCATGAACATGAAGGTCGAGCGCGGCCGTGGCTACGAGCCCGCCGCCACCCGCGAGGGCGCCGCCGGCGAGGATCGTCCCATCGGCCGCCTGCAGCTGGACGCCTCCTACAGCCCGATCCGCCGCGTGGCCTACAGCGTCGAGGCCGCGCGCGTCGAGCAGCGCACTGACCTGGACCGCCTGGTGCTGGATATCGAGACCGATGGCACCATCGATCCGGAGGAGGCCATCCGGCATTCGGCCGCGATCATGCGCGACCAGCTGTCCGCCTTCGCCAACCTGACCGAGACCACCCCGGGTGACGAGGAGACGAAGGACGAGGGGCCGACCATCGACCCCATCCTGCTGCGCCCGGTGGACGACCTGGAGCTGACCGTGCGTTCGGCCAACTGCCTCAAGGCGGAGAACATCTTCCTGATCGGCGATCTGATCCAGCGCACCGAGGTGGAGCTGCTCAAGACCCCGAACCTGGGCAAGAAGTCCCTGACCGAGATCAAGGACGTGCTTGCCACCCGTGGCCTGTCCCTGGGCATGCGCCTGGAAGACTGGCCGCCGGAAAACCTCGAAGAACTGATGGCACGCTGAGAAGCGTCCCCTTAACTCAACTTATCTGTAGGAAGTCGACCCATGCGTCATCGCAAATCCGGACGGCAGCTGAACCGTAACAGTGCACATCGCCAGGCGATGTTCCGTAACATGGCCAACTCGCTGTTCGAGCACGAGTTGATCAAGACCACTTTGCCGAAGGCCAAGGAACTGCGCCGCGTGGCCGAGCCGCTGATCACCCTGGCCAAGGAAGACAGCGTGGCCAAGCGCCGCCTGGCCTTCGCCCGCCTGCGCGACCAGGCCAGCGTGGCCAAGCTGTTCAACGAGCTGGGCCCGCGCTACAAGGAGCGCCCCGGCGGCTATCTGCGCATCCTCAAGTGCGGCTATCGCCCTGGTGACAAGGCCCCCATGGCCTATGTCGAGCTGGTCGACCGCCCTATCCCGGAAGAGACCGGCGAGGAGGCCGAGGCCGCGGTCGAGGCCGAGTGACAGACGGGCGATGAACCTGCTGTTCATCACCTTCAGAGGCCGGGCATTGCCCGGCCTTTTGCGTTTCGGGAGCGGCCGGTGAGCACGCCGGTCCTGGCCCTGTTTACCGATTACGGCCTGGGTGGCCCCTGGGTGGGGCTGCTGCATGCGGTGATCCACGAGCGCCTGCCGCAGGCGGCGATCGTCGATCTGCAGCATGATCTGCCGCCCTTTCGCCCGCGGGGGGCGGGGCTGCTGCTGGCGGCCCAGGCGGCGTGGCTGCCGCCCGCCGCCCTGGTGGTGGCGGTGGTGGATCCGGGCGTGGGCAGCGAACGGCGCGGTCTGGTGGTGCACTGGCGGGGGCGTCGTTTCATCGGTCCCGACAACGGCCTGTTCGCCCCGATGCTGCGCGAGGCCGGGCGCATCGAGGTCATCGACTGGCGGCCCGAGGGGATTCCGCCGACCTTCCACGGTCGCGACTGGTTCGCCCCCGTGGCGACCCGCCTCGCCTCCGGGGAGGCGGTCGATGCCCAGCCCGTCCCGCCGGCCTCCTGTGTCGGCCACGCCTGGCCGTCCGATCTGGACGAGGTGATCTATGTGGACCGCTTCGGCAACCTGGTCACCGGGCGGCGCGGTGTCGCGCTCCCTGTCGACTGCGAGATCCGCGTCGGTCCGCACCGCCTGCCCTGGGCCCGCACCTTTTCCGAACGGCCGCACGGCGCGCCCTTCTGGCATGTGAACGCGCTGGGGCTGGTGGAGCTGTCGGTCAACCAGGGCAGCGCCGCTGAGCTGCTGGGCCTGAAGGTGGGTGATACCGTGCCAATCTGCGCCTGAATCACGAGGCGCACGAATAACATGCAAAGGAAGGTATGAATTATTGAGACCTTCCTTCAGGGCCGATAATGGGTACCTCAGGAACTCTGTGATCTCTGTGTCCTCTGTGGTTACCGCCGCTCCAGCATCGGTTTGAGGAATCGCCCGGTATGGGAGTGGGTCATCTCCGCGATCTCCTCGGGGGTGCCGGTGGCGATGATCTCGCCACCGCCGTCGCCACCCTCGGGGCCCAGGTCCACGATCCAGTCGGCGGTCTTGATCACGTCCAGGTTGTGTTCGATCACCACCACGGTGTTGCCGTGGTCGCGCAGGCGGTGCAGCACGCCCAGGAGCTGCTTCACGTCGTGGAAATGCAGTCCGGTGGTGGGTTCGTCGAGGATATAGAGGGTGCTGCCGGTGTCGCGCTTGGACAGCTCGCGTGACAGCTTCACCCGCTGCGCCTCGCCGCCGGAGAGGGTGGTGGCGTTCTGGCCCAGGGTGATGTAGCTCAGGCCCACGTCCATCAGGGTCTGAAGCTTGCGCTTGATGGCGGGCACGGCGTCGAAGAAGGCCAGGGCCTGCTCCACCGTCATGTCCAGCACCTCGTCGATGGACTTGCCCTTGTAGCGGATCTCCAGGGTCTCGCGGTTGTAGCGCCGTCCCTTGCAGACGTCGCACTGCACATAGACATCCGGCAGGAAGTGCATCTCGACCTTGATCACCCCGTCGCCGCGGCAGGCCTCGCAGCGCCCGCCCTTGACGTTGAAGCTGAAGCGCCCCGGGGTGTAGCCGCGCGAGCGCGCCTCCGGCACCCCGGCGAACAGCTCGCGGATGGGGGTGAACAGGCCGGTGTAGGTGGCCGGGTTGGAGCGCGGGGTGCGGCCGATGGGCGACTGATCGATATCCACCACCTTGTCGAAGTGCTTGAGCCCGCTGATCGAACGGTAGGGCGCGACATCGTGGCTGGCCTTGTTCAGGCGGTTGGCGGCGAGCGGGTAGAGGGTGTCGTTGATGAGGGTGGACTTGCCCGAGCCCGATACGCCGGTGACGCAGGTCAGCAGCCCGGCCGGGATCTCGAGATCGACATTCTTGAGATTGTGGCCGCGCGCGCCCTTGAGGCGCAGCAGCCGCTTGGGATCGCGTGGCACCCGCATGAGCGGCACCTCGATGGCCTCGCGCCCCGAGAGGTAGGCCCCGGTGAGCGATTCGGGATGGGCGGCGATCTCGTCCGGGCTGCCCTGGGCGATCACCCGGCCGCCGTGACGCCCGGCGCCCGGGCCGATGTCGACCACGTGATCGGCGCGCCGGATGGCGTCCTCGTCGTGTTCCACCACGATCACGGTGTTGCCCAGGT
>JALVTT010000191.1 GCA_027024025.1 Sedimenticola sp.
CCCCAATGCCGCGGTCCTGATCGCGGCCACCACGCCCAGGGCGATGGCCGCGATCAGGACCGCGGCATTGGGGATGCTGAGGTTGCTGGCGGCCTCCCAGGCGCGCAGCAGGTGCTGCTGGGTGACGTGCGCGGTCTCGTGCGCCAGCACCGCGGCCAGCTCGCTCTCGGTGCGCGTGGTCTCGATCAGGCCGGTGTAGACGCCGATATAGCCGCCGGGCCCGGCAAAGGCGTTGATCTCGCGGCTGTCGATGATGAAGAAGTGAAAGCGGCGGCCGGCCGCGTCGCTGTGTTCCACCAGACGCTGGCCCAGGTCCTGGATGTAGTCGTTCATCAGCGGGTCGTCCAGGACCGCCTCGTTCTGCCGGATGTTGCGCATGAAGGCGCGGCCCAGGGCCTGTTCGGCCTTGGGCGTCATGAGACTGCCGGCGCTGTTGCCCAGGTCCGGCAGGCGGGTGTCCAGGGCCAGGGTCGGCGGGGCCTGGCCGAGCAGCAGGGTGCCGCTCAGCAGCAGGTGGGAAAGGCGTTTTTTCATGCAGGTGTCAGTTCAGTTGTATGCGCTGGCCCCAGGGGACCTTCTCCTTTCCCTTGACCAGCCAGATGACCGGATAGTTCGGCTCCCGTTCCGGGAACTGTCCCTCGGCATCGGTAAAGTACACCAGCATCTCGGGTTGCGCACCCTGCCGCTCGACCCAGTCGAACACAGGCCGGAAGTCGGTGCCGCCACCGCCGGCGAGCGAGTCCGGCAGATCGAAATCCTCCCAGGGCTCGTAGATGAACGGTGCTCCGGGGGCGAGCCGGGAGTCGCAGGGCAGGAGGGTGACGCGGGCGCGCATCTGGCCCTTTAGGGCCGCGATCTCGGAGAGGAACTCGCCGATCTCGGCGCTGCGGATGGAGCCGCTGGTGTCCACCGCGACCACGATGTCGATCTGCGAACTCTTGAGCGAGGGCAGGATGGCCTCGCCCTCGCGCCGCGAGGGGCGCATGTAGCTGAAGTCGTCGCGCGCCATGGCGGTCATGTAACGGGCCAGCAGCATGCGCCAGGGCAGCCGTGGCTGCAGCAGGTGGTCGATCATGCGCGCCAGGGTGCCGCCCAGACGCCCGGCCTGCATGGCCTGCTGCGCCGCCCCGGCCAGGCGCTGCTGCCATTGCACGTCCAGAGTCTCGCGTTCCTCCGGGCTCAGCGGGTCCGGTTCCTGCTCGCCCTCGCCGGTGTGCTCGTCGGGCCGGGAGCTGTCGCTCTGTCCGGTCTCGGGCTGGGTCTGCCGCGGCTGGCCGCCTTCGCCATCCTGCTCCTGTGAGGCATGGTCCAGCGGACTGTCGCCGCCGGGCTGGTCCTGCCGCGAGGGATTGCGGCCGTCTTCCGGGCGATGGCCCTGTTGCTGCGATGCCTCCTGTTGCGCCTTGGGAGGCGGTGAGCCCTGCTGGCCGCCGCCGGACTCGTTGTCCTTGTCATAGACGTGGCGGTCGAGGGTCTCGGTGTCCTCGTTGTCGTCCAGCAGGGGATAGATCTCCTCCGCGGTCATGCCCAGATACTGGGGCATGAAGTGCATGTTCGGCGGGGCCGGCAGGCCGTCCTCCATGAGCAGGGGATTGATCGCGAAGTCGCAGGCCAGATCCCAGCGGTGCTTGATCCGGTGCTGACGCCGGGCGAAGTGCGACAGGGCGCAGTGCAGGGCCTCATGCGCCAGCATGAACTGGGTCTGGCCCAGGGAAAGTGCGTCGATGAACTCGGGGTTGTAGTAGAAGCGGCGCGCGTCGGTGGCGGTGGTGGGGCACCATGCCGGGTCCGCCGCGACCATGGGCAGGCGCAGCACCAGGGCCCCGAGAAAGGGCTTGTCCAGGATCAGCTTGGTGCGCGCGGCGGCAAGCTTGGTCTCTATCTCTTGCAGGTCCATCTGGCCGGCTTATTCGTAGAGCATGACGTCGGCGATGGCGTTGGCCCAGGCGCCGAACTGGGGCACCGTGAACAGCATCTCGCCGATGGCGCGGTGCAGGTCGGAGACCAGCATCACGCCCATCTCGCGCTGCGGGAAGCTGCCGGCGTAGTCGAGGATGTGGCCGATCACGGTCGCCGATTCGGGCGTCTCGGCGGCGCGGATGGCGCGCCCCACCAGGGCCGCGGCGACCGCGTACTGGAGGTCGATCTCATCCGGCACCGGGACCTCCCGGCCGGCGAGGATGTCGTCCAGGTCGGGCATCTTGTCCAGGCTGTTGACGAAGGCGGTCAGCTCGATGCCCGCGGCCGGTCCCACGCAGGCCTGCAGCGCGCCCTGCAGCAGTTCACCCTGGTTGCCGAATTTCTGCAGGCTGCGGTGGGCGAACTCCCAGGAGCGCGGCGAGGGGAAGGCCATGGGGTTGTGCGCCGGGTCGAAGTCGAACAGCAGCTCGGGGCGGAAGCGCAGGAAGGCGATCACCCGTTCGTCGATTCCCTTGCGATAGGCCCAGGCCACCCAGTCGTCCAGATGGGCGTCCACATCGAAGTGCGAGAAGCGGTTGGCCAGCGGCGCCGGCATGGTGTAGGTCACGCCCCGGTCGCCCTGGCGGTTGCCGGCGGCGAAGATGGCCCAGCCCTCGGGCACCTGGTATTCGCCCAGGCGGCGGTCCAGGATCAGCTGATAGGCCGCGGCCGAGACGCTGGGCGGGGCCGAGGTGATCTCGTCCAGGAACAGGATGCCGTGCTCGCCGTGGCGCCGCGCGTCGGGCAGGATCGCCGGCACCGCCCATTCCACCGTGTCGTCACGGCGGAAGGGGATGCCGCGCAGGTCGCTGGGCTCCATCTGCGACAGGCGGATGTCGATCACCGGTACCTGGTGGCGCCGGGCGGTCTCGCGGATCATGTCGGACTTGCCGACCCCGGGCGGGCCCCAGAGCATGACGGGGGTGTGGTGGCCTTCCGTGGTACTGGTGAACTCGCGGTCCAGGATGGTCATGAGTTGGGCCGGTCGCATGGGCACTCCGTTTCGATTGGACAGGATGACAGAAGGGACACAGATTGGTGAAATGGCCGCCAAAGTGCAACCCTTCCTTGTCAATGGGGCCATCCCTGTCTGGGATGAACATCCAGTAAATACACCGATCATTCTTCACGCCGACAGGCGTGCCCTTCTGGTATGCTAGGGGCTTTATTTGCGTTATTTAGCTGGAGGCCCGCATGGCGGTCATTGAACTGAACGAAGAAAATTTCGAGTCCACCATCACCGAGAACGATTTCGTGATCGTGGATTTTTGGGCGCCGTGGTGTGGGCCATGCCGCTCTTTCGCGCCGACCTACGAGAAGGTCTCCGAGGAGTTCCCGGACGTGGTCTTCGCCAAGGTGAACACCGAGGACGAGCAGGCGATCGCGGCGCATTTCCAGATTCGTTCCATCCCCACCCTGATGATCTTCCGCGAGAAGGTCATTATTTACAGCGAGGCCGGCGCGCTGCCCGAATCGGCCTTCCGCGAGCTGGTCACCAAGGCCGGCGAGCTGGACATGGCCGAGGTTCACCGTCAGATCGCGGAGAGCCAGCAGGGCGGCGCCGAGCAGTCCTGAATGCGCCGGCCTCGCTGTAAA
>JALVTT010000192.1 GCA_027024025.1 Sedimenticola sp.
TTCTTCAAATCGCATTTTCCGGATCTCCTGTAGCACTTCTGTCGGTCTCATGGCTCACCTCCTGGGTGGCCATGAAACCGGACAGATCACGTGCTACAAGTCCGGACAGTTTATTTGCTCCTAACAGGCTGGATGGATCGGGGTCGGCCTGTTTTCTGAAAGGGCGTAGAATCACCTGGGTATCCGGTCGGTGCGTGCTCTCTGTTCTGTGGCGGCCGGCCGGCAGATAACTTTAGCCCCGCCGCGCGGCGCGGGCCGGCACCGGAAAACCGCTCATGACCGCCCTGGAAATCCCCTACGACGAACTCCTCAGCCTGCGCGACTGGGTGCGCTGGAGCGCCAGCCGCATGCAGGAGGCCGGGGTGTGCTTCGGCCACGGCACCGACAACGCCCTGGACGAGGCCCTGGAGCTGGTCCTGGCCAGCCTGCATCTCTCGCACGAGATGGATCCGGCCTGGCTGGATGCGCGGGTGAGCCGGGCCGAGGGACGCCTGCTGGGCGAACGCCTGCGCCAGCGCATCGAGCAGCGGGTGCCGCTGGCCTATATCACCGGGCGGGCCTGGTTCGCGGGTCTGATGTTCGAGGTCAACGAGGACGTGCTGGTGCCGCGCTCGCCCATCGCCGAGCTGATCGGCGACCGCTTCTATCCCTGGCTGGGGGACCGCGATCCGGGCGCCATCCTGGATCTGTGCTGCGGCAGCGGCTGCATCGGCATTGCCTGCGCGCAGTCCTTCCCCGAGGCCCTGGTCGATCTGGCGGACATCTCGCCCGCGGCCCTGGAGGTGGCCCAGCGCAATATCGAGCGGCATGGCCTGGAACAGCGGGCGCGGGCCCTGCGCAGCGATGTGTTCGACGGCCTGGAGGGCGAGGTCTACGACCTGATCGTGAGCAATCCGCCCTATGTCAGCTCGGCCGAGATGGAGACCCTGCCGCCGGAGTACCGGCACGAGCCGGGCCTGGGCCTGGAGGCCGGCGAGGACGGCATGTCGGTGGTCAGCCGCATCCTGGCCCGGGCGCCGGAGCACCTGGCCGCCGGTGGTATACTGGTGGTCGAGGTCGGCGCCAGCGCCGATCTGCTGATGGCGCGCTATCCCGGCGTGCCTTTCCTGTGGCTCGATTTCGAACGGGGCGGAGACGGGGTGTTCCTGCTGACCGCCGATCAACTGGCCGAGTTTCACGATGTGTTTGTGGAGGACTGAAGCATGAGTCTGCGCCGTGCGCGTACCGCCGAGGAATACGCCGACTGGGTCAAGAACGCGATGTTCGAGGTTCAGGATCTGAAGGAATGCCTGTTGTACGAGGTCGAGGATCTGCAGGGCTTTCCCGCCTATATCGAGCCGCTGGAGGAGGGGATCCGGCAGATCTACGACGCCATGTGCAACGGCACCTACCATTTTGGCCGCGAGGATCTGATGTTCATGGAGGTGGTGCGGCGTTTCGAGCACGAGATCCCCTTCCACACCCTGCTTAAGCAGATCAACGAGACCCATCGCAAGGGACTGGAGGTCCCGGAAGAAGAGGATGAGTAGTTGATCCAGGTCACCCCCGGGGCTCCGTTCACGTCATAAACTCTGTCGTATGAAATCACATTTTTCCTTCGATCCCGACCTGATTGCGCGTTACGACCGTCCCGGTCCGCGCTATACCTCCTATCCCACCGCGGTGCAGTTCCATGACGGCTTCACGGTGGACGACTACCGCGCCGCCGCGGGGCGCTCGCGCGCGCTGTCGCTGTATTTCCACATCCCGTTCTGCGACACCATCTGCTTCTACTGCGCCTGCAACAAGATCGCCACCAAGGACCGTGCCAAGAGCGAGCCCTATCTGCGGGCCATGGACCGCGAGATGGCCATGCAGGCGGAGATCTTCAACCAGGGTCAGCCGGTGGAGCAGCTGCACTGGGGCGGCGGCACGCCGACCTTCCTCAACCATGAGCAGATGCGCTGGCTGATGGGCCGCACCCGCGAACACTTCAATCTGCTGGACGACGACAGCGGCGAGTATTCGATCGAGATCGATCCGCGCGAGGTCGAGTCGGACACCCTGGCGGTGCTGCGCGAGATCGGCTTCAACCGCATGAGCATCGGCCTGCAGGACCTGGAGCCGCGGGTGCAGCAGGCGGTCAACCGCATCCAGTCGGCGGAACTGACCTTCGGCGTGATGCGGCAGGCGCGGGAGCTCGGCTTCCGCTCGGTGAGCCTGGACCTCATCTACGGTCTGCCGCACCAGACCCTGGACTCTTTCGGCCGCACCCTGGACGCGGTCATCGCCGAGCGGCCCAACCGCCTGTCCATCTTCAACTACGCGCACATGCCCGAGCGCTTCAAGCCGCAGCGTCGCATCGACGCCGCCGATCTGCCGGCGCCGCAGACCAAGCTGGACATCCTGCAGATGGCGGGGCAGAAGCTGCAGGACGCCGGCTATGTCTACATCGGCATGGACCACTTCGCGTTGCCCGACGACGAGCTGGCGCTGGCCCAGGAGCAGGGTCAGCTCTACCGCAATTTCCAGGGTTATTCCACGCACGCCCATTGCGATCTGCTGGCCTTCGGGGTGAGCGGGATCGGCAGCGTGGGCAACACCTATGCCCAGAACGTCAAGGACCTGGACAGCTATTACGCGGCCATCGAACGCGGCGAGCTGCCCATCGAGCGCGGCCTGGTGCTGACCCGCGACGACCTGATCCGGCGCGACCTGATCAGCGAGCTGATCTGCCAGTTCCGGCTCGACTTCGCCAGCTTTGGCCGGCGCTGGGAGATCGACGTGAGCGAGTATTTCGCGCCCGAGATCGAACGCCTGTCCGGCATGCGCGACGACGGTCTGGTCGAGATGGACAACAGCCACATCCAGGTCACCGACCCCGGCCGTCTGCTGATCCGCAATATCTGCATGGTCTTCGACATCTATCTGGAAAAGGCCAAGGCGCGCTTCTCGCGCGTGATCTGAGAGGCACGCCGTGCCGCAGACCATCCCGCAGGCCTTCCTCGAGACCGCCGCGCACCACCCGGAACGCACCCTGGTGTGGACCCCCGAGGGCGGCCTGTCCTTTGCCGATGCCGCCCTGGCCGCGCGGCGCGTGGCCGCCGGGCTGCGGGCCGCGGGCATCGCGCCCGGCGAGCGGGTGGCGCTGTACGCGCCCAACGGTCCGGACTTCGTTCAGGCCTATCTCGGCATCCAGTTCGCCGGGGCCGTGGTGGTGCCGCTCAACCTGCTGATCGGTGAAGACGAGATCCGGCACATCCTGGCCGATGCCGGGGTCGGCGGCCTGATCTTCCACCAGGCCATGGCCGGGCAGGTCGCCGCCTTCCGCGACGCCCTGGGAGACCTGGCCTGTGTCTGCCGGATCGGGGGCGCCCCCGAGCCCGGCGAGCAGGCCTTCGGCGACTGGCTGGATCGCGCGGAGGCGCTGGACCCGCCGCCCCTGGACGCCGAACAGGATCTGGCGGCCATCCTCTACACCTCCGGCACCACCGGGCGGCCCAAGGGCGCCATGCTGAGCCACCACAACCTGGTCACCAACCAGGTTGTGGTGGCTCAGCAT
>JALVTT010000193.1 GCA_027024025.1 Sedimenticola sp.
CCGCAGCGCCCGGCAATGGCGGCTGGACTTCTCCAAGACGGCCTTTCGGCTCGACTGGCTCTATCACGCTGCCTGCCAGTTGGAGTAATTGCTCAGCATCCTCGTATCGGGGAAACGGGGCGCTCCGCCCAGGGCGTCTTGCGCCCTGACGGCGGCACCTCAATCGACAAGAAGCCCCAACAACACACCAATCCGGCCTTCTTACGCCCCAATTTGGCCCCGCCGGACGCCCAAGCTTCCTGACCCAGCCATCACTGAGGACCGACCGGCCTTGTGGTAGGGCTTATCCGGGAATCAGGGAAAGAGAGGGACGGGCCTTGATCGAAACGGGGAATCAGGCTATTTTTAGTTACTTGCCGCAAAATCAGGCGGCGTCAGAGGTGGTCCTCGCAGCCCGAGACCGCCTTTTTTGTTTTTCAGCAGAGACCGGATTTCAGCGCCATGAGCGACGCATTGATGCACACCTACCAGCGCCTGCCCGTGACCTTCGCGCAGGGCGAGGGGGCCTGGCTGACCGACACCGACGGCAGACGCTACCTGGACGCCCTCGGCGGTATCGCGGTATGCGGCCTGGGCCACGCCCATCCGGCGGTGACCGCCGCCGTGCGCGAGCAGGCCGGCCGCCTAGTGCATGTCTCCAATCTCTATGGCATCGCCGAGCAGGAACAGCTGGGCGAGCGCCTGTGCCAGCTCTCGGGCATGGACCGGGTGTTTTTCGGTAATTCCGGCGCCGAGGCCAACGAGGCCGCGATCAAGCTGGCGCGTCTGTATGCCCACGGCAGGGGGATCGACAAGCCCGCCATCGTAGTCATGGAAAACAGTTTTCACGGGCGCACCCTGGCCACCCTGAGCGCCACCGGCAACCGCAAGGTGCAGGCCGGTTTCGAGCCGCTGGTGCAGGGCTTCGTGCGCGTGCCCTTCAACGATCTGGACGCCCTCCGCGCGGTCGCCGACAACCGCTCGGACGTGGTGGCGGTGCTGGTCGAGCCCATCCAGGGCGAGGGCGGCATCCGCATCCCCCATCCGGGCTACCTGGAGGGCATACGCGAGATCTGCGACCAGCAGGGCTGGCTGATGATGCTCGACGAGATCCAGACCGGCATGGGTCGCACCGGACGTTATTTCGCCTTCCAGCACGGTGACGCGGTGCCCGATGTCATGACCCTGGCCAAGGCCCTGGGCAACGGCCTGCCGATCGGCGCCTGCCTGGCGCGCGGCGCCGCGGCCGATCTGTTCGCCCCCGGGAACCATGGCTCCACCTTCGGCGGCAACCCCCTGGCCTGCCGCGCCGGTCTGGCGGTGTGCGAGACCCTGGAGTCCGACGGCCTTTGCGAGCGGGCCGCGCAGCTGGGCGAGCGCCTGCTGGCGCGGCTGCGGAACGGTCTGGAGGGACTGGAAGGCGTCACCGAGATCCGCGGCCGGGGCCTGATGATCGGTATCGAGCTGGACCGGCCCTGCGCCGAGCTGGTCACCACCGCCCTGGAGGCGGGGCTGCTGATCAACGTCACCGCCGACCAGGTCGTGCGCCTGCTGCCGCCGCTGGTCCTCAGCGACCAGGAGGCCGATGAACTGGCCGACCGTCTGAACGGCCTGATCCAGGCCTTTCTGGCCCGGGACTGACAACCCGTAGGAAGTTTGCCATGTCCGAACCCCGTCATTTTCTCAGCCTGCTGGACCTCAGCCCCGAGGAGTTGGACCGGCTCATCGACCGCGCCATCGAGCTGAAGCGCCTGCAGCACGCCGGCACCCCGCATGCCTCGCTGCCCGGCCGCGTGCTGGGCATGATCTTCGAGAAATCCTCCACCCGCACCCGGGTCTCCTTCGAGGCCGGCATGACCCAGCTCGGCGGCAGCGGCATGTTCCTGTCCTCGCGCGACACCCAGCTGGGCCGCGGCGAGCCGATCGAGGATACCGCGCGGGTGCTCTCGCGCATGGTCGACTGCATCATGATCCGCACCTTCGAGCACGAGAAGGTCGAGCGTTTCGCCGAATACTCGCGCGTGCCGGTGATCAACGGCCTGACCGATCTGGTCCACCCCTGTCAGCTGCTGGCCGATATGCAGACCTACCGCGAACACCGGGGCAGTATCGCCGGCCGCACCGTGGCCTGGGTGGGGGATGGCAACAATATGTGCCACTCCTACATCAACGCCGCGCGGCAGTTCGACTTCCGGCTGCGCATCGCCTGCCCCGAGGGCTTCGATCCCGATCCGGACATCCTCGCCGCGGCGGGCGCGCGCTGCGAGATCCTGCGCGACCCCATGCAGGCCGCCGACGGCGCCGATCTGGTGGTCACCGACACCTGGGTCAGCATGGGCCAGGAAGAGGAAAAGGCGCAGCGCCAGGCGGTGTTCGGGGCATACAAGGTCACCCGCGAGATGATGGCGGCGGCCGCGCCGGACGCCCTGTTCATGCACTGCCTGCCCGCCTATCGCGGCATGGAGGTGGAGGCCGAGGTGCTGGACGCGCCCGACAGCGTGGTCTGGGACGAGGCCGAGAACCGCCTGCACGCGCAAAAGGCCCTGCTCGAATTCCTGCTCGGCGCCGGGTGAACCGGTTCGCTGTCAGCGGCGCGAAAAGTTTTAGAATAAGCCTCCGGCCATCCGGCCGGATCCTGTCCCGTGATCAGCAGTAGAGGATCGCTGAAGTGAAAAAGTACCTGTTTCTGGCCCTGCTCCTGCTCGGCCAAACCGCCCTAGCCGAACGCGCCTGGGTCACGGATGAATTCAAGATCACGGTGCGCTCCGGCGAGAGCCCCCGGCACAAGATCATCAGCATGATCCCCTCCGGCACCCCTGTCACCGTGCTGTCGCGCAACCGCGCGACCGGCTACAGCCGGGTGCGCCTGGGCAATGGCAAGGAGGGCTATGTGCTGACCCGCCAGCTGCTGGACCAGCCGGTGGCGCGCGAACAGCTGGCGGCCCTGCGCAAGGAGGTCGCGGCGCTCAAGACCGCGCCCAGCGAGCTGCAGCAGCGGCTCTCCGATCTGACCCGCAAATACACCGAGCTGCAACGCGCCCACAAGGAACTGCAGGCGGTCAAGACCGAGATCGAGCAGGAACTGGCGGCGCTCAAGCGCACCTCGGCCAACGCGGTGCGCATCTCCAACGAACGGAACGAGCTGCGCAAGCAGGTGGCGGAACTGACCCGCAGCAACGAGGAACTGAAGCAGGAAAAACGCGAGCTGGAGAACAACAGCGCCCAGCGCTGGTTCATGATCGGCGGCGGCGTGACCATCGCCGGCATCCTCATCGGCCTGATCCTGCCGCACCTGCGCCTGCGCCGGCGCAAGGACAGCTGGGGCTCGCTCTAACCCGTATCTTTCACCCGGCCACGACGTTTCCGACAAGCAAGCGGAAAGCTTCGTACCCCCCGGGATTTCCCAATCAGCATAGCTGACCGAGCCCCTCCCACACCACCCGGCATGCGGTTCCGCACCGGGCGGTTCGGGAAGTTGAGGTCATGAGAGTCGCGGCACACCCAGCCGGTCGAAGAAGGCGATCGG
>JALVTT010000194.1 GCA_027024025.1 Sedimenticola sp.
ATGGGCGGCGATCTCGTCCGGGCTGCCCTGGGCGATCACCCGGCCGCCGTGACGCCCGGCGCCCGGGCCGATGTCGACCACGTGATCGGCGCGCCGGATGGCGTCCTCGTCGTGTTCCACCACGATGACGGTGTTGCCCAGGTCGCGCAGATAGGTGAGGGTCTGCAGCAGGCGTTCGTTGTCGCGCTGGTGCAGGCCGATGGACGGTTCGTCCAGCACATACATCACCCCCATCAGCCCGGCGCCGATCTGGCTGGCCAGGCGGATGCGCTGGGCCTCGCCGCCGGAGAGGGTCTCGGCGCTGCGGTCCAGGGTCAGGTAGTTGAGCCCGACGTTGACCAGGAACTGCAGGCGCTCGCTGATCTCCTTGACGATCTTGGCCGCGATCTCGCCCTTGTGGCCGCTCAGTTCCAGCGCGCGGAACCAGGCCAGGCTGTGCTCGATGGACAGGGCCACCAGGTCCGGCAGCCGCCGCCCGCCCACGAACACATTGCGCGCCGCCTCGTTGAGCCGGGTGCCGCCGCACGCCGGGCAGGGCTGGTGCGAGATGTAGCGCGCCAGTTCCTCGCGCACCGCGTTGGAGTCGGTCTCGCGGTAACGCCGGCGCATGTTGTTGAGCACGCCCTCGAAGGGGTGGGTCTTCTTCACCACCCGGCCGCGCTCGTTGAAATGGGTGAACTCGATCGCCTCCAGGCCGCTTCCGTTGAGCACCAGATCCTGGATCTCGGCGGGCAGGTCTTGCCAGGGTGTCTCGGGGTCGAAGCCGAAATGCTCGCCTAGCGAGCGGATCATCTGGAAGTACCAGGCGTTGCGCCGGTCCCAGCCGCGGATGGCCCCGCCCGCAAGCGACAGCGAGGGGTTGGTGACCACCTTGGCCGGATCGAAGAACTGTTCCACCCCCAGGCCGTCACAGGCCTCGCAGGCGCCGGCCGGGTTGTTGAAGGAGAACAGGCGCGGTTCCAGTTCCTCGATGCTGTAGCCGCACACCGGGCAGGCGAAGTTGGCGGAGAACAGCAGTTCCTCGTGCCCGCCGTCCATCCAGGCCACCCGCGCCACGCCCTCGGCCAGGCGCAGCGCCGTCTCGAAGGACTCGGTCAGGCGCAGGCGCAGATCCTCGCGCACCCGGAAACGGTCCACCACCACCTCGATGGTGTGCTTGCGGCGCAGGTCCAGCTCCGGCGGCTGGTCCAGCTCGAAGATCTCGCCGTCGATGCGCGCGCGCAGATAGCCCTGGGCGTACAGCTCGCTCAGCAGCTTGTGGTACTCGCCCTTGCGCTCGCTCACCACCGGCGCCAGCAGCATCAGCTTGCTGCCCTCGGGCAGGGCCAGCACCTGGTCCACCATCTGGCTCACCGTCTGCGCCTCCAGGGTCTCACCGTGCTGCGGGCAGCGCGGGGTGCCCACGCGCGCGAACAGCAGGCGCAGGTAATCGTAGATCTCGGTGATGGTGCCCACGGTGGAACGCGGGTTGTGGCTGGTGGTCTTCTGTTCGATGGAGATCGCCGGCGACAGGCCCTCGATGTGGTCGACATCGGGCTTCTCCATCATCGACAGGAACTGGCGCGCATAGGCCGAGAGCGACTCCACATAGCGCCGCTGGCCCTCGGCGTAGAGGGTGTCGAAGGCCAGGGAGGACTTGCCCGAGCCGGACAGACCGGTGATCACGATCAGCCGGTCGCGGGGCAGGTCCAGGTCGATGTTCTTGAGATTGTGGGTGCGCGCACCGCGGATGCGTAGGGTATCCATGTTCTCGGAATCTCGGGGCCAAACCCCGCAATTCTACGGGAAGGCGGGGGCGAGCAGAAATCCAATATGGAATCGGGCGCCGGGGGGGGATTTTTTGCGGTGGTCGTGGGCAAAGACAGACATCAGGCTGCTGAATCAGCGCCTGCCGGTGTAAAATGTCGCTTTTTATCGCCAGGAGCAGGAAGATGAGCGAACAGGTCGTAAAGGGCATGACATCGGCGGAGCGGCGCACCACGCTGGGGTTGGCCGGGGTCTATGGCTTCCGCATGCTGGGGCTGTTTCTGATTCTGCCGGTGTTCGCCCTGTTCGCGCAGGATCTGCCCGGTTCCACCCCCTTTCTCACCGGCCTGGCGATCGGTATCTACGGTCTGACCCAGGCGCTGTTGCAGATCCCCTTCGGTATGCTGTCCGACCGTATCGGGCGCAAGCCGGTGATCCTGGGCGGGCTGGTGCTGTTCGCCCTGGGCAGCGCGGTGGCGGCCTCGGCCGGCGACATCCACTGGATCATCATCGGCCGGGCGCTGCAGGGCAGCGGCGCGGTGGCGGCCGCGATCATGGCCCTGGCGGCGGATCTGACGCGCGAGGAGCAGCGTACCAAGATCATGGCCAGCATCGGCATGACCATCGGCGCCTCCTTCATGCTGGCGATGATCATCGGCCCGACCCTGGATGCCTGGGTCGGGGTGCCGGGGATCTTCTGGATCACCGCGGCCCTGGCGCTGATCGGCATGGCGCTGATCGCCTGGGTGGTGCCCACGCCCCGGGTCAGCCGGGTACACCGCGATGCCGAGCCGGTGCCGGCGCTGTTCGGGCGGGTGCTGCGCAACCCGGACCTGTTGCGTCTGGACTGGGGCATCTTCTCGCTGCATTTCATCCTGACCTCGCTGTTCCTGGCGGTCCCCCTGCAGCTCAAGGCGGTGGGCGTGGCCCCGGCCGATCACGCGCTGGTCTATCTGCCGGTCATGATCCTGGCCATCGTGGGCATGGTGCCCTTCGTCATCATGGCCGAGAAGGGCGGCAGGATGAAGCCGGTCTTCCTGGGCGCGATCGCCACCCTGGCGGTGGCGCTGACCCTGCTGTGGCGTCTGGGCAACCAGTTCTGGCCGCTGGTGGCGGGCGTGGCCATCTTTTTTGTCGCTTTCAACCTGCTCGAGGCCACCCTGCCCTCGCTGGTGTCCAAGACCGCGCCGGCCGAGGCCAAGGGCACGGCCATGGGCGTCTACTCCACCTCGCAGTTCGCCGGGGCCTTCGTCGGTGGCGCCCTGGGCGGCTGGGTGCACCAGCAATGGGGTGTGATGGCGGTGTTCCTGCTGGGCGCCGGCGCGGCCCTGCTGTGGCTGCTGGCGGCGGCGGGCATGCGCCGTCCCGGGCAGTATTCCAGCGAGTTGCTGCATCTGGATGCGGCGCAGGCGGCCGACGCCGACGGCCTGGCCTCGGCGCTGCAGGCCGTGCCGGGGGTGGTCGAGGTGGTGGTCGTGGCCGAGGAGGGCGTGGCCTACCTCAAGGTCGAGCGCAAGGTCTTCGAGCGCGACCGGGTGGATGCAATTCTCGCCGCGCGCGCGTAACATTCAGGCACTTCACAACGACATCGCGGCCCACGGAAGGGGTCGCTCGGATCAGGAGGCGATATGGCCAGCAGAGGCGTCAATAAAGTCATTCTCATCGGCAACCTGGGTCAGGACCCGGAGGTGCGTTACATGCCCAACGGCGGGGCCGTGACCAACATCAGCGTGGCCACCTCGGAGACCTGGAAGGACAAGAACACCGGCGAGCAGCAGGAACGTACCGAGTGGCACCGGGTGGTGATGTTCCGGCGTCTGGCCGAGATCGCGGGCGAGTACCTGAAGAAGGGTTCCAAGGTCTATATCGAGGGCAGGCTGCAGACCCGAAAGTGGCAGGACCAGCAGGGCAACGACCGCTATACCACCGAGATCGTGGCCGACCAGATGCAGATGCTCGACTCGCGCGGCGGCGGCAGCGCCGATTTCGCGCCGCGCCAGCCGGCTTCCGGGCAGGGCGCGCCGGAGCCGCAGGCCGCGCCCTCGGCGCCGCCGGTGGACAACAGCTACGACGACGACATCCCCTTCTGAACGGCTGTGAGGGCCGGCGTCCCGCCGGCCAAACCTGAAATGGACTTGGGATCATGTTGACAAGCAATCTGGAAATCATCCCCGGCCAACGCATCGTCAGGCACCTGGGCCTGGTGCAGGGCAGCACGGTACGCGCCAAGCACGTGGGCAAGGATCTGCTGGCGGGGGTCAAGAATATCTTCGGCGGCGAGCTGCGCGCCTACACCGAGCTGTTGCAGGAGTCCCGGGAAGAGGCCCTGAAACGCATGATCGAACAGGCCGAGGCGGTGGGCGCGAACGCCGTGATCAATATCCGCTTTTCCACCTCGTCCATCACCATGGGCGCGGCGGAGCTGTTCGCCTATGGCACGGCGGTGGTGGTGGAAGAACGGGGCTGAGCCGCGTGTTCGACCTGTATCTCTTCCTGATCCTGCTGGCGCTGGGCTTCGCCATCGGCACCTGGGCGGAAAAGCGTCATTACCGCAGCATCCGCCGGCGCGAGGCCGAATACGCCGATGTGCTGCTGATTGCCTCCAAGCTGCCGACCCCGGACCTGCAGATCGAGGAAAGCCATCTGGTGGGCGGCAATACGGTGATTTCGGTGGACTATTTCAAGCGCTTCGTCGCCGGCCTGCGCAACCTGGTGGGTGGGCGCATGACCACCTATGAAAGCCTGGTGGACCGCGCCCGGCGCGAGGCCATCCTGCGGCTCAAACAGGAAGCCCGGCAACTGGGCGCGGACATGGTGTTCAACATCAAGCTCGAGACCGCGTCCATCTCGCAATCGGCCAACAACGGGGTGGGCTCCATCGAGGTCTACGCCTACGGCACCGCGGTGCGGACCCGGCGCGGTCGCTGATCCGTCCAGCGGACATGGATTACCAAAACCCGAAGATCCCCGAAGGCATCAACGCCGGCCGGGAGAACCCGCTGAAGGAGTTTGCCATCCTCACCACCGGCATCCTGGGGTTGCTGGTGGTGCTCGTGTGGGCGCTGGGCTGGATGGCGCAATGGGCCGCGCCCCATGTGCCGTTTTCCTACGAGCAGAAGCTGGCGCGGCGCTTTGTGTCCGATGAGGCGCTGTCGCCTTCCGATGAACGCATCCAGCGCTGGCTGCGCGGCATCGCCGCGAACCTGGCCGAGGCAGAGGATCTGCCGCCGGGGATGAGCATCACCGTCCATTACAGGGACGATGACATCGTCAACGCCTTCGCCACCCTGGGCGGGCACATCATCATCTACCGGGGCCTGCTGGAGAAGCTGCACAGCGAAAACGCCGTCGCCATGGTGCTGGCGCACGAGATCGCCCATGTCAAACACCGCGATCCCATCATCGCCACCGGGCGCGGCATGTCGATCCTGCTGGTCCTGACCGCGCTGACCGGAGGTGTCGGCGACGAGCTGGCCGACAGGGTGCTGGGCAAGGCCGCCACGATCACCAGCCTCGGCTTCAGCCGCGATCAGGAGGCGGCGGCCGATGCCGAGGGGCTGGCCGCGCTGTACCGCCGTTACGGCCATGTGGCCGGCGCGACGGCCCTGTTCGAGACCCTGCTGCGCTCGGAAGAGGGTATGCGCGTGCCCGAGTTCATGCGGACCCACCCCGACACCGAAAGGCGCATCGGCGCCATCAGACAGATGGCCCGCAGCCGGGGCTGGCCCATGCGTGGGGCGCTCAAACCACTGCCCGATTTTCTCCCGCGGTCCCAGGGGGCGTGACGCCGGGCCGGTCGCTGGCCCGGTCTCCTGTTCCCGGTCTGTACGCAAAGATTCGAATATTCGAATCATGCCAACTATAAATGCTTGTTGTAAAAGGAGTTTTTCAGGGCTAGATTTGGAGTTCAGGATGACTTTCCCCACAGGAGGCCAGGCTGAAAATCCGTCTGCACCTGTCCTTGCGACGACTGGCTGCAAGCACCGCGGCGTGGCTGCTGCTCGGCCTGCTTTCCAGCCTGCCCGTCCAGGCCCATCCAGTCCGCCCGCCCTGGTTGGACAAGCACTATGTGGCGCGCAGCTTTTTCGATATCGCCCTGCACGCGGAGTATCGCGCTGAACGGGTGCCGCAGGTGGTCAAGCGCTGGGCCGGCCCGCTGCGGGTCTGGATGCACAGCGGGGCCGGGGATGCCGGACAGCAGCGCCGCCTGCTGCAGAGCCATCTGAAGCACCTGTCGCGGCTGACCCGCCTGCCGGTGCGGTTCGTGGCGCGCGAGGCCGATGCCAATGTGCGGGTCTATTTCGCCGGGGAGGGCGAGCTGCGCGGCCTGGCCGCCAGCCGTCTGTCACCGACCGCCTACCGCGAGCTGGACCGCAGCGTGTGCATCAGCACCATCCACTTCAACCGCCGTTCCGAGATCACCCGCGGCACCATCCTGATCCCGGTCCGCCGGGCCGAGGCCCTGGGCAAGCTGAATGCCTGCGTGGTCGAGGAGGTGACCCAGATGCTGGGCCTGATCAATGATTCGAAGACCGCCCGCCATACGGTGTTCAGCGATATCACCGACGACGACCAGCTCACTGGCCTGGACTATCTGCTGATCCGCCTGCTGTACTCTCCCTATCTGCGCACCGGCATGGATGCGCGCCAGGCCGCCCCGCTGGTGCAGCACCAGCTCGACCTGTGGGAGCTGACCGGCGAGCTTCAGCAGGCCGACCGCCTGGCCGCGGTACAGATGCGCCTGGCCGGGCGCTAGTTTTCCCTCACTGGGGCAATGAATCGGGCGCCGCGCCGTTCGCCAGGCGGATGAAGTCGTCCACCGACAGGGTCTCGGCGCGCGCCCCCGGGTCGATTCCGCAGGCCGCGATCCGCCCGCTGTCGAGCAGCCCCTTGAGCGTGTTGCGCAGGGTCTTGCGGCGCTGCGCGAAGGCATGCCGCACCACCTCGCCGAACAGGGCGGGGTCGCGGATGTCCACGCTGCCCGCCGGGCGCGGCCGCAGGCGCACGATGCTCGAATCGACCTTCGGCGCGGGGCGGAAGGCCCCCGGCCCGATATCGAACAGCCGTTCCACCTCGCACCAGGCCTGCAGCATCACCGACAGGCGGCCATAGGTCTTGCCGCCGGGCGCGGCGGCCATGCGCTCGACCACCTCCTTCTGCAGCATGAAGTGCATGTCGCGCACCATCTCCCGGTAGTCCAGCAGGTGGAACAGGATGGGCGTGGAGATGTTGTAGGGCAGGTTGCCCACCAGGCGCAGGGGGCGGGCATCGGTGCGCAGGGTGGCAAAGTCGAACTTGAGGGCGTCGGCGTTGTGCAGTCGCAGCGCTCCATGTCCCGCGCAGGCCGCCTCCACCCGGGGGGCCAGATCCCGGTCGATCTCGATGGCGTCCAGTTCCCCGGCCCGCTGCAGCAGCGGCAGGGTGAGCGCCGCCTGCCCGGGACCGATCTCCACCAGGTGATCCCCGGGCCGGGGATCGATGGCGTCCATGATCTTGCGGATCACGATCGGGTCGTGCAGGAAGTTCTGGCCGAAGCGTTTGCGTGCGCGGTGTGTCATGGCCGCAGATTACCCGCCCGGCCCGGGGCTGTCATAGGGTTTTTCCGCATTGTGCCGCCGGGGATAGCGACTATTCCTTAGGGTGCGAACGGCTTGGTATGGCTGGCGGTGGTGGACGGGCTCCCGTCCACGCGGGCCACCCACTGGAGGAGGAACCCACAATGTACCAACACTGCACCGACGTGGTGATTCATATCGACGAGGATCTCAGCGACGAGGAGATCCACCAACTGGAATACGATCTGGCGGGGATGGAGGGCGTGTACAGCGCCTGCGTGCACGAGCGGGCGCGCCATCTGATGCTGGTGGATTATGATCCGGACGACATCCCGGCCGGGATGCTGTTGCGCGAGGTCCAGGAGCACGGCGTGCATGCCGAGATGATCGGTCTGTAGCGGGGTCCGTGACGCCGAGGCCCGCCGCTTGCCGGGCGTTTGATGGGCGTGCTCCGGGGATGGTGAAAAATTCCGTTTTTCAACAGCCGCTTATGCGCGTAAAATTACGTCCCCTTTGGTAATTTGCGCGCATCATGCCCGGCCACGTATTCATCAAGACCTTTGGCTGCCAGATGAACGAGTACGACTCGCAGAAGATGCGGGACGTGCTGCGGGAGTCGCTCGGCCTGCGGGAGACCGACGATCCCGGGCAGGCGGATGTGCTGCTGCTCAACACCTGCTCGATCCGCGAGAAGGCGCAGGAGAAGGTCTTCTCCCAGCTCGGCCAGTGGCGTCCCTGGAAGGAGGCCAACCCCAGGCTGGTGATCGGGGTGGGCGGCTGCGTCGCCAGCCAGGAGGGCGAGGCGATCCGCGAGCGCGCCCCCTTCGTGGACCTGGTGTTCGGCCCCCAGACCCTGCACCGCCTGCCGCAGATGATCGAGCAGGCGCGCCGCGGCGAGCCGGTGGTGGACGTCAGCTTCCCCGAGATCGAGAAGTTCGACCGCCTGCCCGAGCCGCGCGCCGAGGGCCCCACCGCCTTCGTCTCCATCATGGAGGGCTGCTCCAAGTACTGCACCTACTGCGTGGTGCCCTATACCCGCGGCACCGAGATCAGCCGCCCCTTCGACGACGTGATCGCCGAGGTGGCGCAGCTCGCCGCCCAGGGGGTGCGCGAGGTCAATCTGCTGGGGCAGAACGTGAACGCCTACCAGGGGCGCATGCACGACGGCGGGAACGCCGACCTGGCGCTGCTGATCCGCTACGTGGCGGTCATCGACGGCATCGACCGCATCCGCTACACCACCTCGCATCCGGTGGAGTTCTCCGACGCCCTGATCGAGGTCTATGCCGAGGTGCCCGAGCTGGTCAGCCACCTGCACCTGCCGGTGCAGTCCGGCTCCGACCGCATCCTGATGGCGATGAAGCGCGGCCACACCGCCTGGGACTACAAGCAGAAGATCCGCCGCCTGCGCGAGGTGCGGCCGGACATCAGTATCTCCTCCGACTTCATCGTCGGCTTCCCCGGCGAGACGGAACAGGACTTCGAACACACCCTGGCGCTGATCGAGGCGGTCGGCTTCGACCACTCCTTCAGCTTCATCTACAGCCGCCGTCCCGGCACCCCGGCGGCGGACTACCCGGACGACGTGCCGCAGGCGGTCAAGCAGCAGCGCCTGGCGCGCCTGCAGCAGCTGATCAACACCCAGGCACAGCGCATCGGCCGCGCCATGGTGGGCAGCGTGCAGCGGGTGCTGGTGGACCGCCCCTCGCGCAAGAACCCCGACGAACTGGCCGGGCGCACCGAGAACAACCGGGTGGTCAACTTCGCCGGCCCGCGCAAGCTGATCGGCCGCTTCGTGGACCTGCGCATCACCGAGGCCTTCCCCAACTCCCTGCGCGGCGAGCTGCTCGCCGTGGACGAGGCCGTCAACGCCTGATGAAGGAGCATCCCGACTCTCTGGACCTGCTGCTGGAGCCCGAGGACAACGAGCGCCTGCGCAACGTCTGCGGCCAGCTCGACGAACACCTGCGCCAGCTCGAGCGCCGGCTGGGCATCGAGATCAGCAACCGCGGCAACTTCTTCCGCCTGTTCGGCGCCGGCGAGGCTGTGCGCGCCGGGCGCGAGGTACTGCAGGGGCTGTACGAGGCCAGCGCCCACGAGGCCCTGACCCCGGCGCGGGTGCATCTGTTCCTGCAGGAGTCGGGCATCGACGCCCTGCTCGCGCCCGGCGAGGCCGAGGTGCCCGAGACGGTGATCCGCACCCGGCGCGGCCTGATCCGCCCGCGCGGTCCCAACCAGGCCGAGTACCTGCACCGGGTGATGACCCACGACATCAACTTCGGCATCGGCCCGGCGGGCACCGGCAAGACCTATCTGGCGGTGGCCTGCGCGGTGGACGCCCTGGAGCGCGAGCAGGTGCGGCGCATCCTGCTGGTGCGCCCGGCGGTGGAGGCGGGCGAGCGCCTGGGCTTCCTGCCCGGCGACCTGTCGCAGAAGATCGACCCCTATCTGCGCCCCCTGTACGATGCCCTGTACGAGATGCTGGGCTTCGAGCGGGTGGCCAAGCTGATCGAGCGCAACGTCATCGAGGTGGCGCCGCTGGCCTACATGCGCGGGCGCACCCTCAACGAAGCCTTCGTGATCCTCGACGAGGCCCAGAACACCACCCCCGAGCAGATGAAGATGTTCCTCACCCGCCTGGGCTTCGGCTCCACCGCGGTGATCACCGGAGACGTCACCCAGGTGGACCTGCCGCGCGGCCAGCAGTCCGGCCTGCGTCACGCGATCGAGGTGCTGGGCGACGTGGAGGGGCTGAGCTTCACCTTCTTCAATGCGCGCGACGTGGTGCGCCATTCCCTGGTGCAGAAGGTCGTCCAGGCCTACGACCAGTACGATCACGCGCGCCGGGACGAGCCGCTGTGAGCGTCGTGGTCGAGGTGCAGTACGCGGTCCAGGGCGAGGGCATCCCGCCCGAGTCGGCCTTCCGCATCTGGTCGCGGGCCGCGCTGCGGGACGCCGATGCCGGGACGGGCCTGGCGATCCGCATCGTGGACGAGGAGGAGAGCCGCGCCCTCAACCGGGAATACCGTGGCCGCGACCGCGCCACCAATGTCCTGTCCTTCCCCTTCGAGGCGCCGCCCGGGGTGCCGCCCGAGGAGACCGGCCACCATCTCGGCGACCTGGCCATCTGCGCGCCGGTGGTGGCGCGCGAGGCCCTCGAGCAGGACAAGCCGCTGGCCGCGCACTGGGCGCACATGGTGGTGCACGGGGTGCTGCATCTGCAGGGCTTCGACCACCAGGACGATGCCGACGCCGAGCGCATGGAGGGGCTCGAGCGCGAGATCCTGCAGGCCCTGGGATTCGGCGACCCCTACGAAGAATAGTGTTTTGACTGGAAACCCCGAGAGACCATGAACAGCAAGGATCGAAGTCGCAGCGGTTCATTCGCCGGCCGTCTGCTGGAACGCCTGTTCCCCAACGCCACGAATGAACCGGAAACCAAGGAGCAGCTCATCGAGCTGCTGCGCCAGGCGCGCCGCAAGGCGCTGTTCGACGGGGATGCCCTGTCCATGATGGAGGGGGTGCTGCAGGTCTCGGACCTGCAGGTGCGCGACATCATGATCCCGCGCGCCCAGATGGTGGTGGTGGGGCGTGACGACGCCTTCGAGGAGATCCTGCCGGTGGTGGTGGACTCGGCCCACTCGCGTTTCCCGGTGATCGGCGAGGACCGCGCCGAGGTGGTCGGCACCCTGCTGGCCAAGGACCTGCTGCCCTACTGCGGCGAGGGCGCGCGCCGCTTCCGCCTGCGCGACATCATCCGCTCGGCGGTGTTCGTGCCCGAGAGCAAGCGCCTGGACGTGCTGCTGCGCGAGTTCCGCGCCAGCCGCAACCACATGGCCATCGTGGTGGACGAGTACGGGGCCGCGGCCGGCCTGGTCACCATCGAGGATGTGCTGGAACAGATCGTGGGCGAGATCGAGGACGAGTACGACTTCGACGAGGGCGCCTTCATCATGCGCCGCGACGACAACCTCTACACCGCCAAGGCGCACACCTCGATCGAGGACTTCAACGCCTATTTCGGCGTGCAGCTGCCGGACGAGGACTACGACACCATCGGCGGGCTGGTGCTCAAGGCCCTGGGGCACATGCCCAAGCGCGGCGAGACGGTTGAGACCGACGGCTTCCATTTCGAGGTGATCGGCGCCGACAGCCGCAAGATCCGGCTGCTCAATATCCGTCGTCTGGAACCCGCCGGGGCGGCGCGCTGAGCGCTTATGTGGCGCGATCTCGCGGCCCTCTGCCTGGGTGGTCTGCTGGTGGCGGCCTTCGCGCCCTTCGATCAGGGCTGGCTGGCGGCGCCGCTGATGGCGCTGCTGTTCGTCCTGCTGCAACAGGCCCCGTCCGCCGGGCGCGCGGCGCGCCTGGGCTATGCCTTCGGTCTGGGCCTGCTGGGCCTGGGGGTGTTCTGGCTGCGTATCAGCATCGGACAGTTCGGCGGCATCCCGCCGGGCCTGGGGGTGCTCATCACCCTGTTGTTCATCCTGGCGGTGGCGCTGTTCTTCGCCCTGGCCGGGGCCCTGGCCTGGTGGCTGGGCGCCGGTCGTGGGCGGCGCTTTTTCATGCTGGTGGCCGCGCCCTTGGCCTGGCTGCTGGTGGAACTGTTGCGCGCGCGGCTGTTGACCGGCTTTCCCTGGCTGTCGCTGGGCTACAGCCAGATCGATCTGCCGCTGGCGGGCCTGGCCCCGCTGCTGGGCGTGTTCGGGGTGGGGCTGGCGGTGAGCCTGTCCGCCGGGCTGCTCAATCTTTGGCGCGCCTGGTGGGCGCTGCCCGCGCTGGCCCTGCTGTGGGCCGGCGCGGCGGGCCTGGGCCGGCTGGACTGGACCCGGCCGCGCGGCGAGCCCCTGCCGGTGGCGCTGGTGCAGGGCAACATCCCGCAGCGCGAGAAATGGCTGCCCAGCCGCTTCGCGCCGACCCTGGCGGCCTACCGGCGGCTCAGCGACAGTGTGCCCGGGGCGCGCCTGCTGGTGTGGCCGGAGACCGCCATCCCGGCCTTCGACGACCAGGTGCGCGAACGGGTGCTCGACCCGCTCGACCGGGCCATGCGCGCGCGCGGGGCGGATCTGCTCACCGGCATCGTGGCGCGCCGGCCCGACGGCCGCTACCACAATGCCATGTTGGCGCTGGGCGTGTCGGGCCGCCAGGCCTATTACAAGCACCACCTGGTGCCCTTCGGCGAGTATCTGCCTCTGCGCCCGCTGCTGCAGCCGGCGCTGGATTTCCTGTCCATACCGATGTCGAACTTCTCGCCCGGCGGGGGACCGGGGCGCACCCTTTATCTGGCCGGTTGGCGGGTGGGCGTGGACATCTGCTACGAGGACGCCTTCGGTGACGAGCTGATCCGGGCCCTGCCGCGCGCGGCCTTTCTGATCAATGCCAGCAACGACGCCTGGTTCGGCGACTCGCTGGCCCCGCATCAGCATCTGCAGATCGCGCGCATGCGCGCCCTGGAGACCGGGCGCTGGCTGCTGCGCGCGACCAATACCGGGATCTCGGCCCTGATCGGGCCGCATGGGCGGGTGCGGCGCCGGGCGCCACAGTTCCGCGAGGCGGTCCTGGCGGGCGAGATCCAGCCCATGCAGGGCGCCACGCCCTATGTGCGCTGGGGCGATGCGCCGCTGGGCGCGGGGGCGTTGCTACTGGTGCTGTGGCTGCTGATAGCCGGGTACCGGCGTCGCGCCTTCCACACCCAGGGCGCGTAGCCGCCGCTGTTCCAGCTGGTGCTGCATCAGGCTGTACTTCAGCGCCTCGGCCTCCTGAAAGACCACCTCGGCCTCGTTCGACCAGGGCTCTTCTGTCACGCCGGTCGCGGGCGTATCATCCTGCGCGGAGCAGGCCGCCAGGCCCAGCAGCCCCGCAAGCATCAGGCGCGGCGCGCGAAGGCCGGTGTCGGTGCTGTGTGTCTTTCGAGTCATTGCCTTGGAGAATAGTCCCCATGTCCAGACAAATCATCACCACCGACCAGGCGCCGCAGGCCATCGGCACCTATTCGCAGGCCGTGAAGGTCGGCAGCACCGTCTATCTCTCGGGCCAGATCCCGCTGGTGCCGGAGACCATGGAGATGGTCGAGGGTGATATCGAGGCCCAGATCCGGCGCGTGTTCGACAATCTGTCGGCGGTGGCGCGCGCCGCCGGCGGCAGCCTGGCCGATGTGGTCAAGCTCAACATCTTCCTGACGGACCTGGCCAATTTTGCTACCGTGAACACGGTAATGGCGGAATATTTCGCCGAACCTTATCCGGCACGCGCCGCCATCGGCGTGGCCTCGCTGCCGCGCGATGCCGGTGTCGAGATGGATGCCGTGATGGAACTCGCTGGCTAGCAGCCTGTCGATTTTGACGGAACACTTTATATTTGAGAGTCGCAACCATGATCCAGAAGCTATTCCTTGCCGCACTCCTGGCAGTGCTGGCGGCCAATCCCGCTTTTTCCGCGGACAACAAGGGCGCGCCCAAGACAAGCACCTATGGTGACTGGGGCAAGGCGTGCGAGAAGGGCCCCAAGGGCAAGGACGGCAAGCCGTTGCCGGAGATCTGCTACATCTTCCAGAATGTCAGCAACAAGAAGAGCGGCAAGATGGTCATGCAGTTGCGCATCGGCATGGCGGCGGATAAGCACAAGCCGGTGCTGATCGTGACCCTGCCGCTGGGGGTGCTGATCCCGCCGGGCGCGGCCTTCATCGTGAAGGGCGCCGAGCCGCTCAAGCTGCCCTTCCTGGCCTGCGCGCCCGAGGGCTGCACCACGGTCGGCCAGGTCATGAGCAGCAAGCTGATCTCGGCCATGAAGAAGGGCGACCAGGCCGGCATCCGCGTTGGCCCTGCTCAACCGCCAGGTGCTGACCCTGCCGGTATCGCTCAAGGGTTTCACCCGGGCCAACGCGGCGCTGCTGGCCGGCAAGTGAGCCCGCTCAGCCGCTGACCGTCACCACCACGCGCCGCCGGTGGCCGTGGTGGCGGTGCTCGTAGAGAAAGATCCCCTGCCAGGTGCCCAGCGCGCAGCGACCCCCGCTGACCGGCAGGCTCAGATCCATATTGCTCAGGATGGAACGGATGTGCGCGGCCATGTCGTCCGGCCCTTCCAGGCTGTGGCGGTAGCGGGGGTCGCCGTCCGGCACCTGGCGCGCGAACCACTGTTCGAGATCGTGCCGCACATCGGGGTCGGCGTTTTCGCACAGGATCAGCGAGGCGCTGGTGTGCTGCACGAACACATGGCACAGCCCGGTCGTCACCCCGCTGCGCGCCACCACCGCGTCCACCTCGCGGGTGATGTCGAGGGTGCCGCGGCCTCGGGTCGTGATCTCCAGGGTCTCTTGGAACATGGCGGGCTCCGCTGAAGCGTTGATCGGCGCGCAGTATAGCCTGAACAAGCCCCTGGATCCCCGTTCTTGTTTTGTTCTATTGGCTTGCGTATCCTGCGGCCATGCAAAGCCAAGCGGACAGTCTGGCCCGGCAGCCGGTGACCGCCCTCAAGGGGGTTGGCCCAAAGAGCGCCGAGCGCCTCGCGCGTCTGGGCATCGAGACGATCCAGGACCTGCTGTTCCATCTGCCGCTGCGTTATCAGGACCGCACCCGGGTGGTGCCCATCGGCACCCTGCGCCCGGGCGATCAGGCGGTGGTGGAGGCGGTGGTCGATCATGCCGAGATCCACTATGGCCGCAGGCGTTCCCTGCTGGTGCAGATCTCCGACGGCAGCGGTTCGCTGCTCCTGCGTTTCTTCCATTTCAGCGCGGCGCAGAAACAGGGGCTGGCGCGGGGTACGCGTCTGCGCTGTTTCGGCGAGGTGCGTCAGGGGCCACGGCAGTACGAACTGGTGCATCCCGAGTATCAGCGGGTCGAGGGCGATGAGCCGCTGCCGGTGGAGGAGGCCCTGACCCCGGTCTATCCGACCACCGAGGGCATGCACCAGCTCAGCTGGCGCGATCTGACCGACAAGGCCCTGAGGCTGCTGCGCGAGGGCGGGGCCCTGCAGGAACTGTTGCCCGAACGGGTGCTGCGACGCCTGGACCTGCCGCCGCTGCCGGAGGCCGTCGCCCTGCTGCACCGCCCGCCGCCGGACATCTCCCGCCAGCTGCTGTCGGAGCACGGCCACCCGGCGCAGCGCCGCCTGGCCTTCGAGGAGTTGCTGGCCCACCAGCTCAGCCTGCGCCTGCTGCGCGCCCGCCAGCGCCGCCAGG
>JALVTT010000195.1 GCA_027024025.1 Sedimenticola sp.
CGCTGCAGGCCAAGCTGGCGGAGCTGTACGCGGAGCGCGAATACCCGGCGCGTGACCCCGATCTGGATCTATACGGCGGCTTTCTCAGCGATGCCGACCGCCGCCGCTGTGAGCAGGTGCGGCGCGCCGCGCCCGCCGAGCTGGCCGGGCTGCGCCTGGATTTCGAGGCCCCCAAGCTGCACGAGCTGCTGTTCCGCTATCGCGCGCGCAACTGGCCGGAGACGCTGAACGCCGAGGAACGGGCGCGCTGGGACGCCTGGCGCCGGGCGCGGGTGCGCGACCCGGAAGGGCCCTCATCCATCACCCTGGACCGCTACCGGCGCGAGCTGGCGGCCCTGGCGGCGGACGCCGGCCTGGCGCCCGACCGCCGCCGGGTGGTGGATGAGCTGATCGACTGGCCGGCGCGGGTGGGACTGGATTAGTCGGCCTCGTCCACCCATTCCTGGAGCGCCGCGATCAGCTGCCGCGCCTGGTCCGGGCTGGAGATGTTGAACTTGGATTTCTGCTGATACTCGCCGTTGCGCTTCTGATAGCGGCGGATGGAGTATTTGTCCTTGCCATAGGCCTCCTTGGCGTTGCTCCATTCCTGGTAGCGGAACAGGATGGTCGTCCATGCCCCCTTGGACAGTATGCGCTTGTCCAGTTCCTTGACGATATCGATACCGCCCTCGCTGTAGTTGATCGTCAGTTCATCCGGTGTGCTGGCCACATTGAGCTCCTGTCGTCACGAAAACGGGCGCACCATAGCACCCGCCGGCCGAGCCTGTCATCCGCTGGCGCCGTTCTCGCGCAGGAAGCGCTCGATCTCCGGCAGGTGGCGGCGCTGCAGCAGGCCCAGCGCGGTCTCGCCGGCATGGTTGCGGGCGTTCACATCGGCCCCGTACTCGACCAGATGGCGGATCAGGCGGTGATTGCCGTGCATGGCGGCGATCAGCAGCGGGGTATTGCCCTCGGGATCCCGCGTCTCGGTGTCGGCCCCCTGCAGGCGCAGAAAGCGCACCACGTCGCGGTCGGTGACATTGGCCTGGGCCGCCAGCAAGAGCAGACGCGAGGGATCGAAGGCCGCGCCGGCCTTGACCAGGGTGCGCGCGGCCTGGGTGCGGCCGTTGAGTATGGCCAGTTCCAGCGGGGTGCGTCCGTCCTGGTCGCGCGGGTCGATGCGCACGTGCTGTTTGAGCAGCATGCGCAGCATCACCACCCGACCGGCCCGCGCGGCCTCGTGCAGCGGGTAGCGGCCGTTGGGCAGGGGCGCGTCGATCTCGCTTTTCCAGTAGATATGGCGCTGCAGCTGGTCGATGTCGCCCCGGGTGATGGCCGTGTACAGGGAGATGCCGGGCCGGTCCGGCTCGCTGCACGCGGCGGGCAGGAGCAGCAACAGCAGGATCAGCAGCCGGAAGGGATGGCGAAGTGGGCGCATGCGCGCATGGTAACGTTGCCCGGGGACAGGCGCCAGCCCGCCGCGGCTGTTATCATGCGCCCGCTGTTCAGGTGGAGAATCACAAGTGGGCCTGCTGGGTAAACTGTTATTGACCGTCCTCATCGTGGCCGGGGTGCTGCTGTACCTGCGGTACCGCAATCTGCAGGCCATGACGGTCGCGCGTCCCGATCCCCGGGTGGTCAATCCGCCGCCGCGGCGGCGCGGCCCGGGCTGGCTGGCCAGCAGTCTGGTGGTGGTGCTGATCCTGGGTTCCGGATGGGGGCTGTACCGCTACTGGCAGGTGCGCAACGAGGTGCTCTATGTGCGGGTGATCGACGCCGGCACTGGCCACACCGAGCACTACCGCGCCCATCGCGGGGACATCGACGACCGGGAGTTTCTCACCATCGACGGGGTGCGGGTGCACCTGGCCGAGACCGAGCGCCTGGAGGTCACGACGATTCCGCCGGCCCGAAATTGAAGGCGATCGAGACCCGCCGCCGGTCGCTGCGGTTCTGCGCCACCGCGTGCGCCAGCCTGGGCGAGAAGAACAGGAAGTGCCCCTCCACCGGCGGCACGGCCCGCTCGCCCTCGGGCGGATAGACCAGCAGCGCGGCGCTGTCGTCCGGGATCTCCAGATAATAGACCCCGGAGAGCAGTTCGCCGCCCTCCTCGTGGTTGTGGCGGGCGGTGCGGTCGCCCGGCTGCATCAGATTGAACCAGAAGCCTAGTCTCAGGTCGCCACGGCCGAGGATCTGTTGCGCGGCCTGCTGCGCGACCTGGCACAGGGGCTCGATCTCGGGGATGGCCCGGCGCTCGATGTAGGTGTTCTCGTAGCGGCCCAGCTCGAGATGCGAGCGGCGGACATGCGGGCCGTCCAGCTCGCGTTCCAGCGCGGCCAGCAGGCGCGGCTTCAGGGTGGCGTGATCGGCGACGGGCAGGCGGTGTAACGGGGGTTCGTGAATCAGTTGCATGGCATCTTCCCACTGCGAGACGCGCGCTCATTCTACCAGGAACGGGGAGGCCGGCAGCCCGGACCCGGACAAAGAAAACCCGGCAGAGGGCTGCCGGGTGAAATGACGAGCTTGGGGAGACTCGTCTCTGCCGAGGAGAAAATCGTCGATCAGACAGGCGGGCGGGTCAGCAGCCGGTCCACCAGGGACTGGCTGATATGGCCGTGGGCCGCGCCGCCCTGGCCGCCTTCGAGCTGGGCCTTGAGCCGTTCCAGCGCCACCCGGGCCCGGCCGGCGGAGTCGATATGGCCGCTCAGCGGGCGCTCCAGACGCCGGGCGCCGCCGTCCAGGGCCAGGGTGTCGTCGCCATCCCGGTCGCCCGGCGTCTCCGTGATCTCGCCGGCCCGGGGGCCGCGCCCGCCGCGAGGGTTCAGAGGCGTCAGGATCTTGTCGCCAATCCGCAGGTCTGCCATCTTGTCACCATGCCTTGCCGGTTTTCCGGCGGTTTTTTCCGTGTTGCCTATGACGATGCAGAACCCGTGCCAGGAACCTTGGGGCGGCGGATTGGACTAAATGGCGTGTCTGCCCGTCCGGCGAAGGAGAACGTGCATATGAATCCATTCGGTGAAAAATCCGCGTCGCTGTGGATCTGGCTGGTCGGCCTGTGCTGGGCGCTGTCCGCAGCGGCCGGGGCCGGGACGGAGGCCGATGGCGGCGCGCTGCGCTACCAGGTCAGCTACCAGGGCATCCTTTCCGCCGGTTCCCGGGTGGCGATCGCCGAGGTCCGGCTGCGCGCCGGGGTGCCGGGCGGCGAGGCCCCCTACCGGGAGGCGGAACTGACCGCCAGCTCGGCGCCCTTCGGCTATGTGGAGCGCATCTATCCCATCCGTTACCGCTTCCGCTCCTGGTACTGGCCCGATCACTCCGGGGTGCTGGCCTCGGAGTATTACGAGTACGGCCATCCGGATGACATCGATCACAAGCTGATCTATCTCGACAGCCGCGAGCAGCCCTTCGTGGCCCGCCGCCTGGCCGGTCCGGATACCCCGGAGCTGCGCGACCTGGCTGCGGGGCGCTACCAGGCCGCCTGCGCGCGCGGGGAACGGCACGCCTACGACCGCCTCGGCCTGCTGCAGGCGGTGCGCGCGCTGCCGCTGCGGCCGGGCCAGGAGCATGAGTTCCGGGTGTCCAACGGCAGCGAGATGCTGCGCTACCGGATCAAGGTGGAGAAGCGGGTGCCGCTGCGCGCCGCGGGTCGCGACTGGCAGGCCCTGAAGCTGCGCTTCGACGGCCTGCGCAGCGATGCGCATGGCAACAGCAAGCACGCCCATCGCCCGGTGTTCATCTGGGTCAGCGACGATGCGGCCCATATCCCCCTGCTGGCCGAGAGCCGGCACGCCCTGGGGCGTTTCCGGGTGAGTCTGCAGGCGCTCCCCGCGGATACGACCCGGGTGGCCCTGAACCGCTGATCTCCGCGCTCAGGCCGCGCGCCGGGTCTCCTCGGGCGCGCCGAACTCACGCTCCAGCCAGGCGATGATGTCGGCGGATTCGTACATCCAGCGGGTCTTGCCGTTTTCGGTGATCGCCAGGCAGGGCACCTTGATCTCGCCACCGCCGGCCAGCAGGGCCGCCCGGTGCTCCGGGTCGTTCATGGCGTCGCGCAGCTCGATGTTCAGGTTGAGCCGGCGCAGGGCGCGCCGCACCTTGATGCAGAAGGGGCACAGGCGGAACTGGTACAGCGCCATGTGCCGGGTGCGCGCGTCCACCGCGGCCTGGGCCTCCGGGCTGCGCCGCAGCGGGCGGGGACGGGTCAGCCAGTCGAAGAACAGGATGATCTGGCCCAGGGCCCGGCGTATCAGGCGCATCATGACTTGCCGCCTCCCATGCATGGCGGGGACTGCGGGGCGGTGCCGCCCTTGGCGAACCACTCTTCCGGGGTCATGGTGTGCAGGGCCAGGGCGTGGATTCGTCCCATGATGTCTTTCTCGCCCAGGGCGGCATTGATCGCGCGATGGCGCGCGATCAGCGGCTGGCCCTGGAACTGTTCACAGACCAGGGTCACCTTGAAGTGCGACTGGTTGTCCTCGGGCACATTGTGCATGTGGCTCTCGTCCTCGACCTCCAGGTGCATTGGCGAGAAGGCCTCCTGCAATGTCTGCTCGATCTGTTGCTGCATGCGCATGGCGGTTCTCCGGGGGTGCGGGGCCCGGATTGTGGGGGCCGGAAGGCGCGCTTTCAACCCGGTGGCCGCATGGATTCAGGCGCGGCCGATGTCCTGGATGCGCACCCGCCACTCGGCCGGCCCGGTCTGGTGGACCGATTCGCCCCGGCTGTCGACCGCCACGGTGACCGGCATGTCGCGCACCTCGAATTCATAGATGGCCTCCATGCCCAGATCCTCGAAGGCCACCACCCGGGCCTTGCGGATGGCCTGCGAGACCAGATAGGCGGCGCCGCCCACGGCCATCAGATAGGCCGCCTTGTGGCGCTTGATGGCCTCGATGGCCTCGGGGCCGCGTTCGGCCTTGCCGATCATGCCCAGCAGTCCGGTGCGCCCGAGCATCATCTCGGTGAACTTGTCCATGCGCGTGGCGGTGGTGGGTCCGGCCGGGCCCATGACCTCGTCGCGCACCGGGTCCACGGGGCCGACGTAGTAGATCAGGCGGTTGTTGAAATCGACCCCGGGCGGCAGCGCCTGACCGGACTCCAGAAGCTGCTGGATGCGTCTGTGGGCGGCGTCGCGCCCGGTCAGCAGGCGCCCGCTGAGCAGCAGGCGCTCGCCGGGCCGCCAGGCGGCGACCTCCTCGCGCGTCAGGTGTTCGAGATCGACCCGGCGCGCCTCGCTGGAGGGCTGCCAGCTGACCTTGGGCCAGTCGTCCAGCGAGGGTGGCGTGAGCTGCGCCGGACCGCTGCCGTCGAGAGTGAACTCGATGTGCCGGGTGGCCGCGCAGTTGGGGATCATGCCCACCGGCAGCGAGGCCGCGTGGGTGGCGTAGGTCTTGATCTTGACGTCCACCACCGTGGTCAGGCCGCCCAGGCCCTGGGCGCCGATGCCCAGGGCGTTGACCCGTTCGTAGATCTCCAGGCGCAGGGCCTCGATCGGGTCGGCCGGCCCGCGCGCGATCAGCTCGTGCATGTCGATGGGCGCGAGCAGTGATTCCTTGGCCAGCAGCAGGGCCTTTTCGGCGGTGCCGCCCACGCCGATGCCGAGGATGCCGGGCGGGCACCAGCCGGCGCCCATGCCCGGGAGGGTCTCCACCACCCAGTCGGCCAGGCTGTCGCTGGGGTTGAGGATGGTGAAGCGGGACTTGTTCTCCGAGCCGCCGCCCTTGGCCGCCACCGCGATCTCCAGGCGGTCGCCCGGCACCAGTTCCTGATAGACGATGGCCGGGGTGTTGTCGCCGGTGTTCCTGCGCTCGCCGATCGGCGGGTCGACCATGGAGGCGCGCAGGATGTTGTCCGGGTCCAGATAGGCGCGGCGCACGCCCTCGTCGATCAGCGCCTGCAGCGGCCGGTCGGTGTCGAAGCGCACCTGCATGCCGATGCGCAGAAACACCACCACCGCGCCGGTGTCCTGGCAGATCGGCCGGTGGCCCTCGGCGCACATGCGCGAGTTGGTCAGGATCTGGGCCAGGGCGTCGCGCGCCGCCGGTGACTGTTCGCGCTCGTAGGCCGCGCCCACCGCCTGGATGTAGTCCAGCGGGTGGTAATAGGAAATGAACTGCAGGGCATCGGCGATGCTCTGCACCAGGTCGTCCTGTTTGATGAGGGTCATGCGGGCTCCGGGTCAGATCTGCAACATCAGGCGCGCGGGGTCTTCCAGGCCCTGCTTGATGGTGACCAGGGTCTGCACCGCCTCGCGCCCGTCGATGATACGGTGATCATAGGACAAAGCGAGATACATCATCGGCCGCGCCACGATCTCGCCGTCCACCACCACCGGGCGCTGGATGATGTTGTGCATGCCCAGGATGGCGCTCTGCGGCGGGTTGAGGATGGGCGTGGACAGCATGGAGCCGTACACCCCGCCGTTGGAGATGGTGAAGGTGCCGCCGGTCAGTTCCTCGTAGCTGAGCGTGCCCTCCTGGGCCTTCTGGCCGAACAGCCTGATGCGTGACTCGATCTCGGCGAAGGAGAGCTGGTCGGCGTCGCGCAGGATGGGCACCACCAGGCCGCGCGGCGAGCCGACCGCGATGCCGATGTCGAAATAGTCGTGATACACGATGTCGCTGCCGTCCACCGAGGCGTTGACCACCGGAAACCGCTTGAGCGCCTCGATCACCGCCTTGACGAAGAAGGACATGAAGCCCAGGCGCACGCCGTGCTCCTGCTCGAAACGCTCCCGGTGGCGCTGACGCAGGGCGATCACCTGCGACAGGTCCACCTCGTTGAAGGTGGTGAGGATGGCCGCGGTCTGCTGGGCCTCGACCAGGCGTTCGGCGACCCGCGCGCGCAGCCGGCTCATCGGCACCCGCTGGTCGTTGCGTACCGCCTCGCGGCTGTCCGCGTCCGGCAGCATGGCCTGGATGTCTTCCTCCTCCTCGGTCTTTTTCTGCTCGTCCAGATAGCGCATCACATCGGCCTTGAGGATGCGCCCGTCCTTGCCGGTGCCCTGGATGTTGCTGGGGTCGATGGACAGTTCCTTGACCAGGCGGCGCACCGCCGGGGTCAGCACCGGCTCGGCCGGGCGTGACTCGGGGGGCGTCCCGGAGCCGCCGGACGGCTGTTCGGCGGGGGCGGGTTTGGGCTCCGCCGCGGCCGGTGCGGGCTCGGCGCTCGCGGCCGGGCGGGCCGCGCCGGCCTCGATGATCGCGAGCACATCGTCGCTGGTGACCACCGCGCCCTGTTCGGCGCGGATCTCGGCCAGCACGCCGTCCACCGGCGAGGGGACCTCCAGCACCACCTTGTCGGTCTCCAGGTCGAGCAGGTTTTCATCGCGCGCCACGGCCTCGCCGGGCTTCTTGTGCCATTCCAGGACCGTGGCGTCGGTGACGGATTCGGGCAGGGTGGGGACTCGTACCTCGGTACTCATGTTCAGCCTCTTCGGTTCATGGAGGGATCGACATAGCCGGTGAGGGCGTCATCGACCAGTTTTTCCTGTTCCTGCTGGTGCACGCGGAAATAGCCGGTGGCCGGCGCGGCGGCGGAGCGGCGGCCGCAGTAGATCAGCGGGATGCGGTTGTCCAGCATGGCGTGGAAGCGGTGCTTGATCTGGTCCCAGGCGCCCTGGTTCTGCGGCTCCTCCTGGCACCAGATGTATTTCTCGACCCGGGGATAGCGGCGTATCAGGGCGCAGAAATCATCCTTGGGGAAGGGATAGAGCTGTTCGATGCGGATGATGGCCACATGCTCCAGATTGCGGCTGCGGCGGGCCTGCAGCAGGTCGTAATAGACCTTGCCGGTGCACAGGATCAGCTGGGTGACCTGGTCCGGCTCCAGGCCGTCCACCTCGTCGATCACGGTCTCGAAGCCGCCCTGGCTGAGCGACTCGATGGGCGAGGTCGCCAGCGGGCTGCGCAGCAGGCTCTTGGGCGTGAGCACGATCAGCGGGTGGCGGAAGGGGCGCAGCATCTGGCGCATCAGCAGATGGAAGATCTGCGCCGGGGTGGTGGGCACGCAGACCTGGATGTTGTGCTCGGCGCAGGCCTGCAGATAGCGCTCCAGGCGCGCCGAGGAGTGCTCCGGGCCCTGGCCCTCGTAGCCGTGCGGCAGGAACAGGGTCAGGCCGCAGTACAGCCCCCACTTGGCCCCGGCCGAGGTGATGAACTGGTCGATCACCACCTGGGCGCCGTTGGCGAAGTCGCCGAACTGGGCCTCCCAGATGGTCAGGGCCTGCGGCTCGGCGGAGGCGTAGCCGTACTCGAAGGCCAGCACCGCGTTCTCCGAAAGCACCGAATCGATGATCACGAAGTTGGGCTGGTCGGGACGCAGGTGCTGCAGGGGCACATAGCTCTCGCCGGTCTCCTGGTTGCGCCACATGGCATGGCGGTGGAAGAAGGTGCCGCGGCGCACGTCCTGGCCGGAGATGCGCACCGGATAGCCCTGGTCGAGCAGGCAGGCGTAGGCCATGTTCTCGGCGAAGCCCCAGTCCATCAGCTTGGAGCCGGTGGCCATCTGCTGGCGGTCCTCCAGGATGCGCGCCAGGCGCGGGTGCACCGGGAAGTCGGGCGCCGGGGTGAAGATCTGTCCGGCCAGGGCGGCCACCCGGTCGGCGTCCACCCGGGTGTCCACCGGCGCGTTCCAGGAGACCCCGCGGTAGGGGCTCCAGTCGATGCGGATGCGCCCGTCCAGGTCGCACAGGGTCGAGCGGCCCACGCTCTCCCCCCGCTCGAAGGTGTCGCGCACCGAATCGACCAGCTGCTTGGCCTCCTCGGGGGCGATCACGCCCTCGGCGATCAAGCGGTCGGCATACAGCGAGCGCACCGGGGCATGGGTGCGGATCTTGTTGTACATCACCGGCTGGGTGACCGCCGGTTCGTCGGCCTCGTTGTGGCCCTGGCGGCGATAGCACACCAGGTCGATGACCACGTCCTTGTGGAAACGCATGCGGTAGTCGAAGGCCAGGCGGGTGACGAACAGGACCGCCTCCGGGTCGTCGCCGTTGACGTGGAAGATGGGCGCCTGGACCATCTTGGCGATATCGGTGCAGTAGTGGGTGGAGCGGCTGTCCAGCAGATTGCTGGTGGTGAAGCCGATCTGGTTGTTGACCACGATGTGCACCGTGCCGCCGACGCTGTAGCCGCGCGCCTGCGACATGTTGAAGGTCTCCTGGTTCACGCCCTGGCCGGCGATGGCCGCGTCGCCGTGGATCACCACCGGGATGATCTTGTCGCCGCGGGTGTCGCCGTAGCGCTGCTGGCGGGCGCGCACCGAGCCCATGATGACCGGGTTGATGATCTCCAGGTGCGAGGGGTTGAAGCCCAGGGTCACGTGCACCGGGCCGTTGGGGGTCTCCAGGTCGCTGGAAAAGCCCTTGTGGTACTTCACGTCGCCGGAGGAGAGGATGCCCCGGTCGGCGTGCTCCGGGCGCACGCCCTCGAATTCCTGGAAGATCTCGCCCGGGGGCTTGCCGATGATGTTGGCCAGCACGTTCAGGCGGCCGCGGTGGGCCATGCCGATGACGATCTCCTCCGCGCCCTCGCGCGCCGCGCGCACCACCAGCTCGTCCAGCAGCGGGATCAGCGACTCGCCGCCTTCGAGCGAGAAGCGCTTCTGCCCCACGAAGCGGGCGTGCATGAATTTCTCGATGCCCTCGGCCGCGGTCAGCAGGTGCAGCAGCCAGCGCTTGTCCGCGGTCTCCAGCTCGGGGCGCGCGCGGTAGGTCTCCAGGCGCTGCTGTATCCAGCGTTTCTCGCGCGTGCTGGTGATGTGCATGTACTCGGAGCCGACGGTGCCGGTGTACACGCTGCGCAGGATGGCGACGATCTCGCGCAGCGGCAGGCGTTCGGGCGCGAACAGCGAGCCGGTGTTGAAGGTCTCGTCCAGATCGGACTCCGAAAAACCGTAGTGCGAGAGCGTCAGCTCGGGCAGCAGCACGGTCTCGTGCAGGGCCAGCGGATCGAGGTCGGCGCTCTGGTGGCCGCGCACCCGGTAGGCGTTGATCAGGCGCAGCACCTTGACCTGGCGCTCGGCCGCCGCGGCGTTGAAGCGCGGCGCCCGGCGGCAGCCGGTCTCCCGGGTCAGGCGCGCCAGGCTGGCCTGGATCTCGTGGTGCGAGAGGTCTTTTTCGCGGGCCTCCCGCCCGTTCACCGGCGGCAGCGACTCGAAGCGCCGGCGCCAGTCGTCCGGCACGCTGCCGGGGTCTTTCAGAAAGTCTTCGTAGAGGGCCTCGATGAAGGGGGTGTTGGCCCCGAAGAAGCCCGAGGCGCGGTTCTGCTTTTCAAGATAGTCCGACATTTTGGACGTTTGGCCGATTTTTTGTTGGGGAGGTCGTAACAGACTGTATTTTGTGGGCAGTCTAGCATCTGCGGGAAAAACTACCAGGACAAATTTCATATTAATATGATCGTCCTATTCTGTTTGCCGTCACGCCGGGGCGAGACGCGCCAGGGCGGCCTTGCTATCATGGGGCGCATGGATGGAAAGAAGCGTAAGACGGTGGTCATTCCACGGCCGGATGTAAACGCGATCGAGGCCGATGTGGCCTATTTCGAGGCCCGCCTCTCCTTTGCCCGACGCGGTGAGCAGACTGTCTACAATCTGGCCCAGCAGCGGGTCTATCAGGCCCTCAGCGGCGAACTGACCGAGACCCTCAAGAAGCTCAGGAAATGAGCCGCAGATCCTGCAGGATGCGGTAGAGCGCGGGGATCAGCAGCAGCACCACCAGCAGGGCGGCGAGGGTGCCGAAGGTCAGGGCGATGGCCATGGGCACCAGGAACAGCGCCTGCGGGGCGGTCTCGAACAGCATGGGCAGCAGCCCGGCGGTGGTGGTCATGGCGGTCAGCAGGATGGGCCGGAAGCGCCCCAGGGCGGCCGTCAGCAGGGCCTGTTCCAGGGGTGCGTCGCGGCGGCACTCGTTGAGCCGCACGGTCAGCACCAGGGCCCCGTTCACCACCAGCCCGCCCAGGGCGATCATTCCATAGACACTCACCGAACTCAGGTCATGGCCCATCAGCACATGCCCGGCGACGGCGCCCGCGATCGCGAAGGGGATGGTCAGCATCACGATCAGCGCCTGCAGATGGCTGCGGAACAGGGCCGCGAACAGGACATAGATCGCCAGCACCGACCACAGCAGGCCGTCGAAGATGGCGCGGAAGGTGCTCTGCCGGTCGCGCCGACCGCCGGCGAAGGCGGCCTGCAGACCGGGATAGCGGGCCTGCAGCGCGGGCAGGATGCGGGTCTCGATCTGCCGGCGGATGCGCCGGGTACTGGCGTGCGCCTTGTCGATGCTGGCGCTGACCCGCACGATGCGCCGTCCGTCCTCGCGGGTGATGGTGCCGGCGGCGCGCCCCAGGCGGATGCGCGCGGCCCGGGCCAGGCGGATCCCGCCGCCGTCCGGGGTGCGCACCGGCAGGCGGTAGAGATCCTCCAGCGAGCGCCGCTCCTCCGGCGGCAGGCGCAGCATCACCTTGACCTCGTGCCCGTTGCGCAGCACGCGCTGAACCTCGGCGCCATAGAAGGCGTCGCGCAGCTGGCGGCCCAGGCGCTGTGCGTCCAGGCCGGCGGCGCGGCCCTCGGGCGAGAGCGTCAGCACGATCTGGCGCTTGCCGCGGGCGATGCCGTCGTCCACGTCCACCACCCCCGGCAGGGCGCGGATCGCCTCCGCCAGGGCGCGCGCCGCGGCCTGCGCGATACCGGTGTCCGGGTGCGAGAGATTCAGTTGCAGGGCTCGGTTGCCGCCCGGCCCGACCAGATATTCGAAAAAGACCGAGCGCGCCTCCGGCATGTCGCCCAGCTGGCGCCGCCACTCGCGGGTGAAGGTCTCCTGGGTGAAGGGACGCTGCGCGTCGGGCACCAGGATGAAGCTGATCTCGGCGAAGGTCGGCCGGCGCGAGCCCACCCGGATGAAGCGGCTCTGCAGATAGCGGCGGCCGCCCAGCCGCTCCAGGGCCGCCAGGCCGGCGGCCTCGATGCGGTGGGCCGCGGCCAGGGTACGGGCCTGCGGCGCGTCCACCGGCATGTCCAGCTCGGCGTCCACGCGGTTGCCGGGGATCTCCGGGCGCCAGGTGAGGTCGATGCGTCCGGCCAGATACCAGGCCGCCACCAGCGCCGCCGCGCCGAGGAACAGCGCCAGGGTCAGCCAGCGCTGGCGGATCGCGGCCCGCAGCAGGCGCTGGAAGTGATGATCGCGCAACCGGTCCAGGCTGCCCACGATGGCCTGGTGAAAGCGCCGCGCCGGCAGCAGGCGCCGGGCCAGGCCCCGCAGCCGCGGGTGCTCGTGGGGGCGCAGGTGGGCGGGCAGGATCAGCAGGGCCTCGATCAGCGACACCGCGAACACCACCGAGACCACCACCGGCAGGTCGTGCATGAAGCGGCCGATCGCCCCGGGCACCATCAGCAAAGGGATGAAGGCGATGATATTGGTGCCCACCGCGTACAGCACCGGCACCGTCATCTCGCCCGCGCCGATGCGTATGGCCTCGCGCATGGGCAGGCCCTGCTGGCGCCGGGCATGGATGTTCTCGCCGACGATGATGGCGTCGTCCACCACGATGCCCAGGGTCAGGATGAAGGCGAACATGGAGATCATGTTGATGCTGACATCCAGCTGCGGCAGCAGGGCGAAGGCCCCGGTGAACACCACCGGCAGCGAGGCCGCGACCCAGAAGGCCAGGCGCGGGTTGAGGAACAGGCCCAGGGTGAGGATCACCAGCAGCAGCCCCAGGGCGCCGTTGCGCAGGAGCAGCGCGCGGCGCTCGGCGAAGCGCTGCGAGCGGTCGTTCTGCACGCTGATGCGCACCCCCTCGGGCAGGGTCCGGGCGAGGCGCCGGTTCAGCGCGCGCACCGCCGCCGCGATCTCGACCGGGTCCTGGCGTCCGGTCTTGTACACATCCAGACGCAGCCCCGGCCGGCCGTTGAACTCGAACACCTGGCCGGCGTCCTCGAAGCCCTCGCGCACCCTGGCCAGACGTTCCAGAGGCAGCGGCGGTTCCGGCGGGGCTTGGATCACCGGCAGGGCGGCGAACTGGGCCGCCCGGGTGAGCTGTCCGCCGCTGCGCAGCAGGATCTCGCCATCCGCTCCGCTGAGCCGGCCGCCGGCCACCTCGCGGGCGCTGTCGCGCAGGCGCGTGGCCAGGGCTTCGAGATCCAGATCGTACTGACGCAGGGTGCGCGAGGGGATCTCGATCGCGATCTCGGGGTGCAGGCCGCCGCGGACCTGGACATCGCTCACCCCAGGGATCGCCAGCAGGGCGCGGCGCAGGCGCTCGCCCAGGGTGAACAGGGCGCTGCGCGGCAGTCCCTCGGCGGCCACGCCCAGGCTGATGACGTAGAAGCCGTGGCGGCGCAGCGAGGCGTGCGGCGGGCCGGCCTCGGCGGGGAAGGTGGTGATGCGCGACAGGGCGCTGCGCACCTCCTGCAGGGTCTGCGCCGGGTCGGCCCCGCGCCGCAGTTCCAGGGTCAGGCTGGCCTGGCCCTCGCCGGCGCTGGCGCGCACATGCGCGATGGCCGGGATATCCGCCACGGCGTGTTCGATGGGCAGCACCAGGCCGCGCTCCACCTCGCCGGGGCCGGCCCCGGGGTAGCCCATGCTGATGCGGATGCCCTCCAGATCGAAGGGCGGCAGGACCTGTTGCGGTGTCTCGCGCAGGCCCAGGGCCCCGCCCAGCAGCAGGCAGAACATGAGCAGATTGGCGGCCACCGGGTTGTCGGCGAACCAGGTGATCAGGCGCCAGGTCCCGGGCTGCCTGCCGGCCGGTTCATCCGTCATGGGGGCTGTCCTCGGGGGCGGCGATCCTGACCCGGGTGCCCGGCAGCAGGCCCGCGGGCCGCCCCCGCAGCAGGCGCTCGCCCTCGGCCAGGGGCGCGATATAGGCGTGCGCCGGGGTGCGGAACAGCACCTTTGCCCGGCGCTGTTGCAGGCGTTGCCGCGCATCCACCACCCAGACCCGGTCGCCGTCCAGCAGGGCGGTGCGCGGAATGCGCAGGCTGGGCGGCAGGCGGCCGGCCTGGATGCGCGCCTCCACATAGGCGCCGAGCAGCAGGGGCGGGCGTCCGGCGTGTTCCGGCTGGCGGCTGTAGGGATCGGGCAGCGTGACTGTGACCTGGGCCTGGCGGGTCTTGGCGCTCAGGCGGTGGCGGATGCGCGTCACCCGGCCGGAGTAGTCGTGGCCCTGGTAGTGGATCGCCACCGCGCCCCCCGGCGTCAGGCGCGGCAGCAGGGCGGGGTCCACCTGGAGTTCCAGTCGCGCCCGGTCGGCGTCCGCCACCCGTCCGATCGCTTCGCCCGGGCGGACCAGTTCACCCGCCGAGCGTTGGCGTTCCAGCACCACCAGGTCGCGCGCGGCCTGGATGCGGGTGCGCGCCAGCCGCAGCTCGGCCTGTTGCAGCGCGATCCGCCGGGCCAGCAGCTCGGCGCGGGCCTCGCGCAGCTGGGGCGAGCGCAGGGCCAGGGCGCGCGAGCGCTTGTCCAGCGGGGCGCTGTCGGCCAGCAGGCGCAGCGCCTCGCGCGCCACGCGCCGCTTGCCGCCCTCGATCGCGAGCCGGGCCTCGGCCTTGTCCAGCTGCGCTTGCGCCGCCTCCACCGCCAGGCGGTAGTCGCGGTCCTCGAGCTGGACCAGGGTCTGGCCGGCGGCGATCAGTCCGCCGGGCTCGAAGTCCGGGTGCAGGCGGGTGATGCGGCCCTCGACCCGGGCGCGCACCGCGCGCGCGTCCCAGGGCCGGACCCGGCCCCAGGCGTGGATACGGACCGGGTGCCGCGCGGGGCTGACCGGTAGCACCGCCACCGCCGGCGGGGGCGGCTCCCCGGTCACCGACCGCGGCCCGGATGCGGCCGGGGTGTCGAAGATGGCCCAGATCCCCGCGCCCGCCAGGGCCAGGGTGATCAGGGGCGCCAGCCAGGTGGTGTTGCGGCTCACGGTCGTCCTCCCTGAGGTGCGGGGGCCGCGGGCGGGCCGATGGCGATCCTGAGCTGTACCAGGATGCGCTGCTCACCGGCGCGCAGGTGCAGGGCCTCGCGCTGTTGCTGTTGCAGGCCGCGCAGCGCGTCCAGGAGCGGCAGATAGTCGCTCACGCCCTCGCGGTAGCGGTCCAGGGTGGCGCGGTACAGGCGCTCGCCGATGCGCAGACGCTGCGCGACCCGTTCCCTGCGTTGCCGTTGGCTGCGCAGCTCGGCCAGCAGGTCGTCGGTCTCGCGCACCGCCGCCAGCCAGTCCCGCAGATAGCGGATCCCGGCGCCGCGCAGGCGTGCCCGACGGGCCTGGATCTCGGCCTCGCGCGCGCCCGAGTCGAACAGGTTCAGCGTGGCGTCCAGGGCGGCCTGCACGATCACGCCCGGGTTGCCCGAGACCAGCTGCCAGAGGCCGCTGCCATCCAGGGTCAGACTGGGCAGGCGGGCGCGCAGCGCCTTTTCGAAATCGGCGTCGGCCGCGGCCAGGGCGGCCTGCCGGGCGCGC
>JALVTT010000196.1 GCA_027024025.1 Sedimenticola sp.
GCTCGGTGCTGGCCGAGGACGCCATCAAGGCGGCCATCGACGATCTGCAGAAGAAGCGTCAGTCCTCCGCCAGCGCAGCCTGATCTTCCGGATGCGCCGGCAGGGTGACCCGCACCCGGGTGCCCGTGCCGGCCTCTGATTCCACGACCACGCTGCCCCCGTGCGCCTCCACGATGCGGCGCACGATGGGCAGTCCCAGCCCCGTGCCCGAGGCCTTCGAGGTGTAGAAGGGCTCGAACAGGCGTTGCAGTTGATCCTGCGGGATGGGCTCGCCGCCGTTTTCCACCACGATCTCCACGCACCCGCCATGCAGTCCGGCCGACAGCCGGATGCCGCGCGGATCCTCGCCGTTGGCCTCGATGGCGTTGCGCAGCAGATTCAGCAGCACCTGTTTGATGCGGTCCCGGTCCAGGCTGATCTCGGGCAGGTCGCGCAGCGTCTCGTGCGCGATGCGCAGCCGCGGATGCGCGATCCCGGCATGTCCCTCCAGCTCGGTGACCAGGGCGTCCAGGCGGGTCGGCGCGGGCTGGATCTGCAGCGGCTTGGCGTACAGCAGGATGTCCTCCAGCAGGCGGCTCAGGCGCTGTGACTCGGCATGTGCCAGGTCGGCGCGCCGGCGGCTGCCTTCGGGCAGATCCTCGAGCCCGACGAAGTGCTCCAGGGCCATGCCGATGGTGGCCAGGGGGGTGCGGATCTCATGCACGATGCCGGAGGCGAACTGGCCGATGCTGGCCAGGCGCGAGCCCTCCACCAGGGCCACGGTGCGGCCCAGGGTGGCGCTGAACAGGGCCGAGAGGTTGTGCAGCAGCCGCACCTGTTCCGGCTGGTAGGTGTTGGGCTGACGCGAGGCCAGCACCAGCACCCCGACCTTGGGATCGTTGCCCAGCACCGGCATGAAGATGGCGTCGTTGCGCCCGCGCTTGCCCAGCACCGAGAGGAAGCGGTAGCGCTGCTCCAGGCGCGCGGTGTCCCGTACATTGGGGATGTGCAGCGGGGTGCCGTTGTGCAGACATTCCTCGAGCAGGGTGCCCTGCAGCACGAAGGCCTGCTCCGGCAGATCGTCGGGGTGGCCGTCGCTGTAGGCCCGCTCCAGCTTCATGCGTCCGTCCGGGGCCAGCAGCAGCACCCCGACCCAGTCCAGCGGCACCAGCCGGGGCAGGGTGTGGGCCAGGGCGCGCAGTGATTCGTCCAGGGTCTTGGTCTGCTGCAGCTCGGTCAGCAGGTCCAGCAGGGCGTCCAGGCGCCCGGTGAGGTGGTTGAAGGTGTCCACCAGCCAGCCGATCTCGTTGTCCCCCATGCCCGGCACGCGGTGCGAGAAGTCGCCCGAGGCCACCCGGCGGAAGCCGAGCACGGTCTGTTGCAGCGGATGCAGCACGCGCCGGTAGAACCAGCCCAGGATGGCCAGCATCAGCAGCAGGCCGATGGTCAGCAGGACGCGCCCGACCTGGTGGGCCTGGCGGCTGCGGCGCAACATCTCGTGCTCCAGGGACTCCAGAAAGGCGCGGCTGGCCTGTTCCAGGGCCGGGTGCTGTTCCAGGATCCATTCCGCGCCCCATTCCAGGCGCGGTTCCCTGGTGTCGCCGAGCTTTTCGGACAGCCGTTTGTTAAAGGCGTCCCAGGTGGCCTTCAGGCGGGCCGCCCGTTGCAGGTTATCGGATGAGAGGTTCAGGTGGCCGTCCAGGTCGTGATGCGATCTCAGGGTGTCGGGCAGCCGGCCCTGGGCGAAGGCCGAGATCAGGGCGTCGAGGTGCCGGCGTTTTTCCTGCAGTTCGCGGAAGTACAAGCGGGTGTCGCGAAAATAGCTGGTGTAGTCGCGCGGGGCGTTTTCCTTGTAGTTCATGGCCTGCATGCCGAGTTGCTGCTGCAGCAGGCGCAGCTCGCTGGCCAGGCGCATCACGTGGTCGTCCTGGCGCTGGCGGTCGATGGTGTTCAGGGCGAACAGAATGGCCGCCGCGAACAGGACGCCCATCAGGCCCAGGGCCAGCATGATCTGTGATTTGAGTGTGTGCATGCGCGTTTCCCGCGGGGCTATCCTGTGATAGTAACCGGTTTGCCCGGCCGGGTATTTCGGATCAGCGCAACAGTTGTTCGACTTCCTCGATCTCGTGCGCGGCCTGGTCCAGCACGCCGAGCGAATGACGCGGGCTGAGTTTGCCCAGGGCCAGCTTGCGGAAGGCCGGGATGGCGTCGATGCGCGGCAGGCCCCGGCCCTCGGGAAGGCCCACGAAGGCGTGCAGCTGGGCGATCAGGACCGCGTCGGTGTAATCGGCGATGGCGCTGCCGATGCGGTACCAGTCCTCGGCCTCGCGGGCCAGGCGACACAGGGCCGGGTCGAAATGCCAGGTCTGCAGGGTGAGCTGACCGACCTCGGCCTTCATTTCGTGCACCAGGCGTTGCAGCACCGCCGGACTGGTGGCCAGGGTGGGCATGTTGCTGGCGGTGTGCAGCAGCGGGATCACGCCGATGTCGTGTACCAGCCCGGCGAGCAGGGCGCGGTCCGGGTCCAGCCCGGGGGTGAAGCGCGCCAGCACCGAGCAGATGGCGGCCACCCGGCAGCTGTGGTCCCACAGGGCCTTCATCATCTGCCGCAGGGTGGCGGATTCGGTGCGGAACAGATCCTTGATGATGCAGCTGAACACCAGGTTGCGCACCTGCTGGCGACCGAGCCGCGCCACCGCCTGATTGAGCGAGCAGATGGGGGTGCTGCCGGCGAAGGCCGCGCTGTTGACCACGCTCATCAGGCGCGCGCTCAGGGCCGGATCCAGCTGCACCAGACGGGCGATGTCCTCGTTGTTGGTGTTCGGGTCGTCCATGGCCTTGCCGATGCGGATGGCCAGGTCGGGCAGGGCGGGGAGTTCATAGCCGCCCTGGGTCAGCTCGCGGTGGAACTCCAGATACAGCTGCGCCTCGGCGTCGTCCTCGTGCAGCTCGATCGCGACCGAGGGGCCGCTGTGCTGCTCGCGGCACAGCCCCAGGTAGCGTTCCGGTGTCTCGATCAGGCGCGCCGGACCCAGGGGACGGATGCGCCAGTCTTCGTCCACGGGCAGCGGATAGCCCGCGCCCGGGTCCTGCGCGCGCAGGCGGTGGCGCGGGCCGTCGGTCTGTTCCAGATACAGCTCGCCCCGCACCAGGAAGTGCCGGCAGCCGTCTTCGCGCCGGGTCTGCCAGTCGCCGTTGTCCAGCGCCACGAAGCGGCTGTGCCGGGCGATGGTCTCCAGCATATTGTCCGGCAGGCCCTCGAAGGTGGCCAGGGCCGCGATGTCCGCGGCCGCGGGGCTGGATGGATCGGGGTGTTAGCAACAAATAGAACTGTCCGGTTTTGTAGCACATAAACTGTCCGCTTTGGGTTGAGTGGATCAGGCCTGGCAGCGGACGTTGTCCAAGTCCTGATCAAGGGGTTCGAAGGGCAGGCCCTCC
>JALVTT010000197.1 GCA_027024025.1 Sedimenticola sp.
ATCGAAGGCCCCGCTTGGCGTGGCCTTCGATGCCCTGGACATCCATGCAGGCCCCGATCCCGAGGCGGTACTGATCTCGGCCATAACCGACAAAACCCGCCTGATGGCCGTCAGTTCGGTACATTTCGCGACAGGCGCGCGGCTCGACCTGGGCCGCCTGAGCGCCGCCTGCCGCGAGGCCGGGGTCTGGCTCTGCGTCGACGCCATCCAGTCCCTGGGGGCCCTGCGTTTCGATCTGAGCGTGACGCCGGCGGATTTCGTGGTCGCCGACGGCCACAAATGGATGCTGGGGCCCGAGGGTCTGGGCCTGTTCTACGTCGATCCCGCGATCCGCGATCAGCTGCGCCTGACCCAGTTCGGCTGGGCCATGCGCGAGGACGCCGGCGATTACGACCCCGGGCCCTGGCGGCCGGCCGCCTCGGCGCGGCGCTTCGAATGCGGCAGCCCCAATATGCTGGGCATCCACGCCCTCGAAGCCAGCCTGTCGTTGTTGGAAGAGGTCGGCCTGGACCTGGTGGAGCAGCGGCTGCTGGCCGCGGTCGATCACCTGCGGCAGGGCCTGGAGCCACTGTCCGGCATGGAGATCGTCACCCCCGCGGCGCGCGAGCGGCATGCCGGCATCCTCGCCTTCCAGGTGGCCGGACAGGACAGCGAGGCGCTCTATCGCCGGCTGATGGCGGCGGGCGTCATCTGCGCCTGCCGGGGCGGAAGGGTGCGGCTGTCACCCCATTTCTATACCCGAAACGCGGTAATGGATCGCGCAATCGAGATCATAGAACAATCATCCAAATTATAGAACATTGCGATAATTATATGATTTAACAGTATATAGCTGGATGGCAATAAAATAGGATGGGAATACTAATAATCCATTGAAGCATTGCCTCGCCAAAGCCGGTCTATACTCCTGAGTAAATTCGGGGGTTCTTGGAACCCGGGGTTCGACATGAACAGACTGCTGCAATGGCTCAACGACCGGGCCACGGAATGGCTGATACGCGACGGCCCGCCACCACCCACGCCGCTGTGCGACTTCAAGCGTCTGCGGTTCGAACTGCGGCGCGGGGACGTGATCCTGGTCGAGGGGCGCAGCCGGGTGGCCGAGGTCATCAAGGTCATCACCCAGAGTCCCTGGAGCCACGCGGCCCTGCACATCGGCCATCTCCACGACATCCACGACCCCAAGCTGCGCGCCACCGTCGAAGGCCATTACGACGGCGATCCCAACGACAATCTCCTGATCGAGGCCCTGATGGGCAAGGGCACCATCGTCACCCCGCTGTCCGCCTACCGCCATGACCATCTGCGCATCTGCCGTCCCGACAGCCTCTCCCCCGACGACGCCGATCAGGTGATCGCCTACGCCATCCAGCGCCTGGGACTGGACTACGACCTGCGCCAGATCCTGGACCTGGCCCGCTTCTTCTTTCCCTGGAGCATCCTGCCACGGCGCTGGCGCTCCAGCCTGTTCCAGCACAACGCCGGCAAGCCGACCCGGGCGGTGTGCTCGACCCTGATCACCGAGGCCTTCAGCTCGGTGGACTACCCCATCCTGCCCTTCATCAACCGCCGCGACGACGGCAGCATCCGCTTCTTCAAGCGCAACCCCAAGCTGTTCGCGCCGCGCGATTTCGACACCTCGCCCTATTTCAGCATCATCAAATACCCCTTCCTGGGCATCGACGAGCTGGGGCTCTACCGCAAGCTCCCCTGGAGCGAGGACGACACCTATTACAACGACGAGGCCGACGGCATGCCCGCGCCCGCCGCGACCGAGGGCGCCGCAGCGGACGAAGCGGTGCCCCCGCACACCCTGCCCCGCTGGCTGGGCCGACTGGCGGGAGGCGGACAATGAACACCGGCACCCGGAGGAGGACGTCATGACCCTGCTTGGACTTCTGATGACCGTGGCCGTGGTCTGGGCCCTGGCCTACTGGGGCGCGGGCGCCTCCTTGTGGATCGGCGCCTTCGCCGCGGGTCTGACGGGCTTCACCCTGGGCACCGATATCCGCTGGTATGTCTCGGTGCCGCTGTGGGTGCTGGCCACCGCCGCGGTGCTGTTGCTGGGCGTGCCGCGCATCCGCCGCCGCTATGTCACCGCGCCGCTGCTGCGCCAGTTCCGCAAGGTCATGCCCGGCATGTCGCAGACCGAGCGCGAGGCCCTGGAGGCCGGCAGCGTGTGGTGGGACGCCGAACTGTTCTCCGGCAAGCCGCACTGGGGCCGCCTGCTGCGCCTGCCGCGCCCCCATCTGAGCGCCGAGGAACAAGCCTTTCTGGACGGGCCGACCGAACAGCTGTGCCGCATGCTGAACGACTGGCACATCACCCACGAGGTGCAGGATCTGCCGCCGGAGGTGTGGGACTTCATCCGCAAGGAGGGCTTCTTCGGGCTGATCATCCCGCGCCGCTACGGCGGCAAGGGCTTCTCCGCCCAGGCCCATTCCGAGGTGGTCATGAAACTGGCCAGCCGCAGCGTCGCGGGCGCGGTCACGGTGATGGTCCCCAACTCCCTGGGGCCGGGCAAGCTGCTGATGAACTACGGCACCCGCGAACAGCGCGACTACTATCTGCCGCGCCTGGCCAGCGGCGAGGAGATCCCCTGCTTTGCCCTGACCGGCCCGGAGGCCGGCTCCGATGCCGGCGCCATCCCCGACAGCGGCGTGGTCTGCCACGGCGAATGGCAGGGCGAACAGGTGCTGGGCGTGCGCCTGAACTGGGACAAGCGCTACATCACCCTCGGCCCGGTCTGCACCCTGCTCGGCCTGGCCTTCCGCCTGTACGACCCGGACGGCCTGCTGGGCGAGCAGCCGGACCTGGGCATCACCCTGGCGCTGGTGCCGCGCGACACCCCGGGGGTGGAGATCGGCGAACGCCACGACCCGCTGGACATCCCCTTCCAGAACGGCCCCAATCGCGGCCGCGACGTGTTCATCCCGCTCAGCCAGCTGATCGGCGGGCGCGAGGGCATCGGCCGCGGCTGGCGCATGCTGGTGGAATGCCTGTCCGAGGGACGCGGCATCTCCCTGCCCTCGCTGAGCGTGGGCGCGGGCAAGCTGGCGGCCCGCTACACCGGGGCCTATGCCGCCATCCGCCGCCAGTTCAACATCCCCATCGGGCGTTTCGAGGGCATCGAAAAACCGCTGGCGCGCATCGCCGGGCTGACCTATCAGATGGACGCCGCGCGCAACCTGACGCTGGGCGGCCTGGACATCGGCGAAAAGCCCTCGGTGGTCTCGGCCATCATCAAATATCACCTCACCGAGAAATACCGCCAGTGCATCAACGACGCCATGGACATCCAGGGCGGCAGCGGCATCTGCCTCGGGCCCAACAACCTCATCGGCCGGGTCTATCAGGCCATCCCCATCGCCATCACGGTGGAAGGCGCCAACATCCTGACCCGCAGCATGATCATCTTCGGCCAGGGCGCGGTGCGCGCCCATCCCTGGGTGCTCAAGGAGTTCATGGCCGCGCAGGATCCGGACCGGCGGCGCGGCCTGGCCGACTTCGACCACGCCTTGTTCGGCCATGTCGGCTTCCTGCTCGGCAACCTGGCGCGCAGTCTGTTCCTGGGTCTGACCCGCGGACGCCTCTCGGCCGCCCCGGTGCGCGGCCCCACCCGCCGCTACTACCAGCAGCTGAGCTGGATGAGCGCCGCCTTCGCCCTGTGCGCCGACGTGGCCATGATGACCCTGGGCGGCTCGCTCAAGCGCAAGGAACGCCTCTCCGCGCGCCTGGGCGACATCCTCAGCGAGCTGTATCTCGGCTCGGCGGTGCTCAAGCGCTTCGAGGACGAGGGCCGTCAGGCCGAGGATCTGCCCCTGGTCCACTGGGGCATGGAGCAGTCGCTGTACCAGATGCAGGAGGCCTTCCGCCTGCTGTTCCGCAACCTGCCCTGGCGTCCCCTGGGCTGGCTGTTGCGCTGGGCGGTGTTCCCCTCCGGCTATCCCTTCACCGAGCCCAGCGACCGCCTGGATCACCAGGTCACGCAGATCCTGCTGCGCCCGGGCGAGGCCCGCGAGCGCCTGACCCGGGGCATCTTCATCACCCGTGACGATCAGTTCCGCGAGGGTCAGATCGAACAGGCCTTCATCCAGGCCGCGCGCGTGGCCCCGGTCGAGAAGTCCCTGCGCGAGGCCCGACGCAACGGCCTGATCGGAGGCCGCGATCTGCTCGAACAGGCCGAACAGGCGGTCGAGCAGGGCCTGATCGACCGCGCCGCCCAGGAGGAACTGAAACGGATGCAGGCCCTGCGCGCGCGCGTGGTCGCGGTCGACGCCTTCAGACACTGGGGCCACCAGTACCTGCTCGGACGCCGCCCACCACCCGGCGGCCGCGCTCAAATCCACCCGATCGAGGAGGCCCGTCATGGACGCGCAAGCCAGTAACACCGACATCTACATCGTGGACGGGCGGCGCACGCCCCAGCTCAAGGCCCGGGGCCGGCCCGGCCCCTTCCACGCGGCCGACCTGGCGCACGCCGCCGCGCGCGGCCTGCTACTGGAGCTGGGCCTGGACGCGGACGCGCTCGACGAGGTCATCCTCGGCTGCGTGGGCCCCGGCCCGGACGAGGCCAATATCGCGCGCGTGGTCGGGCTGCGCCTGGGCTGCGACGAGCGCACTCCGGCCTGGACGGTGCAGCGCAACTGCGCCTCCGGCATGCAGGCCATCGACAGCGCCGCCGCCAGCATCCGCTGCGGCCGCTCGCAGGTGGTGCTGGCCGGCGGCACCGAGGCCATGAGTCACCACCCGGTGCTGCTCAACGAGCTGATGGTGGCCTGGCTGGCCGACTGGTCGCGGGCCCGCGGCCTGGTCCGTCGCGGCCGCCTGCTGGCGCGTCTGGGACCGCGTCATCTCAAGCCCGTCATCGGCCTGCTGCACGGCCTCACCGACCCGGTGGTCGGCCTGTCCATGGGCCAGACCGCCGAGGCCCTGGCGACCCGTTTCGATATCGATCGCGAGGCCATGGACCGCTACGCCCTGCGCAGCCACCAGCGCCTGGCCGCGGCGGTCGAGGCAGGCTGGCTGGACGGCGAGCTGGTGCCCCTGTACGACGCCAGGGGCACCCTGTACCGCCATGACGAGGGCCTGCGCGCCGATACCAGCCTGGAAAAACTGGCCGCGCTGCGTCCGGTGTTCGACCGCTACGGCGGCCGGGTCACCGCCGGCAACAGCGCCCAGGTCACCGACGGCGCGGCGGTGGTCCTGCTCGCCTCGGGCGAGGCGGTGCGGCGGCTCGGCCTGCCGGTGCTGGGGCGTCTGCTCGACAGCCAGTGGGCCGGCCTGGCCCCGGAATACATGGGCCTGGGGCCGGTGTACGCCATGGCGCCGCTGCTGCGGCGCAACCGCCTCGACAGCCCGCAGATCGACCACTGGGAGATCAACGAGGCCTTTGCCGCGCAGATCCTGGGCTGTCTGGCGGCCTGGCGGGATCCCGCCTTCTGCCGCGAGGAACTGGGCCTGGAGCAGCCGCTCTCGCCGATCGACGAAGAACGTCTCAACCCCGACGGCGGCGGCATCAGCATGGGCCACCCGGTCGGCGCCAGCGGCGCGCGCATCGTGCTGCATCTGCTGCGCGGGCTGCGCCGCACCGGCGGCCGCTACGGCGTGGCCAGCCTGTGCATCGGTGGCGGCCAGGGCGGCGCCATGCTGCTCGAACACTGCGAGGAGGTGATCTCATGAACACCGATTATCACTGGGAGACCGATGCACAGGGCATCGCCTGGCTGGCGGTGGACCGCCAGGACGCGGACACGAACGTGCTCAGCGAGGCCATGCTGGAGGGCCTGGACGAGGTGATCGTGGAGATCGCCCAGAACCACCCGGCGGGGCTGGTCATTTACTCCGCCAAGCCCGGCGGCTTCATCGCCGGGGCCGATGTCAAGGCCTTCGCCCGGGTGAGCGACGCGGCCTGGGCCGAGCGCCATATCCAGCGGGTACACGAGATCCTGCAGCGCATCGAGTCGCTGGCCTTCCCCACCGTGGCCATGATCCACGGCTACTGCCTGGGCGGCGGCCTGGAGCTGGCCCTGGCCTGCGACTACCGGGTGGCGCGCGAGGACCCGGACACGCGCATCGGCTTCCCCGAGGTGCGCCTGGGCATCTTCCCCGGCTTCGGCGGCACGGTGCGCGCCATCCGCGCGATCGGCCCGCTCAAGGCCCTGCCGCTGATGCTGGCCGGGCGTACCCTCAGCGGCAGACAGGCCGCGCGCCTGGGCCTGGTGGACCGCGCGGTGCCGGAACGCCAGCTGCGCAATGCCGCGCGCCTGATCCTGCAGCAGCGTCCCCGACCGCGTCGCGCCCCGCTCCCGGCGCGCCTGCCCGGGGTGTTTCCGCTGCGTCCCCTGGCCGGCGCCCTGATGCGCCGCCAGCTGCGACGCAAGGTGCGCCCGTACCACTATCCCGCGCCCTATGCCCTGCTGCGCCACTGGGTGCGCCACGGCGGCAATGCGCGCGCCCTGTACCGCAGCGAGGCGCGCGAGGTCTCGCGCCTGATCGTCTCGGACACCGCCCAGCAGCTGATCCGGGTGTTCCTGCTGCAGGACCGGCTCAAGGCCCTGGGCGACAAACAGCGCCTCGCGCCGCGCCGCGTGCATGTGGTCGGCGGCGGCGTGATGGGTGGCGACATCGCGGCCTGGTGCGCCCTGCGCGGCATGCAGGTCACCCTGCAGGACCGCGAGCCCGAGCTGCTCGGCAAGGCCATGGGGCGGGCGCACAGGCTGTTCGAGCGGCGTCTCAAAGACCCTTACCGCGTGCAGCGCGCGATCGACCGCCTGACCCCCGACTGCGCCGGCGCCGGGGTGCCGCGCGCGGACGTGGTGATCGAGGCCATCTACGAGGACGCGGACGCCAAGCGCGCCCTGTACGCGCAGCTGGAGCCCCGCATGCGACCCGAGGCCCTGCTGGCCAGCAACACCTCCAGCATCCCGCTGCAGGAACTGGCGCGCGATCTGGCGCGCCCGCGGCGCCTGGTCGGCCTGCATTTCTTCAACCCGGTGGCCAAGATGCCGCTGCTCGAGGTGGTGCACAGCCCGGAGACCGATCCCGAAGCACTGGCCGACGCCCTGGCCTTCGCCCGTCACATCGACAAGCTGCCCCTGCCGGTGGCCTCCTCGCCCGGTTTCCTGGTCAACCGCGTGCTCATGCCCTACCTGCTGGAGGCGGTGAAGCTGCTCGAGGAAGGCGAGGCCCGCGAGCACATCGACCAGGCCGCGCTGGACTTCGGCATGCCCATGGGGCCGATCGAGCTGGCCGATACGGTGGGCCTGGACATCTGTCTCTCGGTGGCCGAAAAGCTGGCCCCGGTGATCGGCGGCGAGGCGCCCGAAGCGCTGCGCCGGCGGGTCGAGGCCGGCACCCTGGGGCGCAAGACCGGGCAGGGCTTCTACACCTGGAAACAGGACCGTCCGGTGCGGGGACGCCCCGGCAAGCCCTCGCGCCCGCTGTCGGGGCTGGCCACGCGCATGATCGACCGCCTGGTGGCCGAGGCCGTGGCCTGCCTGCGCGACGGCGTGGTCGAGGACGCCGATCTGGTCGATGCCGGGGTGATATTCGGCACCGGCTTCGCCCCTTTCCGTGGCGGTCCCATGCACTATCTTTATACACAGGAGCACCCGGATCCCGCACACAAAGAAAACGGGCGACCGGCACACGCCTGAGACACGCGGGAAGGAGAGAGTGAGATGGAGCGCGAACAGGATCTGATCAGCATGGAGGCCGCCCCCACCCTGGCGGCGGCCTTCCACGAGCGCGTCCTGCGCACCCCGGACGCCCTGGCCTACCGCGATTACCGCGACGGCCGCTGGCGCGACTTCACCTGGCGCGAGACCGAGCAGACGGTCGCCCTGTGGCAGGACCGCATGCGCGACGACGGCCTGCGGACGGGCGACCGCATCGCCATCCTGTGCGGCAACAGCTGGGACTGGGTGGTGTGCGACCAGGCCGCGCAGGGACTGGGCCTGGTCACCGTCCCGGTCTATACCAACGACCGCGCGGACAATATCGCCTGGATCCTGCGCGATGCCGGCGCACGCTGGCTGCTGGTGCAGAACGCCCGTCAGTGGGAGGCCCTGGCCCCGATCCACGAAACCCTGGCGAAGCTGAAGCGCATCGTGGTCCTGGAGCCGGTGACCAGCGATCTGGACAATCTGGTGGTGGCCCACGACTGGCTGGCCCCGGCGCGCTGTGAAGCGCCCCCTCCCGAGTATCGGCGCATCGACGCCGATCCCGACGACCTGGCGACCATCGTCTACACCTCCGGCACCACCGGACGACCCAAGGGCGTGATGCTCTCGCACCGCAACATCCTGTGGAACATCCAGGCCGCGCTCAAGGTGATCCCGGTCTATCCCGACGACCTGCTGCTGTCCTTCCTGCCGCTGTCGCACACCTTCGAGCGCACCGCCGGCTACTATCTGCCCATCGTCTGCGGCGCCTCGGTGGCCTTCTGCCGCGGCATCCCGCAGCTCGCCGACGACCTGCGTGAACTGGCCCCGACCCTGATGATCTCGGTGCCGCGCATCTTCGAGCGGGTGTATGGACGCATCCTGGAGAAGGTCGAGGCCGGCAGCCGGCTGCAGCGGGCGCTGTTTCACAAGGCCGTGGCGGTCGGCTGGCAACGCTTCGAGATGCAGCAGAAACGCGCCGCCTGGACCCCCTGGCTGCTGCTCCACCCGCTGCTCGACCTGCTGGTGGGGCGCCGCATCCGCGCCCGTCTGGGCGGCCGCCTGCGCTTTACCGTGTGCGGCGGCGCGGCCCTCAACGAGGACGTGGCGCGCCTGTTCATCGGCCTGGGGGTGCCCATCCTGCAGGGCTATGGCATGACCGAGACCAGCCCCGTGATCGCCGCCAACCGGCTCGACGACAACCTGCCCTCGAGCGTGGGCCGGCCGTTGCCGGGGGTCGAGGTCAGCCTGGGAGACCAGGACGAACTGCTCACGCGCAGTCCCAGCGTCATGCTCGGCTACTGGAACAACCCCGAGGCCACCGCCCGGATCATCGACCGGGAGGGCTGGCTGCACACCGGCGACAAGGTAGCCATCGACAACGAGGGTCACATCCACATCACCGGGCGGCTCAAGGAGATCATCGTCCTGTCCAACGGCGAAAAGGTCCCGCCCGGCGACATGGAGAACGCCATCGTGCTGGACGAACTGGTCGATCAGGTGATGGTCATCGGCGAGGGTCGGCCCTATCTCACCGCCCTGGTGGTGCCCAGCGCCGAGGCCCTGCGCCGCTTTGCCGAAAAGCGCCATCTGGACCCCGCCAACCAGGCGCTGTTCGATGACGAGGAATTCTGCTCCGAGCTGCTGCACCACATCGAGGCCCGCACCCACGACTTCCCCGGCTATGCCCGCATCCGCCAGATCGCGCTGGTCCCCCAGCCCTGGACCCCGGACAACGGCCTGGTCACCCCCACCCTAAAGCTGCGCCGCGAGCGCATCCTGGATCAATGCCACGAACAGGCGGAACGACTCTATGCTGGACACTGAAAACCTCAACGGCCCCCGCGAGCTGACCTACCGGGTGGTGGCCATGCCGGCCGACACCAATGCCGCGGGCGACATCTTCGGCGGCTGGCTGATGTCGCAGATCGACATCGCGGGCAGCGTGCTCGCGGTGCGCGAATCGCGCGGCCGCGTGGCCACCGTGGCGGTCAGGGAACTGCGCTTCATCGCCCCCATCAAGGTGGGCGACCTGGTCAGCTGCTACGCCCAGGTGGCCCGCATCGGCAACACCTCGGTCACGGTGCACATCGAGGCCGAGGCCTCGCGCCAGCGCAGCCACGACATCCAGGACCAGGACCTGGTGGCCGACGCCACCCTGGTCTACGTGGCCCTGGACGGACAGGGCCGGCCCCGGCCCATCCACCGGGACTGGGCCTCCGGCGGCACTTCTCCATAGCGTTAGAACGTTATGTCACTACAGTGCTATAATTCGCGCCGGAGGTGCGCGCGCATGAGCGATTTATCCAAAAGATCGACGATCTATTTCGAACCCGAGATCCATCATGCCTTGCGTGTCATGGCGGCCAACACCCACCGGTCGGTGTCCCAGTTCGTGAACGAGGCCGTGCGCATGGCCCTGCGCGAGGATCAGGAGGATCTGAAGGCCTTCGAAGAACGCGCGACCGAGCCCCTGCTGAGCTACGAAGAACTGCTGCAAGACCTGAAGGCGCATGGCAAGTTATGAGATCCGGTTCAGGCGTTCCGTCGCCAAGGATCTGCGCGCCATTCCCAAACACGATGTCAAAAAGATCCTCAAGCGGATCGACGCCCTGGCCAAGGATCCACGCGGCAAGGGCTGTACCAAACTGTCCGGCCAGGCGCGTTACCGGGTGCGTCAGGGCACCTACCGGATCGTTTACGAGATCAGAGACGCGATCCTGGTCGTGGTGGTGGTCAAGATCGGACACCGTTCCAGTGTCTACCGATAGAGGGGATCGGGCTGTACTTTCGCGCCGATTTCTGCTTGCATAGGGCCATGTTCGAACGCATCCGGCAACTGGAGCTGACCCGCCGCCTGGCCCTGGGCCTGGCGCTGGTGCTGTTCGCGCAGCTGCTGATTCCGCTGCAGGCGCACAGCCGGATCGCGCGCGACGCCCACGGCCTGACCGTGGTGGTGTGCACCCTGCAGGGCCCCAGGGACATGGCCCTGGACGCGCAGGGCCGGCCCGTGAGCGGTCACCCGCACGCCTCGGCGGCGATGGCCTTCTCCCAGCTCCTGAACAACGTCTCGCCGCTGCTCGCTCCCATGCCGGTGCCGCGCCGGGTGCTGGCCTGGAACCTGGCCGCGCGCGAGACCCCGGCCCCCGGCTTCCACTCGGAACAACCCGCGCCCAGCAGCCGCGATCCCCCACTCGTCTGATCCGACAAGACTCCGAATCCCTGCCGTGTCCGCGCGGTGGGTACCGACTTGCCTGATTCGACGAACTGGAGGAATACCCCATGAACGCCTTTCTGCGACTGGGCCGCGCGCTGCTGGCCGGCCTGATCCTGTCCGCACCCCTGTCCGCGCTGGCCGCGCCGGCCGTGACGGTGGAACACCCCTACGCCCGCGCGGTGCCGCCGGTGGCCCGCAACAGCGGCGCCTTCATGCTGATCCGCAACGACTCCGACCAGGCCCGGCGCGTGATCGCGGCCCGCTCCGACGTGTCCCGGGTGACGGAGCTGCACACCCACATCCACGACCACGGGGTGATGCGCATGCGCCGGGTGGATTTCATCGAGGTGCCCGCGCATGGCAGCGTGGCGCTCAAGCCCGGCGGCTATCACGTGATGCTGATCGGCCTCAAGCACCCGCTCAGGCCCGGCGACCCGGTGCACATCGACCTGACCCTGGACGACGGCAGCGTGCTGCCGGTCGACCTCAAGGCGAAGAAGATCGGCATGCCCATGAAGATGGGCGGTATGCAGCATGGCATGGCCATGCCGATGAAGCACTGAACAGACCCCAGCCTCGAAGAAGGCTTTGCCGGAGCCGTTCTGGCTCCGGCCTTTTTGGCCCCATCCTATCCCGCGTGCAATCCCGACATAAAGCGCGGCATGGGCGGTTTTCCGCCGATTCTCCACGGGACTTTTGGCCGATCCCGGCCGGTGTCTCCCGGCAATGTTCCAGAGCGCGCCAAATCCGGTTGTGGGCTTCCCGCAATGGGGCTACATTTGAGCAGTCGCTTCGACATTTTCCGGTAACAAAACTCCAAGAGACCCAGGAGGAATCATGTTCAAGAAACTCATTGGCGCAACCCTGGCGCTGGTGCTGGGCGCCTCGGCAAGCACTGCGTTTGCCGCCAAGACCTACACCCTGCGTCTGGCCGAGACCTGGCCCCCGAACTTCCCGATCTTCGGCGATGCCACCAAGAAGCTGGCCAAGCTGGTGGACGAGATGTCCAATGGCCGTCTCAAGATCAAGATCGACTCCAAGAACAAGCACAAGGCCCCGTTTGGCATCTTCGACATGGTACGTTCCGGCCAGTACGACATGGGCCATTCGGCCTCCTATTACTGGAAGGGCAAGGATCCGAACACCCTGTATTTCACCACCATGCCCTTCGGCATGACCGCGCCCGAGCAGTACGCCTGGTTCTACTACGGCGGCGGCATGGAGCTGATGAAGAAGGTCTATGACAAGTACGGCGTACTGTCCTTCCCCGGCGGCAACACCGGCAACCAGATGGGTGGCTGGTTCCGCAAGGAGATCAATTCGCTGGACGACCTCAAGGGCCTGAAGATGCGCATCCCGGGCTTTGCCGGCGAGGTACTGGCCAAGCTGGGCGCCAAGCCGACCAACATCCCGGCCGGCGAGCTGTACACCGCGCTGGAGCGCAACACCATCGACGCCCTGGAATGGGTCGGTCCCTCGCTGGATCTGCGCATGGGCTTCCACAAGATCGCGCCCTACTACTACACCGGCTGGCACGAACCGGCCACCGAGCTGCAGTTCCTGGTCAACAAGCGCAAGTTCGACAAGCTGCCCAAGGACCTGCAGGCCATTCTCGTGACCGGGATGAAATTCGTGGCCTACGATATGTATGCCCGCTCCTATCATGACAGCGCGGTCAACTGGGCCAAGATCAAGAAGGATTATCCCGACATCAAGATCCGCACCTTCCCCAAGGACGTGCTGCAGGCCATGTACAAGGCCAACGAGGCACTGCTCGACGAGCGCGCCGCCAAGGACCCCCTGGCCAAGGAGATCATCGACTCGCAACGCGCCTATCTGCGCAAGGTGCGCGCCTGGACCAATATCTCCGACAAGGCCTACCTCAACTCGGTGGGCGACATGATGGAGTAGATGCGTGATCGCGACTTGACGGGGACTTCCCCGTTTGTGCCGATTCCCCCCCTCCCCCCGCTCGCGGGGGGAGGTCGGGAGGCGGGCTGGTTCAGATCGTCCTTAACGCCGGAGGCGGCCATGGGTTACCATGTCCGCCTCTACTTTTTGCGGTATTTCAGGGATATCTCCATGTCCATATTGCTCAGGGCGGAGAAGGCGATCAGCCGCTTTTCCGTGGCGGTCGGTTATTTCTCGGCCGCGTTGCTGTTGTTGCTGGTGCTCAATGTGTTCTACGACGTGGTGATGCGCTACGGCCTCAACGACGTCTCCATCGGTATGCAGGAGCTGGAGTGGCATCTGTTCTCCATGATCTTCCTGTTCGGCGTGGCCTACGCGCTGCAGACCGACGGTCATGTACGGGTGGACATCCTGTATGAGAAGGCCAGTCCCCGTACCCAGGCGCTGATCGACATCCTCGGCACCGTGCTGTTTCTGTGGCCCTTCTGCGCCCTGGTCGCCTACTACGGCGTCGGCTTCGCCAGGGAGGCCTATGAGCTGGGCGAGATGAGCGGCGACCCGGGCGGCCTGCCCTACCGCTGGATCATCAAGGGCATGATCACCCTCTCGTTCGTCTGCGTGCTGATCAGCAGCCTGGGCTTTCTGCTGCACGCGGTCAACCAGTTCCTCGGCCTGGAGCCGCCGCAACACCAGTCCAGCGAGCCGGAGGTCTAGGCCATGGTCGGTATCGTGATGTTTCTGGTGGCCCTGCTGCTGCTCCTGCTCGGCTTCCCGGTCGCCTTCACCTTCGGCGGCGTGGCCCTGATCTTCGGCGTCTGGGCCGAGGGCTGGGAGCTGTTCGAGTTCATGCCCTTCCGTATCTACAGCATCATGCAGAACAAGGTGCTGATGGCGGTGCCGCTGTTCATCTTCATGGGCATCGTGCTGCAGAAGACCCGCCTGGCCGAACAACTGCTGGAGTCCATGGGCCGGCTGTTCGGCTCGGTGCGCGGCGGCCTGGCGGTCTCCACCGTGCTGGTGGGCGCCCTGCTGGCGGCCTCGACCGGGGTGGTCGGCGCCAGCGTGGTGGCCATGGGCGTGATCTCGCTGCCGGTGATGCTCAAATACGGCTACAACAAGGGCCTGGCCTGCGGCACCATCTGCGGCGCCGGCACCCTGGGCCAGATCATCCCGCCCTCGATCATCCTCATCATCCTGGGCGATGTGCTCGGCATCCCCGTGGGCGATCTGTTCCAGGCAGCGATCATCCCCGGCCTGGTGCTGGTGGGGATCTATGTGGTGTATGTGCTGGGCATCGCCTGGCTGCGCCCCGAGGCCGCGCCCGCGGTGCCGATGAAGGACGACGGCAGCAGCCGCGCCCAACAGTACGGCCAGGCGCTGCTGGCCATCGTGCCGCCGCTGACCCTGATCGTGGTGGTGCTGGGCTCGATCTTCGCCGGCATCGCCACGCCCACCGAGTCCTCGGCCCTGGGCAGCGTGGGCGCCGTGCTGCTGGCCCTACTGTATCGCAAGTTCAGCTGGAAGATGCTGTTCGATGCCTCCATGGAAACGGTCAAGGTCACCGCCATGGTATTCGCCATCCTGCTCGGGGCCACGGCCTTCTCCATGACCTTCACCTACACCGGTGGCGACACCCTGGTGGAGGACTTCATGACCCAGCTGCCCGGCAACGAATGGGGCTTTCTGATCCTGTCCATGCTGATCATCATGCTGCTGGGCTTCTTCATCGATTTCGTGGAGATCTCGTTCATCGTGGTGCCCATCCTGGCGCCGATCGCCGAGACCCTGGGCATCAACATGCTGTGGTTCGCGATCCTGATCGCGATGAACCTGCAGACCTCCTTCCTGACCCCGCCGTTCGGCTTCAGCCTGTTCTATCTCAAGGGCGTGGCGCCGTCCGAGGTGCGCACGGTCGATATCTACCGCGGGGTCATGCCCTTCATCGCGATGCAGGTCGCGGTGGTCATTTCCATCCTGGTGTTTCCAAAACTGTATGGTTTGAGTTGAGGCAACCGAGATGATTGAGTCGAAAGAAGCATTGGTTGAAAACTTCATGCGGCTGGCGACCCAATACGAACAGTCGCAGGATCCTGTCACCGGCATCGATCTGGACGACGCCGCGGTGCGTCTCAAGCGCTATCTGCTCAGCGCAGAGGGACAGGAAGAGCCGGCCCGGCTGCTGCACGATCTGGGCAAGCTGGTGCGCGCGCGCGACATGGCCGCCTACAGCGACTGCCTGGCCCGGCTGCGGGCGCTCTTGTAGTGCCGGATACGGTGCTGCGC
>JALVTT010000198.1 GCA_027024025.1 Sedimenticola sp.
GCTTCGAGGCCTTTCTGGCCGGCTGCCGCACCCGCGTCGAGTCCAGCCTGGATCAGCTGCTGCCGCGCCCCAAGCTGCCGCCCCAGCGCCTGCACGAGGCCATGCGCTACGCCGCCCTGGGCGGCGGCAAGCGGATCCGTCCGGTGCTGGTCTATGCCGCCGGGAAGGTCTGCGGCGCCCCGCCCGAACGGCTGGACATCGTGGCCGCCGCGGTCGAGCTGATCCACGCCTACTCGCTGGTCCACGACGACCTGCCGGCCATGGACGACGACGACCTGCGGCGCGGCCGTCCCACCTGCCACAGGGCCTTCGACGAGGCCACCGCCATCCTCGCCGGCGACGCCCTGCAGACCCTGGCCTTCCGCGTCCTGGCGCACGTCCCCGAACTGGATCTGCCGGCGGAACGGCGCCTGCGCATGATCGACGAGCTGGCGCTCGCCTCCGGCTGCCGCGGCATGGCCGGCGGCCAGGCGCTGGACATCGACGCCACCGGCCGCTCGCTGAGCCTGGCCGAGCTGGAGAACATGCACATCCACAAGACCGGCGCCCTGATCCGCGCCTCGGTCCGCCTGGGCGCGAACTGCGCGGATCAGGTGGAGGAACAGACCCTGCGCCGCCTCGACCGTTATGCCAAGTGCATCGGCCTGGCCTTCCAGATCCGCGACGACATCCTCGACGTGGAAGGCGACACCGACACCCTGGGCAAGACCCGGGGCAAGGACGCGGCGGCCAACAAGCCCACCTACCCCGCCCTGCTGGGACTGGACGGCGCGCGCGAGATGGCGGACGAGCTGCTCGGCGACGCCCTGACCAGTCTGCAGCCCTTCGACGACAGCGCCGAGCCCCTGCGCGACCTGGCCCGCTACATCGTCGGCCGCGACCGCTGAGCGGGGCTAGTCCTGGCCCCGGCGGGCGCACAGCGACTGCTCGACCGCGATCACCGCGGCCTCCACCCGGGAATGGACGCTGAGCTTGCGCAGAATGGATTTGACGTGCAGCTTGACCGTGCCGTCGGTGATGCCGAGATTGCGCGCGATGACCTTGTTGCTCTGCCCCTCGGCCAGCAGGCACAGGATCTCGTGCTCGCGCGGGGTCAGATCGGCCACCCCGGCGCCGCTGGGCGCCTTGCCGGCATCGGCCTGGGTCTCGCCCTGGACCGCGCGCGCCAGCACCCCGGCCAGCTCCGGGGCCACCACGGTATGACCGGCGACGATGTCCTCCAGGGCGCGGATCAGGGCGTCCGGCTCCATGTCCTTGAGCAGATAGCCATTGGCCCCGCCCTGCAGGGACTGCACCACGTCGCTCTCGTCCCGGCTGGTAGTCAACATCACGATCGGCATGCGCGCGCCGTTCTCGCGCAGCGCGGTGAGCACCTCGATGCCCGTCATGTCGGGCATGCGCATATCCAGCAGCACCACATCCGGCGCAAGGCTGGCGACCAGCTCGATGCCGCGCTGGCAGTCGCCCTCGGCGGCCAGCACCTCGATGCCCCGGCGTTCCAGCAACTCGCCCAGGCCCATGCGGAACAGGGCGTGATCGTCGATCAGCAGAATCTTCATGCGGCGTATCGGCTTGCTCTCTGACATCGGCGAAGTGTGGCACAGGCGACCGGATTTCGCGATCCCGACGCCGTTTTGGTGCGGTGACGAGGAAACCGCACCGCCAACCGGGCCCGGTTCAGATGATCCAGCGGCGTCGGCTCTCCCGGCGCGGTCCGCTGGGGCGGTAGCTCAGCTCCAGGCGGGTGCCTTCGCCGGGCTCGCTCTCGATACGCAGAGTGCCGCCGAGGCGGCGCGCGCGTTCCTCCATGATCGACAGGCCGATGTGTTCGCCCGGCCGGCCCTGCTTGGCCACGCTGTCGAAGCCCACGCCGTCGTCCTCGATCAGCATCACCAGGCCCGCCTCCTCGGAGCAGTTGAGCAGGATGCGCACGGTATGCGCCCGGGCGTGTTTGCGGATATTGGCCAGCGACTCCTGGGCGATGCGCAGGATCTGCATCTCCTCGGAGGAGTTGAGTTCCAGCTCGCCGCAGTTGCTCTGGAAGAAGCCGTGCACCCCGCTCTCCTGACCGAAGCGGCGCACCAGCTTTTCCAGGGCATCGAGCAGACCACGCTGCCCCACCGGGGCGCGGAAGCTGTGCAGCAGTTCGCGCAGTTCGGTATGCGCCTCGTCCAGGCCGTTGCGGATGCGCTCGATGTCGGCGCAGGCCGCGTCGCGGTCGCCGCTGCGGATCACGTCCTGGAGCATGCGCACCTGAAAGCGCAGGCTGGCCAGGGTCTGGGCCAGGGAGTCGTGCAGCTCGTGCGCCAGGGCGGTGCGTTCCTCGACGATGGACAACTGGCGCGCCTCGCGGTCGGAGCGCTGCTTGGCCACGGCCATGCCGAGGTGGTTGCCGATGGTCTTGAGCAGTTCCAGTATGTCCTCGCGCCCGGAGATGCCCGGCTTGCGCACATAGATGTGGTACAGGCCCAGCACCTCGTCGTGATAGTCCAGCGGCACGCTGACCAGTTCGACCTCGTCGCTGCCGAACATATTGCGGCCCAGGCGGCGGGTGCAGTGGCGTTCCTCGCGCTCGCACAGGATGTCGCCCGGCGACAGCGCGGTGCCGCACAGGCATAGATCCAGCGGCAGCATCTGTTCCTCGGTCAGCAGTTCGTCGTTGAGCCCGATGGCCCCCACCAGGCGCAGATGACCGTCGTCCTGGATCAGGCGTACCGTGGCGGCGATGCCGCTGGCCATCTCCTTGAGCACGCGCAGGTAGCGCAGCAGCAGTTCATCCAGGTTGTCGGCCTGGTTCACACTGGCGGCCACGTCGTAGAGGATCTTCAGCGAGGCGGTCTTCTGCGCCAGGCGGGTGGTGTGCCGCGCCACCCGGCTGTCCATGTCCTCGTACAGATCGGTGAGTTCCTCGTTGAGGCTGTCGATATCCTCGACCATGTCGGCCAGGACGCCGGTGTCCTCGTGCGACAGGGTGGCGCCCGGCTCGCCCTGACAGACCTTGGCCACCGATTCCTCCAGGCGCGCCAGGGGTTCCAGCAGCTGCTTGCGCAGGCGGCGGGCGGCCAGCACCAGACCCAACAGGGTGGCGAACACGCAGCCCAGCAGGATGCGGATGCCCGGCGCGTGCCCCAGCAGGCCCATGGACAGCATCACCGCCACCAGGATCACCCCGCCCAGCCCCAGGGACAGCAGGCTGAGCGGCATCAGCAGGCGCGCGCTCCACAGGATCTTGAGGATGCGATGGCGCACCGAGCCCGAGCCGCGCGCCCGCTCGCTGTCGCGGGTGGGCGCGGTGTTGCCGCTGATCGCTGGACCGCTGTCTTCACTCATGCCCGGATTCTACCCCCTGCCAGGCCGCCTGCACGGCCTCGGCCCGCGCCTGCCGCTGGGCCAGGCCCTGCGG
>JALVTT010000199.1 GCA_027024025.1 Sedimenticola sp.
GGCAAGCCGCCTCTGGTCATCGAGGCCAAGCCGGAGAACGCCGAGCTGACCGCCGCGGTGGAGGCCGCCTGTGGCGAGGCCCTGCGCGCCGCCTACCAGATCGCGGACAAGATGGAGCGCTACGCCGCCATCGACGCGGCCAAGGCCGCGGCCAAGGAGCAGCTGTGCGCCGGCGACGCGCCGCAGTTCGAGGAATCCGAGGTCGGCGAGGCCATCGAAAAGCTCAAGAAGAAGATCGTGCGTGGCCGCATCCTCGCGGGCGAGCCGCGCATCGACGGGCGCGACACCAGGACCGTGCGTCCGATCACGGTCAAGACCGGCGTGCTGCCGCGCACCCACGGCTCGGCCCTGTTCACCCGGGGCGAGACCCAGGCCCTGGTGGTCACCACCCTGGGCACCGAGCGCGATTCGCAGATCATCGACGCGCTCAGCGGCAGCTACCGCGAGCCGTTCATGCTGCACTACAACTTCCCGCCCTTCTGCGTGGGCGAGATGGGCCGGGTCGGCAGCCCCAAGCGGCGCGAGATCGGCCACGGCCGTCTGGCCAAGCGCGGCGTGCTGGCGGCCATGCCCGATCTCAAGGAGTTTCCGTATTCCATCCGCGTGGTGTCCGAGATCACCGAGTCCAACGGCTCCTCCTCCATGGCCTCGGTGTGCGGCACCAGCCTGTCGCTGATGGATGCCGGGGTGCCGCTCAAGGCGCCGGTGGCCGGCGTGGCCATGGGCCTGATCAAGGAAGGCGACCAGTTCGCGGTGCTCACCGACATCCTCGGTGACGAGGACCACCTCGGCGACATGGACTTCAAGGTCGCGGGCACCGAGCACGGCATCAACGCCCTGCAGATGGACATCAAGATCAACGGCATCACCCGCGAGATCATGCAGATCGCGCTGGATCAGGCCAAAGAGGGCCGTCTGCACATCCTGGGCGAGATGGCCAAGGCCATCAGCGCGCCGCGTCAGGAGATGTCCGAATACGCGCCGCGCATCGTGTCGTTCAAGATCAACCCCGAGAAGATCCGCGACGTGATCGGCAAGGGCGGGGCGACCATCCGCTCCATCACCGAGGAGACCGGCGCCACCGTGGACATCACCGACGACGGCATGGTCAAGATCTTCTCCGTGGACAAGGCCGCGGGCGACGAGGCGCGCCGCCGCGTGGAGCAGATCACCGCCGACATCGAGGTGGGCAAGATCTACGAGGGCAAGGTGGTGCGCCTGATGGACTTCGGCGCCTTCGTCAACATCCTGCCCGGCAAGGATGGTCTGGTGCACATCTCGCAGATCTGTGAGGAGCGTGTCGAGAAGGTCAGCGACAAGCTGTCCGAGGGCGACGTGGTCAAGGTCAAGGTCCTCGAGGTCGACAAGCAGGGGCGCATCCGCCTCAGCATGAAGGCCGTGGAGGAGGCCGAGGCCTGATCTGTCGTCAGGCTTCATCCGGGATGGGGCCGCAAGGCCCCATTTGCGTTATGGCTGAGAGTGGAAGATGAACGCTGAAAACGCCCTGTCCGTGGTGATCCCCCTGTACCAGGAGGCCGACAATGTCGCGCCCCTGCTGGCGCGCGTGCACGAGGGCCTGGCCGGCTATCCCGGCCCCTGGGAACTGATCTGCGTGGACGATGGCAGCACCGACGGCACCGCGCAACGGGTCAGGGAAGAGGCCGCGCAATATGGTTCGCATGTGCGCCTGATCCGCATGCGCCGCAACTTCGGCCAGACCGCGGCCATGCAGGCCGGGATCACGGCCGCGCGCGGCCAGTACATCGCCACCCTCGACGGCGATCTGCAGAACGATCCGGCGGACATCCCCGGCATGCTGGACGAACTGCGCGAGCGCGATCTCGACCTGCTGCAGGGCTGGCGCCGGCACCGCCATGACGACGCGGTGCGCAAGTTCTTCTCGCGCGTGGCCAACCGCCTGATCGCGCGCGTCACCGGGGTCAGGCTGCACGACTATGGCTGCAGCCTCAAGGTCTATCGGGCCGATGTCATCAAGCGGGTCCGGCTGTTCGGCGAGATGCACCGCTTCATCCCGGTGTGGGTGGCCGGGGTTACCTCGCCCGCGCGCATCGGCGAGACCGTGGTGCATCACCAGGCGCGCCGCTTCGGCGAGTCCAAATACGGCCTGTCGCGCACCTTCCGCGTGATCGTGGACCTGCTGACGGTGTTCTTCTTTCTGCGTTTCCGCGCCCGGCCGGGACATTTCTTCGGCACCATCGGCCTGGCCTTCGGCGCCCTCGGCTCGCTGGGCATGGCCTATCTGGGCTTCGTCAAGTTCATCCTCGGCGAGTCCATCGGCGGACGGCCGCTGCTGTTCATCTCGGTGCTGCTGATCATGATGTCCATCCAGCTGCTCACCACCGGCGTGCTCTCGGAGCTGCTGGCGCGCACCTTCTTCGAAAGCGGGGGGTGCCGGGCCTATCATGTCCTGGAGATGGACGGCGAGGATGCCGGCTGGCGGGAGCCGGAGGATGCCTGAGCGGGCCGCCCCGGCATGACCCTCAGGTCGGCCCTGGCGCACCCGGCCGCACTCGGCCTGGCCCTGCTCCTGATGGTGTGGGGCTTCTGGTCCTCGCCGTTGTACGACATCGACGAAGGGGCCTTCACCGAGGCCACCCGCGAGATGATCGCCAGCGGCAATTACACCTCCATCTATCTCAACGGCAGGCCGCGCCAGGACAAGCCCATCCTGATCTACTGGGCCCAGGCGGCCTCTGTTCACCTGTTCGGCCTCAACGAGTTCGCCCTGCGTCTGCCCTCGGTGCTGGCGGCCCTGGCCTGGGTGCTGGCCCTGGTGCGCTTCGGCCGGCGCCACCTGGACCGGGAGACCGGCCTCATCGCCGGCCTGCTGCTGGCCCTGTCGCTGTATGTGGGCCTGATCGCGCGCGCCGCGGTGGCCGACGCCCTGCTCAATCTGTTCCTCGCCCTGGCCCTGTTCGACATCTACAACGACTTCCGCCAGCCTGCGCGGGCCACGCGCCTGCGCGTCTTTGTGTGGATGGGCCTGGGCTTTCTCACCAAGGGGCCGGTGGCGGTGCTGTTCCCCTTCCTGGTCAGCGGCATCTTCTACGCCGGCCAGGGCCGCTGGCGCGACTGGCTGGGCAAGGTGCTGGACTGGCGCGGTCTGCTGCTGTTCCTGGCCATCGTCCTGCCCTGGCATGTCGCGGTCTATCTCGACAGCGGCTGGGCCTTCTTCAAGGGCTTCTATCTGCACCACAACCTCGACCGCTACGGCGGCGCCATGGAGGGCCACAGCGGCGGCGTCTTCTACTATGTGCTGGTCGCGCCGCTGGTGCTGATGCCCTTCGCCACCTGGTTCCTGGGCCTGCTGCGGCGCCTGCCGCGGATGCGCGACGAGCCGCTGGACCGCTTCGCCTGGACCTGGTTCCTGGTGGTGCTAGTGGTGTTCTCCTTCTCGGGCACCAAGCTGCCGCACTACCTGCTGTATGGCATGACCGGCATCTTCCTGCTGATGGCCCGCTACCGTGACGACCCGCGGCGCGCGCCGCTGCATTTCCTGCCCGGGGTGGTTCTGCTGACCCTGTTCGCCCTGCTGCCGTGGTTGTTCGACTATCTGGCGCGGCATACCGAGCGCCTGTACGAAAAGACCCTGTTCATCGAGGGCGTGCAGCGCTTCTCCGGCCTGGAGCTGGGGGTGCTCCTGGGCCTGCTGGTGGCGGCCCTGCTGGCCGGTGTTCTGCGCGCGCCGCTTTGGTCGCGCCTGCTGCTGCTCGGTTTCCTGCAGTCCGCCGCGGTGGCCTTCGTGGTCCTGCCCGGAGTGATGGGCGCGCTGCAGGACGGTCCCCGGGCCGCGGCCCTGTATGCGCGCGCGCATGGCCGGCCGCTGGTGTTCTACCGGGTGCACCAGCCGAGCGTGAGCCTATACGCCGGGCAGGTGATTCGGCACGATACCCATCCCAGGCCGGGAGAGTGGGTGTATCTGCGGGTGGACAAGCTGGAAGATTTCATGAAACGACCCTCGCCTTACCGCAAGCGCCTGGTGTTCCGCCAGGGTATCGCCTGCCTGGTGGCGGTCGAGGCGCCGCCGGGCAGGGGAGGGGGCTGATGCTGCGCGATATCCTGGATGAGCTGCGGAGGCCGATGGCCGACGCGGGACAGCGCCTGGACCGCCTGCCGGCCCAGGCCATCGACTGGCTGCTGCTGCTCGCCCTGGGAGTGGCCCTGGCCGGCATCCTGCTCGGTCTGCAGGGCGGCTATCACGCCGGCTTCGGCCCGCTGCACCGGCTGCTGGGGACGCTGTTGCCCGATTTCCTCTGGGCCTTCATCACCCGCTTCGGCGACGAGCGGGTGCTGCTGGTGCTCAGCGTGCTGCTGGCGCGCCGCCGGCCCGAGATCTTCTGGAGCCTGCTGGTCTCGGCGCTGCTGGCCTCGCTGTACGCCCAGGGGCTGAAGCACCTGGTGGACGCCCTGCGCCCGCCCGCGGTCCTGCCCATGGGGCAGCTGCATGTGATCGGCCCAGTGTTGTATTCACATAGCTTCCCCTCTGGGCACAGCACCAGCGCCTTCGTGTTCGCCGGGGTGCTGGGCCTGTTTGCGCGCAGCTCGGCCGAGCGCCTGACCCTGCTGGGCATGGCCCTGCTGGTGGCGTGCAGCCGCATCGCCTTGGGCGTGCACTGGCCGCAGGATGTTCTGGCCGGGGCCTTCGGTGGTCTGCTGGCGGCTGCCTTGGGCACCTGGCTGGCGAACCGCTGGCGCGCCGGCCTGCATCCCGGAGTGCACCTGGCGCTGTTGCTGTTGCCGCTGTTCGGCATGTTCTCGCTGCTGATGAGCAACAACGGCAATCCCGCCATGCCTTGGCTGACCTGGCCGCTGGTCTTTGCCATGCTGGCGCAGTTGATTTTGGACTACCGGGTGTACCGACCGTGATATGCCAACAGCGGCTTACTTCGGTGCTTATGTTTTGGTATAAGGCATCTGATCGGCGTGGTAGCCCCGACGGGCGTTGTAGGGTTGGCGGTTGTTTGAGGACGCCTGGCCTGTGCCTACGATGGTAGATGTTTTAAGGAGAGTACGCTGTGGTGATGTTATTACGCCGATATTGGCCGCTATTATTGCTGATGGCTCTGGAGCTGCTATTCTGGCGACAACCGGAGATCGATCTATGGTTCAGCGGCCTGTTCTACCGTCCGGGAGAAGGCTTCTTCCTGGCAGATCTGGCTCCAGTGCGCTGGAGCTACCTTATTTTCCGTTATTTGCCTTATCTGCTGGTGCCGCTGTTGTGCTGGACGTTGGTTGCGAGCTGGCTGTGGGCGCGCCGTTCCGAAGTCGTGCTGAGACGGGAGCTTCTGTTTCTGATATTGGTGCTGGCCATCGGTCCTGGATTGATCGTCAATGAAGGTCTTAAAGCCCACTCCGGGCGCGCGAGGCCGGCCCAGGTCCATGCCTTTGGAGGAGCGAGGCAGTTCAGTCCGGCTTTTGAGCACTCGGATCAATGCGCCTCGAATTGTTCCTTTGTCAGTGGACATGCCGCCATGGGATATTTTTTCCTTGCCCTGGCTTGGGTGTTGCGCGACCGCCGTTGGTTATGGTGGGGTGGGGGTGTCGGTCTGCTGGTGGGCCTGGGGCGGGTCATGCAGGGGGCACACTTCCTCAGCGATGTGCTGTTCGCTTATCCCGTGGTCTATGTCACCGCGCTGTTGCTGGCGCGCCCGCTGCTAGGCCGCTGGCAAGTGGAGTGATCAACCGCGTCGGCGTTCCTTGAGTTCAATGTGGATGGCCTCGTCCACGGCCTCGCGGATCATCAGAGCCAGCTCGTCGTCGAGGCGGCGGCGCAGGTCGCGCGCCAGACGCCGGGCGCTGTCGCGCACCGCGTCGCGTATGGCCTCCTTGATGATCGGATGCAGCTGGTCTTCCAGCGACTGGGCCAGCTTCTCGGCATGCGCCGAGCTGAGCAGGGGGGCCTCGGGGGCTTCTTCTCTGACCACTCTTTTGAGTACCGGAATATCGTTGTTCCTCACCATCTCGTATTTCCCCCATCACATAATGTGATGAAACGCCAAAGGATAGCCGCGGTCTCTGTAGAAGCGATACCGTTCCCGGCCAGCCTGACGCACTGTATTGTCGTTGTCTACGCACTCGGCCAGCCGCTGAAAGCGGGCAAAGTACGTCGGCACGTCCGGTGCCAGGTTGATCAGAACGTCGTGTTCGTCGTGCGCAGCGGAGGCATCGCCGATCAACACCGGGTTGATGGCCGGGTCTGCCTCGCTTATCCGTGCGTGCGGTACGAAGCTCTGGTCGTTGAACGTCCAGAGCAGGCGGTCCATGTGCCGCGCCTCCTCCTCGGACCCGGTGTTTATGGTGACCCGGTGCCCGGCCCTGCGCGCCTTTTCGGCCACCCGGCAGGCCAGCTGAAAACGGTTTGCCCGGCCCTCGGGTGCCACGACGTAGAAGTCGATCTTGGTCATCGCAGATGTCTTGTAATAGTAAGTGGTTTACTGACCGCTACCAGATCCAATAATAGACCATCAATCAACAACTTTACAGCGTTTCATCAGGAATTGTGTCAATAAAGGCACGGGGCGGCCCGTGGCGCCCTTGTTGTTGCCCGACCGCCAGGCGGTGCCGGCGATGTCGAGGTGGGCCCATTTGAAGGACTCGGTGAAGTGCGACAGGAAGGCCGCGGCGGTGATGGTGCCGGCCGCGCGCCCGCCGATGTTGGCGATGTCGGCGAAGTTGGATTTCAACTGCTCGCGGTATTCGTCCCACAGCGGCAGCTGCCAGACCCGGTCGTTGCTGGCCTCGCTGGCCTGTTTGATCTCCTCGGCCAGGCGCTCGTCATTGGCCATCAGACCGCTGGCCTGGTGACCCAGGGCAACGATGCAGGCCCCGGTGAGGGTGGCGATGTCGATCACCGCGGCGGGCTTGAAGCGTTCGGTGTAGGTCAGGGCGTCGCACAGGATCAGGCGCCCCTCGGCGTCGGTGTTGAGGACCTCGATGGTCTTGCCCGACATGGAGGTGACGATGTCCCCAGGCTTGTTCGCGTCCCCGTCTGGCAGGTTCTCGGAGGAGGGGATCACGCCGACCACGTTGATCGGCAGTTCCAGTTCCACGCAGGCGGCCAGGGTGCCGAGCACGCTGGCGGCGCCGCACATGTCGTATTTCATCTCGTCCATGGCCTGGGCGGGCTTGATCGAGATGCCGCCGGCGTCGAAGGTTAGGCCCTTGCCGATCAGGGCCACCGGCCGGCTGCCGGTCTTGCCGCCGCGGTATTCGAGCACGATCAGCTTGGCCGGCTGTCGGCTGCCGCGCGAGACCGAGAGCAGGGCGCCCATGCCCAGCTTCTGCATGTCCTTCTCCTCCAGCACGCTGACCTTGAGCTTGCGCTTGCCGCGCGCCAGCTTGCGGGCCTGGTCGGCCAGATAGGCGGGGGTGCAGATGTTGCCCGGCAGGTTGGCCAGGTCCTTGGCCAGGGCGGTGCCCGCGGCCATCGCCTGGCCATGCGCGCAGGCCTTCTGCATGCGCCGCAGGTGGCGCCGGTCGCGGGTCAGGAAGTGCAGCTGGCGGAGCGGCTTTTTCGGGCTGTCGGCCTCGCTCTTGCAGTCGTCGAAGCGGTACAGCGCCTCCGCGGCGGCCAGCACGGCCTCGCGCACCAGCGCATAGCTGTCGTCGCCCTCCGGTACCAGCAGGGCGGCCTGGCTGAGGTTGGCCTTCTGTAGGGCCGACACGGCCTTGTTGACGGCCTTGGCGAAGGTGCGCGCGCCAAAGTCCTTGCGCTTGCCCAGGCCGAGCAGCATCAGCCGCCGCGCGCCGAGGCCCTCGAGGTCGTACAGCAGCTGAGTCTCGCCCGCGCAGCCCTTGAAGTCACCCTGGCGCAGGATGCGGCCGAGCCGTCCGCCGCCAGCCCGGTCGAGCGCCTCCAGAGCCTCGTCGCCGCGCCGGCCCTCGTGCAAGCCGATGACCAGGCAGGGGGTTTTCAGGGTTTCGATTTGGGCGTATCTGGCGCTGTATTTCATCCTCTATCCTCTTGGGTGGCTGGATACCTTGCCGGATGGCAGGTATCTCGCGGCTTGCGGACCTTTCGGTATATTTTCATGAGTTAGGTGCTTCCCTGACATGAAAGTACTAGTTTACCATCCTCCCTTACCGAAACAGACCCCTCTCAGACAGGCCCTGTGTTCTGTCATTACAGATGTGTATCGCCGGTGCGTAAGTTAGAGAAGTAGGAATGCCTGTGGCCATAATCGATCAATTACTGTTGCGTGAGTTAATCAAGACGCTCACGGTCATCCTATTGGTTTTGTTATTGGCGATGTTGGCTAGCTATTTCGTCAAATTACTGGGGTGGACTGCTGCGGGTACTCTGGCGCGGGAAGCAGTGTTTAGCCTGTTGGGCCTTCATGTGGTCCAGGTGCTTGGGGTGCTGTTGCCGCCAGCGTTTTTTTTCTCTTTGCTGTGGATTCTCGGGCGTATGTATCGAGATGGCGAGATGATCGCGCTACAGGCCGGTGGGGTGGGGCTAGGGCGTATTTACCAGTCAGTCATGCTGCTGGCCTTGCCGTTGGCGTTGTTGTCGGGGCTGTTGATGTTCAAGATTTTGCCTTGGGCCAATGCCAGTGCCCAGCGGATCAAGTACGCACAATATGAAAAGGCCGATATCTCCGGAGTAAGGCCTGGCCGATTTAATGAGTTTGACCACGGACGGTTGGTGATCTACACCCGGGGGGTGTCTCCGGATGGTCATCACCTGCAGGATGTGTTCGTGCAGGATCGCCAGCATGGTCGTTCCGGAGTGGTGGTGGCCAAGGAGGCTTATCAGGTAGTTGATCCAGCCAGCGGAGACCGCTTTGTGATCTTGGCCAATGGCTATCGTTACGAGGGTAAGCCAGGGCAGGCTGCTTATCAGTTGGCCCAGTTTGGCGAGTATGCATTCCGGCTACCTACTCCGGATCAGGAGGGGCGGAGGATTCAAGTAGGGTATCACGAAAGGAGCACCTCTGATCTGTGGGGTGATTCGGGAGTGGCTGCCAAAGCGGAGCTGCAATATCGCTTCTCAGTACCTACCGCGGTGCTGGTGTTCGCGCTCCTGGCGGTGCCACTAGCGCGCTCTCAACCACGCCGTGACCTGTATGGCCGGATTGCTTTGGCGATATTGGTTTACTTTGTATTTATGAATCTGCAACGTATCGCCAAGCGCTGGATGGAGCTGGGGGTACTGCCGGCCTGGATGGGTATGTGGTGGGTGGCATTGGTGATGGTTGGGGTGGCTGGTTTGATCCTGTTCCTTGACTCATTCTGGTTGGCCGGGCGGCTGCGCCGATGGCGCCCGTCTTGGAGGAGGACCTGAATGTTTGGGCGACTTGATCGATACATCGGCCTAACCGTGGCCAAGGCTACCGGGATGGCATTGCTGGCACTGGTGATCTTGCTGCTTCTCTTCAATGTTGTTGATGAGCTGGATCGGGTCAACCGTGGCGGTTATCGGGTATTAGATGCATTGTTAGTGGCCTTATTGATAGTGCCACGCTATCTCTTCGAGGTGTTTCCGGTGTCGGCCTTACTTGGCAGTCTTTTAGGTTTAGGGGGGCTGGCTACTGGCAGCGAGCTGGTGGCCATGCGCGCGGCTGGCTTTTCGGTACGTAATATTGCGTTTTCAGTACTCAAGGTTGGGATGTTGATGATGCTGGTGGTGGGGATCTTCGGTGAGTTGGTTGCGCCACCAGCTGAACGCTATGCACAGCAGTTGCGCGCAGAGAGGCTTAGTGGCCAGCCAACGCTGAGTAGCCGCTTCGGCTTCTGGGCGCGAGACCGCCATGCCTTTATCAATATACGCCGACCCGATGGCGGTCGGCGGCCAGGAGATATCTATATCTACGAGTTTGACGGGGAAGGGCGGTTACACTTGATTTCGCATGCTGATTTGGCTGAGTTCCGTGACAATCACTGGATCTTGCGTGGAATTGAGCAGAGCGAGCTGTCTTCGCAGCGGGTTAAGGCGCGGCGCTTGTCGTGGGCGCGCTGGGATACGACCTTGGATCCGGCCCTGCTCAGGGTGGTTGAGGTGCGTCCAACCATGCTTCCGATCTGGGATTTGTATGATTATATCGGTTTTATGCGCAGTAATGGCCAGTCGGCCAGCGATTACGAGGTCGCCTTCTGGCTCAAGGTGGTGAATCCGGTCGCCACCCTGGCCATGCTGTTCCTCGCGGTGCCGCTGGTGGTGGGCCATGTGCGCGCCATGAGCATCGGCCAGCGCATCTTCACCGGGGCCGTGATCGGCGCGGCCTTCTTTCTGGTCAACCGGGCCCTATCCTATATGTCGGTGGTGTACGGCATCCCGCCGGCGCTGAGCGCCTTTCTGCCGTCCCTGGTGCTGGTGGGGGTCACCGCCTTTCTGCTGCGCCGGGTGCGCTAGGTTTCACCGGCGCTCGGTCATCACCACCCAGGTCCTGGACAGGCGGTCGTGCAGGGCGGCCCTGTCGGGATCGAACAGCACCCAGAACAGTCCCAGCCCGAACGGCAGCAGCGAGACCAGGGCGGCCAGGTAGCGGACCAGCGCCTGCCCGGGCCCGATCGCCCGGCCCCGGCTGTCAACCACCCGCAGGCGCCAGGCGCGCATCCCCAGGGTCTGGCCGCCGTGGCTCCAGAAGCCGACATAGAAGGCCATGGGCGCCAGGAACAGGTAGATCTGCAACAGCAGGTGGCTGCCGCTGCCCGGCACGCCGCCCAGGGCCGAGCGGATGAAGGCGTCGGCGGTGGAGCCGAGCAGCCACAGGGCCGCGATCAGCCAAGCGTCGTAGAACATCGCGGCCAGGCGCCGCAGCAGGCCGGGCCGGGCCGCCTGCGAAAGATCGAAAGTGGGCATGCTTGAGTGACCCGTTTCATGTTTTGGTGGGCGGAAGGCGTCGTTTTAGGGTTTTCCCCTGTCGGGTTTCGTAGTCACCCGAATTTTTTTCTTTGATCATTTTCTCATAATTGGCCTCCAAGGAAGGTCCTGAATTTTGCCGGTGCGTCCCCTCTGGATAGGAGGGACACACCATCAACATAGGAGCAGGGGCCCAGAGAAGGCCCCGCCGCCGGGCACCGCCCGCTACCTGGAGGACATGGACATGGAACTGAGGAACGATTCACGTTGTGAGACCGCCCTGCATGCTGTCGTCTCCTGCCCGAGGTTCGGGCTGTTTCGGGGTGCCGTCGAAAATCTCAGTCGTGGTGGCATGTTTGTGCGCACCCGCAATGTCAGCATGTGTCTCAACTCAACGGTCACCATCACCCTGCAGCGAGACCCGCAGGATCCTGCCAGCTGCTGCGAGGCCGAGGGGGTGGTGGTGCACCTGGACCCGCACGGCTTCGGGGTGCGCTTCACCCGCCTGGACGCCCATTGCGAGCAGATGCTGGCCGAGGTCCTGGCCGCGCCGGGTGTCGCCTTCGAGCCGCGCATCGCTGTCTGATCCGGTCTTTGTCGCGGCCTGTGGCGTGCCATAATGCGCCACATGGTTCGCAAGGAAAGTCCCCGTTGGCGTGGTCTGTGGCGGCGTCTGCCACTGCCCGTGCTCGCCCTGGTGCTGGGCCTGGCGGCCGGGGTGGCCGCCTGGGTGGTCATCGACCGCCAGCAGAGCGCGGCCCTGAGCCAGATCTTCGAGGATGTGCTCGACAATCAGCTGCACCAGGTCGCGCGTGAGTCGCTGATCCGCTTCGACCAGCACCGGCGCAGCTATATCTACCTGGCGCGCCTGCTGGCCAACCACCGCCGCCTGGCCGCCTATCTCGACCTCACCGACTGGCCGGTCGACGATCACAGCCTCAAGCGCTACATGGGCACGCGCCCGCCCTGGGTGCCGCGCAAGCGCATCGTCGCCGATGCCGCCCTGCCCAGCCACATCCTGCTGGCGGATGCCGACGGCCGGGTGCGCGAGGACTTCAGCATCACCCTGGACCCGCTGCCGCAGGCGCTGCTGGAGCGCTCCTCGCGCCAGCTGCGCGCCAGCGAGCACCATGCCCTGCTGACCATGCTGGACCGTCAGCCCTATCTGCTGGTCTCGGAGCCGATCGAGGACGGCGACCATCTCTCGCGCGGCAGCCTGATCCTGCTGGCGCCGCTGGACAGCACCTTCCTGGCCGCCTCGCAGCAGTCGGTGGCCTCGGCGCGCACCATCACCGCGATCATGGACGCCGACGCCCAGGTGATCCTCTCCAGCAGCAACCCGCTGGAGATCGAGGCGCGCACCCCGGTGTCGGCCCTGCGCGATCGCTATGTGCTCACCGCCCAGTCCTTCTTCGACTACGAGGATTCCGACATCAATCTGCTCTACGCCACCCTGGTGCCGAGGGCGCTGTTCCGCGAGACCGGCCAGGAGATCCTGGACCTGGAACGCCGCCAGCGGGCCATCGGCGCGGCCGGCATCGTCGGGGTCTTCGTGCTCCTGATCGTGGTGGTGTCCAGCCGCATCAACCGCTCGCTGCGCCGTCTGCAGGACTTCGCCGGGCGCGCCCTGGGGCAGGATCTCAAGCCGCTGGCGCCCTCGGGCAACCGCCTGCTGCAGCTGGAGGACCGCATCCACGATGTCATCGACCTGGTGCTGCGCGCGCGCGAGGAGACGCGCAGCCGGCACGAGAGCGAGGTCCGCCAGCTGGAGGCCCTGCGCGCCGCGGTCATGGAGGCCTCGGTGGACAGCATCGTGACCGTGGATGCGGCGGGCCGGGTGATCGACTGCAACCCCACCGCCCAGCACACCTTCGGCCGCACCCTGGAGGAGGCGCGCGGCGGACAGTTCTCGCGCATGGTGTTCGAGGAGGCCTCGGCCGAGTACTTTCAGTGCCTGCTCGAACGCCTGGTCGAGACCGGCGCCCGCGACACCGGCTTCACCCATGTCGAGCTGACCGCGCTGGGGGCCGATGGCATGCCGCGCGCCATGGAGGTGGCGATCAAGCCGGTGGAACTGGACCGGCGCCAGCTGTTCACCGTCTATCTGCGCGACATCCAGGAGCGCAAGGAACGCGAGGCCGAGATCCGGGCCCTGGCCGCCTTCCCCGAGGAAAGCCCCAGTCCTGTGCTGCGGGTCAACGCGCGCGGGGTCATCACCTACGCCAACGCGCCGGCCGCCAGCCTGCTCGAATACTGGCAGTGCCGGCCGCTGCAGACCCTGCCGGTCTACTGGCGCGAACAGGTCGAACAGGTCCTGGCCACCGGGCGGGACCGGGAGCTGGAGATCCATACCGACACCGGCATCTTCGAACTGCTGCTGACCCCGGTGCAGGGCCTGGGCTATGTCAACATCTACGCGCGTGACGTGACCGCCCAGCGGCGCGCCGAGGACGCGCTGCAGCAGCGCCAGGACGAGCTGGTGCACGTGGCGCGCCTGAGCACCATGGGCGAGATGTCCACCGGCATCGCGCACGAACTGAACCAGCCGCTGTCGGCCATCGTCAACTTCTCCAACGGCTGCGCGCGGCGCCTGCGCCTGGGCATCGGCAGCGAGGAGGAACTGCTCAGCGCCCTGTCGCAGATCGCCCAGCAGGCCAACCGGGCGGCCGAGATCATCAAGCGCCTGCGGGCCCTGGTCACGCGCCAGCACCTGGTGCGCAAGGAAGTGGACCTCAACCACCTGATCTCGGAGGTGTGCAAACTGCTCGCGCACGACCTGCGCAAGCAGGAGATCGCGGTGGAAAAACGCCTGCATCCCGAACCGCTGGTGGTGCAGGCCGATACGGTGCAGATCGAACAGGCCCTGATCAACCTGGTGCGCAACGCCCTGGACGCGATGCGCGACCTGGCGGCCCTGGAGCGGCGTCTGATCGTCAGCACCGGCGTCGCCGGCAACGGCATGGCCTTCATCTCGGTGCGCGACAGCGGCGCCGGCATCAAGCCCACCGACATGGAACACCTATTCGATGCCTTCTATACCACCAAGGAGACCGGCATGGGCATGGGCCTGGCGATCACCCAGACGATCATCGAGGACCACCGTGGTAAGATCCATGCCGAGTCCTGGCCGGGCAAGGGCAGCACCTTTACCATCGAGCTGCCGCTGGATATCAACACCCCAGAAAGTCTTGCATCATGAAAAACGATAAACGCACAGATCCCGTGGTATGGGTGGTGGACGACGACGAGGCCATGCGCAGCTCGCTGAAATGGCTGATCGAATCGGTGGGCATGCGGGTCGAGAGCTTCGACTCGGCCGACGGCTTTCTGCGCGGCCACTACCCCGGGCGCTTCGGCTGCCTGCTGCTGGACGTGCGCATGCCCGGCATGAGCGGCCTGGAACTGCTCGACCACCTGGCCCGCGAACAACTGCTGCCGCCGACCATCATCATCACCGGCCACGGCGACGTGCCCATGGCCGTCCGCGCCATGAAGGCCGGGGCGGTGGACTTCATCGAAAAACCCTTCAACGACGAGATCCTGCTCGACGCCATCCGCCGCGCCCTGGCGGACGAAGAAGAACGCCGCGTCAGCAGCAGCCGCGCCGCCGAACTGAGCGAACGCATGTCCCACCTGACCCCGCGCGAGCACGAGGTCATGCTGATGGTGACCGACGGCAAATCCAACAAGGAGATCGCCAACACCCTGGGCGTGTCGGCCAAGACCATCGAAGCCCACCGCGCCCGCGTGATGGAAAAGATGCAAGCCGGTTCCCTGGCCGAACTGGTGCGCATGGTCATCGCCGTCGAACAGCGCAGCGCCTGAGCGGCTGCCAAAGGCGCCGTTATCAGTCCGGCAGATCGTCCGCCAGCAGCCTCTCCCGGCGGGCCAGGAGCGGCTGTTGCCTGGCAACCGCCGGGCCATGCCACTCCCCGAATGCTCGTATCAAGCACTGATAGAAAACCGATATCGAACAAGAAATTCTCGATGTCCAGCCGGTGATATGCTGCAGCCGCATATCACGACAAAGGCAGCAGCCGTTTTTCTCGGATTGAAGAACCGCCGAGGCAGGCCTCAGAGTGGCAATAAATTTCCCCATAATCGAGGAGGATTTGCG
>JALVTT010000200.1 GCA_027024025.1 Sedimenticola sp.
CAGGTAGGTGGGATCGGTGGTCAGCGCCTGCGCCGCGCCGGTGGCCACCGTGGCACCCGACTGGGTCAACGCCTTGAGGGTGCCGGCGCCCGCGTCGGTCTTCTTCGCCAGGGCCGTGACCTGCACCCCAAGCACCGTGGGCGTGTTCATCGCCGGCAGCGGCTCGAATGCGTAACTGTCCCGGTCACCTGTACTGGCGGCGGTCACGTAGTCGCTGTGATCGGGCAGCGGTTCGTCGACCATCTCCCAGTTCTGCCCTACGCCCGAAGGCGTCCACTGGCTGAAGCTGCCGGCACCCGTCGGGTGCAGGGCGTCGATGCGCACATCACCCAGATAGTCGTTGTTGCGGGTGCCCGAGCCGTCGGCCAGATAGAAGTCGTCGAACAACAGCTCCACCGGCCAGGGCTGGTCGGCCCAGCAGACGCCGCCGGCGACCAGGTTGCCGCCGGTGGGGATGTTCTGGCCGCTGAGGGTCAGCCAGGTCTGGCTGTTGACCCGCAGCTCCAGCAGCCCGGTACCGTTGCCTTCCACCACCTTCAGCTCGAGGTGGTTCCAGGTCTGGGCCGAGATGGCCCGCAATGACTGGCCCGTTGGAAATCCGCCCTGGCCGATGCCCAGCAGCCCGATGGCGTTGACCGACACCTCATAGCGCTGGTTGCTACTGGTACGCACGAACAGCAGCGGAAACCGGTCCGGCGGCAGCAGATCGAGGCGAAAGGCGCAGCCGAGGATGATCCGGCTCACGCCGTAGCCGATCTCGCGCACCATGGCCACGCCCTGGCTGTTGGCGGGAAAGCGCAGCGCGGACGAGGCACTCCGGCGTCCGGGCACCCGCTCGCATTGTGGCGCGTACTGGGCCTTGGCGTAGCCGTAGTTGGGCACGCCGTCGGGCTTGAGGGCCTGTGGATCGAAGTGATCGAAGCCGTCGACGAACAACAGTGCCATGCTAACTCCCGAGGTACTGGCGCACCGTGGCGGCGTTGCGCCGGATGACGTTTGTGATGACCTGCTCGCCCACGGGCGTGGCCAGGAAGTCGCCCACCAGGGACTCGTCCACGGCGTTGACCACCCGGACGTTGACCTGGGGCTTCTCCCGGGGGCCTGCGTTTGGCACCAGGCCGCCTGTGGCGAAAGCCAGATTCGGACCACGCCAGCGAGGCGCGAAGGATCCGCCGTTGATCGCGTCCAGAAAGGCCACGCCCACCTTCTTGACCGAAGCGGCGTTGATCACGTATTCGCCGGCGGAGAGCCGCGCCGGGATGGAGTCCGACGTGGACGTGCCGGGGCCGGTGACGTAGCCGCCGGCCGCGAAGCCCCCTGCACCAGAACGGAACAATGCTCCGACGAAACCGCCGATGCCCCCGCTGATACCGCCGAACAGCGACTGGGCCAGCTTCTGCGCGGCGATGCGGTTGATCGAGGCGATGATCGAGCGGGCGAAGTCGCGGAACGCCTCCCTGGCAGATTTGGCGCCGGAGCCGATTTGCTCGAACATCGTGGCGAAGGCGTCCTGGACCTGGCCTTTGACCCGAACCGCCACCTCGTCGACCACTAGCCTGGTCCGGGCCAACTCGTTCTTCCAGGCCTGCACACGGGCGACCGCCTCGGGTCCGATGGCCCGGGCTGTCTGTTCCATGAGCGGCAGCAGCTTCTCCATCTCGGCGGCGGACTGCTGCTGGAGACGGACGATCTGTTCGCGCGCCTGGGCCTCGGTCAGCAGTCCCGACTGCTGCTGGATGCGGATCGCCTCCTGGGCGTTGCGCATTCGCTCGGCGGTCAGGCGCCATTTCGACTCCAGGGCGTCGAGGTTGGCCTGCGCGGCACGGACAGAGATCAGCCGGTCGATCAGCGAAACGCCGGCCGTGTCGTTTTCCGCCAGCAGCCGGGCGCGCAGATCGCGGTAAGCCCGGGCGATGGCCTCACGGCGCTGGGCGTCGGTCCCGGTGTCCGTAAGGCGGGCCAGTTCGTCGCGGGCCTGGGCGAGCGCATTCTTGAGTTCCCGTTCGGCAGCCGCCGCCTTGCGGGCATTGGCCACTTCCGCCTCGGCACGACGGTTGTTCAGCACGATCAGGTCCGCCTCGAGCTTCGCGATCTGCCCCTTGGCATTGAGCCGCGCCTTCTCGTCGTTGGCTTCTCTCAGGATGCGCCGCTGCTCGGTCAGGGTCTGCCGTTTGCGAGCGATCTCGGCGTCGATTTCCCGCTGCTCGATTGCCGTCTTGGCGGCGTAGTAGTCGCGGATGGAGATCAGGCGGTCGGCCAGCGCCCGGTCGAGAGCTCTTGATGTCTGCGCCAGCCCTTCCTTGAGGATCCCGAGTTCCGCTTCGCTCTGGCTTTCTGCGAGCTTGAGGCGTGCGGCAGTGTCCTCGCTGGATGGGGCACCCTTGGGCTGGGGCCGGGCAAAGAGCCGCTGGCGTTTCTGCTCGCTGCGGATACGCGCGGCGATCGCCCGTGCGGTCTCGCCCACGTAGTCGCGTCCCAGCGACTCCTTTACCGCGTCGCCCAGGGCCTTGCCGAAGCCGCGCATCTCGTCCCGGCCCGCGCGCAGCGCGGCCTTGAGATGGCGCAGCGAGAAGTCGCCCTTGAAGGAGGCTGCGATATCCCGGCCCAGGGCGCGGGCCAGCGCGGCGATGTCGGAGAAAGCTCGCTTGAAGCGGCGCACGAGGAAGGCGGCGGTGATCCCCACCACCTTGCCCACGACATTGAAGGTCCCGATGATGCCGTTGACGAGCGTTCGCACCGCGCGGTCGATGGCAGTGACGCCGTCGATCACCGTCTCGCGCAGGCTCGCCCAGGTCTTGTCGTTGATCCCTACGAGATCGATCAAGGCATCGACAAAGGCCCCGATCTTCTCGGTGACGAGTTCCCATGCGACCGAGACGATCTGCCCGATGGAGGCGGTCTTGCCGCCGAAGGCCACCACCTTGTCCCGGGCCGAGAATGCGGTGGTGGCCAGCAGTCCCAGGCCGGTGACGATGAGCCCGATGGGACCGCCGAGCAGCGCCAGCGCGCCGCGCAAGAGTCCGCCCGCCCGGGCCAACAGCCCGGTGCTGGCTGCGGCTTGCGCGAATGCCTGCCGCGCCTTGACCGCTTCCTGCGCCGCTCGGGCCACGTCCGCGCGCAAGGCTGTGGTCGCCTTGCCCTGGGCGGTAGCCTGCGCGAGTGCCGCCCGGGCCGCGCGCAGCCGGGCGGTCGCCTCCGCCTCGATCAGGCGCAGGTTGTTCAGTCGCGCGGCTGCCTCGGCTCGGGAAGCGGCCACGCTGGCCGCCATGGAGGACACCATGCGCCCGAAGGCCGCGACCAGCGCGGTGCCGGCC